>NZ_RAWG01000009.1 GCF_003611735.1 Corallococcus sicarius | reverse complement strand
GCCCCGAGCGTGCCTGGCGCCCCGCCGCCCATCCCCCGGGTGCCCCGGAATCGGCCGCTGCCGCTGTCCTTCGCCCAGCAGCGGCTCTGGTACATCCAGCAGCTGGAGCCGCAGAGCGGCGCGTACAACAACGCGACCACGTTCCGCCTGACGGGCGAGCTGGACGTCGCCGCGCTCCAGGCCGCGCTCGACGAGCTGGTGGCCCGGCACGAAGTGCTGCGCACCACGTACTCGCTGGAGGGTGAGACCGCGGTGCAGCTCATCCACCCGGCGCGGGGCCTGCCCCTGGCGCAGGTGGACGTGGCCGGCGAGACGCCCGAGGCCCGCGAGGCGGAGCTGGCGCGCCTGTGCCGGGCCCACGCCCTCATCCCCTTCGACCTGGAGAAGCTCGTCATCCGCGCGCTGCTGGTGCGCGTGGAGCCGAAGATGCACGTGCTGGCGCTGGTGCTCCACCACGCGGTGTCCGACGCGTGGTGCACCATGGTGCTGGCGCGCGAGCTGACGGTGCTCTACGCGACCTACAGCGCGGGCATGACGTCGTCGCCGCTGCCGCCGCTGCCCATCCAGTACGCGGACTACGCGGTGTGGCAGCGCGACTGGCTCGAAGGCGGCGTGATGGAGGAGCAGGTCGGCTGGTGGAAGCAGCAACTGCTCGGGGCTCCCACGCTCGTCCTTCCCACGGACCGGCCGCGCCCGGCGGAGCAGTCCTTCGAGGGCGCGCAGTACCGCTTCCAGTTCCCGGCGGACGTGGCGGAGCCGCTGCTGGGCCTCGGCCGCAAGCAGGGCGCCACGACGTTCATGGTGATGATGGCGCTCTTCCAGACGCTGCTGTCGCGCTACTCGGGCCAGGAGGACTTCGTGGTGGGCACGCCCCTCGCGGGCCGCACGCGTCCCGAGGTGGAGGGCCTGCTGGGGTGCTTCGTCAACACGCTGGCCTTCCGCGCGCGGCAGGAGGGAACGCCTTCCTTCGTGGAGCTGCTGGTCCGCGTGCGCACCCAGGCGCTGGAGGCCTACGCGCGCCAGGACGCACCGTTCGAGCGCATCCTGGACACGCTGGGCCTGCCGCGGGACTTGAGCCGCACGCCGCTGTTCCAGGTCGTCCTCAACGTGCTGAACACGCCGGATGCCAAGGCCCAGCTGCCGTCGCTGGAGCTGACCCCGGTGGAGGTCTCCACGGGGACGTCCAAGTTCGATCTCGGCCTGGACGTCTGGGAGAACCGCGCGGGCCTCTCCTGCCGCTTCGAGTACCCCACCGCGCTCTTCGACGAAGCGACCCTGGCCCGGATGGCGGGGCACTTCGTGGAGCTGGCGCGTCAGGTCGTCGCGAATCCGGAGGTGCCGCTCTCGCGGCTGTCCCTGCTGGTCGGCGCGGAGCGTCAGCGGGTGCTGGTGGAGTGGAACGCGACGGGCGGCGGCTACCCGCGCGACGCGAGCATTCAAGACCTCTTCATGGCGCAGGCGGCGCTCCGTCCGGACGCCGTGGCGCTGGAGTTCGGGGACACGCGGCTGACGTACGCCCAGCTGGACGCGCGCACGAACCAGTGGGCGCACCTGCTGCGCGAACAGGGCGTGGGGCCGGATGTGCTGGTGGCCGTGTGCCTGGAGCGCTCGGTGGAGCTCATCGTCGCGCTGCTGGCCATCCTCAAGGCCGGAGGCGCGTACCTGCCGCTGGATGCCGCATACCCGGCGCAGCGTCTGGCCGCGATGCTGGAGGACGCGCCGCCCAGGCTGCTGCTGACGACGCGGGCGGTGCGCGAAGAGCTGGCGGTGGATGACTTCCTGCCCTGCCTCCTCGTGGAGGAGCTGCGACTGGACGGGCGGCCCACGACGCCCGTGCACGCGGGAACGCACTCGCGACACCTGGCGTACGTGGACTTCACCTCCGGAAGCACCGGCCGCCCCAAAGGCGTGGCGGTGGAGCACCGCAACGTGCTGCGGCTCTTGCACGGCGCGTCCTTCGCGGACCTGGGGCCGGGCACGGCGTTCCTGTTCATCTCGCCCATCTCCTTCGACGCTTCCACGCTGGAGATCTGGGCCCCGCTGCTCTTCGGCGGACGCCTCGTCGTCTTCCCGCCTGCCCCTGTGTCGGACCTGGAGCTGCTGGAGAGCGTCCTCCAGCGGCATGGCGTCACCACGATGTGGCTGACCGCGGGCCTCTTCGCGCAGGTGGCGGAGCTGAAGCCCGAAGCCCTGCGGGGGATGCGGCAGGTCCTCACCGGCGGCGACGTCATCCCGGCGCACCACGTCCGCCGCGTGCTGACGGACCTGGGCATCACCGTCAGCGCCGGCTACGGCCCGACGGAGACGACGGTCTTCGCCTCCACGCACCGCATGACGGACGCGGCCCAGGTGGGCACGTCCATCCCCCTGGGACGGCCCGTCAACGAGACGCAGCTCTACGTGCTGGACAGGCACGGGCAGCCGGTGCCCCCGGGCGTTCCCGGCGAGCTCTTCATCGGCGGTGACGGCCTGGCGCGCGGCTACCTGTCGCGTCCGGACCTGACCGCCGAGCGCTTCGTGCCGAACCCCTTCTCCGCGACGCAGGGCGAGCGCCTGTACCGCACCGGCGACCTGGCGCGCTGGAGGCCGGACGGGGTGATGGAGTTCCTGGGCCGCGTGGACCACCAGGTGAAGGTGCGGGGCTTCCGCATCGAGCTGGCGGAAGTGGAGGCCGCGCTGTGGGCGCACGCGTACGTGCGTGAGGCCGTGGCGGTGGTGCGCGAGGACGTGCCCGGCGACAAGCGGCTCGTCGCCTACTTCGTCGCGAGCGAGGACCTGGACCTGGACCCGGCCGTGCTGCGCACGTTCCTCGAGCAGCGGCTGCCGGAGTACATGCTGCCGTCGGCGTTCGTGCCCCTCACGGCCCTGCCGCTGACGGCGAACGCGAAGCTGGACCGCAAGGCCCTGCCGGCCCCCGAGGGCGTGCGCGCCTCGCGGCGTGAGTACGTCGCGCCCCGCACGGAGATGGAGCAGCGGCTGTCGGAGATCTGGGCCCAGGTGCTGCGCGTCGAGCGCGTGAGCGTCGACGACAACTTCTTCGACCTGGGCGGCGACTCCATCATCAGCATCCAGGTCGTCGCGCGCGCGCGTCAGGCCGGCGTGCGGCTCTCCGTGCGCGACCTCTTCCAGCACCCCACCCTGGGCGCGCTGGCGAACGTGGCGAAGGTCAGCGCGGGCACCCAGGCGGAGCAGGGCCCGGTGGTGGGCGAGGTCCCCCTGACGCCCATCCAGCGGGAGCTGCTGGAGGGCGATCCCGAACACGCCCACCACTTCAACATGCCGCTGCTGCTGCGGGCCCGGCAGCCGCTCCAGCCGGCGCTCCTGGAACAGGCGCTCCTGGTGCTGCTGGGCCACCACGACGCCCTGCGCATGCGCTTCACCCGCGAGGGCTCCTGCTGGCGCCAGCACAACGCCTCACCCGAGGAGGCTTCCTTCCAGCTGCTCCAGGTGGATCTCTCTTCGCTCCCGCCGGAGGACCGTCTTCGCGCCATGGAGGAGCAGGCGGAGCGGCTCCAGACCAGCTTCGAGCTGGCCCGGCCTCCCCTGCTGCGCGCCGCCCTCTTCCACTTCGGGGCGCAGGAGGACCAGCGCCTGCTGCTCCTCGTCCACCACCTCGTGATGGATGCCGTCTCCTGGCGCGTGCTCATCGAGGACCTGGAGGCCGCGTACCTGCAACTGGCTGAGCGGCGCCCCGCGGTGCTCCCCGGCAAGACGACGTCCTTCCTGTCCTGGACGCGCCGGCTGGAGACCCACGCCCTCTCCGACGCGCTGCACGCCCAGACGGCGTTGTGGCTGGACGAAGCGCGCCTGAAGGTCGCCCCGCTCCCCGTCGACTCGGCGGGTCCCGACGTCCACGGCTCGCAGCGGTCGGTCTCCGTCCAACTGGACGCGGAGGAGACCCGGCTGCTGCTCCAGGAGACGCTGTCGGGCTGGCGGGTGCGCATCAACGACGTGCTGTTGACCGCGCTCGCGATCGCGCTGCGCGAGTGGACCGGCCAGTCGGACGCGCTCATCGACGTGGAAGGCCATGGCCGGCAGGACCTGTTCGCGGACGCGGACGTGTCCCGCACCGTGGGCTGGTTCACGTCGATGACGCCCGCGCTGCTGCGGCTGCCCGAGGGCGGCACCCCGGGCGACAGCCTGCGCGCGGTGCGCGATACGCTGAGCCAGTGGCCCGACCACGGCATCGGCTTCGGGTTGCTGCGCCACATGGGTCCCCCGGAGGTCCGGGAGCGGATGGCCGCCTTCCCCCGGGCGCAGGTGGCGTTCAACTACCTGGGGCATGCGTACGGCGCGTCCGACGACAGCACCCTCTTCCGCCTGGGCAATGATCCCGTCGGCACGACGGTGGACCCCCAGGCCCGCCGGACGCACCCGCTGGTCGTGTCCGGGTCGGTGCGGGACGGGCGGTTGGGGATGTTCTTCGGCTTCAGCCACCACCTGCACCACGCCTCCACGCTCGAAGCCCTGGCGCAGCGCTTCGTCGCGGCCCTGCGCACGTTCATCGAAGGGCGGCACTCCGAGGACTCGCGCCGGAGGTCGCCGGGCGACTTCCCCCTGGCGCGCCTCTCCCAGCCCGCGTTGGATCGGCTGCTGGCCTCGCAGGGGCCCACCGTGGAGGACCTCTACCCGCTCTCCGCGCTCCAGCAGGGCATGTTGTTCCACGTCCTCGCGACGCCGGAGTCCTCCTTCTATTTCGAGCAGCGCTCCTGGTCGATCCACTCGGCGGTGGACATCGGGTTGTTCCGCAAGGTCTGGCAGGCGGCGGTGGACCGCAATCCCATCCTGCGCACCAGCTTCGTGTGGCGGGAGTTGGAGGCCCCCCTCCAGGTGGTGCACTCGCACGCGGAGCTGCCCTTCGAGGAGCTCGACTGGCGGCACCTGTCCCCGGAGGAGCAGCAGGCCGGGCTGGAGCGGCGGATGGCCGCCGAACGCGCGCGCGGCTACGACGTGACGCGGGCCCCGCTGATGCGGATGGTGGGCGTGCGGCTGGCGGATGAGCACTGGCGCTTCATTTGGAACCACCACCACCTGCTGCTGGACGGCTGGAGCTCCGGCCTGTTCTTCCAGGAGGTCTTCGGGCTCTACGACACCTTCCGGGCCGGAGCGACGCCCACGCCCCCGGCGAGGCCTCCGTTCCGCGACTACATCGCGTGGTTGCAGAAGACCGATGTCGTCGAGGACGAGCGCTTCTGGCGCGCCCGGCTCTCCGGCCTGTCTGTCCCCACGCCCATCCCCGCGGAGCAGCCGTCCACCGCGCGGCCCGGCGAGCCCGCGAAGATGGCGAGCACCCGGTTGTACCTGTCGGCGGAGGACACCGCCGCCCTCCAGGCGTTCGCGCGTCAGCACCAGTTGACGCTCAACACCCTGTCGCAGGCGGCGTGGGCCCTAGTGCTCGCGCGCTACAGCGCCACGCGGGACGTCCTCTTCGGCACCACGCTGGCGGGCCGTCCCCCGGAGCTTCCGGGCGCGGAGGGCATGCTGGGCATGCTCATCACCACGCTGCCGGTGCGCATCCAGCTCCCCGACGAGCAGGCGCCCGTGCTGCCCTGGCTCCAGTCACTCCAGACGCAGCAGCGGGCCCTCGAGCAGCACCAGCACACGCCGCTGGTCACCGCGGCGGGCTGGAGCGACATGCCGCGAGGCACCCCCATCTTCAACACCCTGATGATCTTCGAGAACTTCCCTCTCGATGAGTCGGTGATGAAGCGCTCCACGGAGCTGGACATCCGCGACGTGCAGGCCGCGGAAGCGAGTCACTATCCCCTTACGGCCCTGGTGATGCCGGGCAGCGAGCTGTTGCTCATCCTGAGCTACGACGGGAACCGCATCCCGAAGGAAGCGGTGGAGCGCGTATTGGGCCACTGGACCCAGGCGCTGCTGTCACTGGCCCGTCCCTCGGCCCTGCTGTCCGACGTGTCCATGCTGTCGGCGGCGGAACGACAGCAGGTCCTGGTGGAGTGGAACACCCCCGCCCGGGGCTACCCGGACGCCCGCATCCACGACCTCTTCGAGCAGCAGGCCGACCTGCGCCCGGACGCCATCGCGCTGGAGTTCGGAGACACGCGCCTGAGCTACGCGCAGCTCGATGCGCGGGCCAACCAGCTCGCCCACCTGTTGCGTGGGCAGGGCGTGGGCCCGGACTCGCTCGTCGCGCTCTGCCTGGATCGCTCCGTGGAGCTGATCGTCTCCCTGCTGGCCATCCTCAAGGCGGGTGGCGCCTACGTGCCCCTGGATGCGGCGTACCCGGTGCAGCGTCTGTCCGCGATGCTGGAGGACGCGCCGCCCCAGGTGCTCATCACCTCGCGGGCGCTGCGCTCCGCCCTGCCCGTCTCGCAGGAGGTCCCCTGCCTCCTGGTGGAGGAGCTGCGTCTGGAGGAGCAGCCCGCGTCCCGTCCGGTGACGGCCACGCTGCCGCGCCATCTGGCGTACGTGGACTTCACCTCGGGAAGCACCGGCCGCCCCAAGGGCGTGGCGGTGGAGCACCGCAACGTGCTGCGGCTGCTGCACGGCGCGTCCTTCGTGGACCTGGGACCGGACACGGCGTTCCTGCACATGGCGCCCATCTCCTTCGACGCGTCCACGCTGGAGATCTGGGGACCGCTGCTCTTCGGCGGGCGCCTCGTCGTCTTCCCGGCCAGCTCTCCGTCGGACCTGGAGCTGCTGGCGGGGACGATCCAGCGGCATGGCGTCACCACGCTGTGGCTGACCGCGGGTCTCTTCGCGCAGGTGGTGGAGCTGAAGCTGGAGGCCCTGCGCGGCGTGCGACAGGTCCTCACCGGCGGCGACGTCGTCCCGGCGCCCCAGGTTCGCCGCGTGTTGGAGGAGCTGGGTATCAGCGTCACCGCTGGCTACGGCCCGACGGAGACGACGGTCTTCGCGTCCACGCACCGCATGACGGACGCGGCCCGGGTGGGCACGTCCATCCCCCTGGGACGGCCCATCCGCGACACGCAGCTCTATGTGCTGGATGCGAATGGCCAGCCGGTGCCGCCGGGCATCCCGGGCGAGCTCTTCATCGGCGGTGACGGCCTGGCGCGCGGCTACCTGTCGCGTCCGGACCTGACCGCCGAGCGCTTCGTCCCGCATCCCTTCTCCTCGACGCAGGGCGAGCGCCTGTACCGCACGGGCGACCTGGCGCGCTGGAGCCTGGACGGGGTGGTGGAGTTCCTGGGCCGCGTGGACCACCAGGTGAAGGTGCGGGGCTTCCGCATCGAGCTGGCGGAAGTGGAAGCCGCGCTGCGGGCCCACGCGGACGTGCGCGAGGCCGTGGCGATGGTGCGCGAGGACGTGCCCGGCGACAAGCGGCTCGTCGCCTACGTGGTGCTGCACCAGGACGTCGAGCCGGCCGAACTGCGCGCGTTCATCGCGAAGCGGCTGCCGGAGTACATGCTGCCGTCGCTCCTGGTCCCCCTGCCGGCCCTGCCGCTGACGGCCAACGGCAAGGTGGACCGCAAGGCGCTGCCCGTACCGGAGGCCTCGCAGTCCGACGCGAGCACCTACGTGGCGCCGGAGACGCCGACGGAAGTCGCCCTGGCCGCGCTGTGGAGTGAAGTGCTGCGCGTGCCCACCGTGGGCCGGCACGACAACTTCTTCGAACTGGGTGGCCACTCGTTGCTGGCCACGCAGGTGGTGTCGCGCATCCGGTCCACCCTGGGGGTGGAGCTTCCACTGGGCGACCTTTTCGGCGCGCCCACCGTGGCGGGATTGGCCGAGCGGATGGCCCACGCTGCCCGCTCCGGGACGCCGCCGCTCATCCGTGCGGACCGGACGTCCGCGCCGCCGCTGTCGTTCGCCCAGCAGCGCCTGTGGTTCATCGATCAGCTGGAGCCGGGCACCAGTCTGTACAACATGCCGTTGCCGCTGCGGTTCATCGGCGCGGTGGACGAAGGCGCGTTGCGCAAGAGCCTGGACGCGCTGATGGCGCGGCATGAAGCGCTGCGCACCACGTTCCGAGTGGAAGCGGGTCAGCCCGTGCAGCACATCCACTCGGAGGCCACCGTGCCCTTCGAGTCCGTGGACCTCACGGGCATCGACGACCTGGTGGAGCGCCAGGCCGAGGCGAAGCGGCGCGGCAGCGCGGAGTTCCGCCGTCCGTTCAACCTGGAGCAGGGGCCGGTGATTCGCGCCCTGCTCCTGAAGCTGGAGGCGCAGGAGCACGTGCTGGTGCTCCACCTGCACCACATCGTGTCCGACGGCTGGTCGTTGGGCGTGCTGGTGCGTGAGATGACGGCCCTCTACGAGGCCTTCCGCCAGGGGCAGACGCCTGCCCTGCCGGAGCTGCCGGTGCAGTACGCGGACTACGCCGTCTGGCAGCGCAATTGGCTCCAGGGTGACGCGCTGGAGGAGCAGCTCGGCTGGTGGAAGCAGCAACTGGCGGGCGCGCCCCATGCGCTGGACCTGCCCACCGACAAGCCCCGTCCGGCCGTCGCCTCCCGGCGCGGCGACGCGGTGCCCGTGCACCTGCCGCGCGTCCTCGCGGAGAAGGTGGAGGCCCTGGCGCAGCGTGAAGGCGCCACGCCCTTCATGGTGCTGCTGGCGGCGTTCCAGACGGTGCTGCACCGGTACTCCGGCCAGGATGACGTGCTGGTGGGCTCGCCCATCGCGAACCGTCACCATGCGGAGACGGAGGGCCTGATCGGCTTCTTCGTCAACACGCTGGTGTTGCGCGGCAGCTTCGGTGCGCGGCCTTCCTTCCGGCAGCTCGTCTCGCAGGTGCGCACCACGACGCTGGGCGCGTACGAACACCAGGACATTCCGTTCGAGCGACTGGTGGAGTCGCTTCAGACGACTCGCGACCTGTCCCGCACGCCGCTCTTCCAGGCGATGTTCGCGCTCCAGAACGCGCCCCTCCCGGAGCTGGTGCTGCCGGGCCTGTCCGTGAAGGCCGCCGACATCGGGGACAGAGGCACGTCGCAGTTCGAGCTGAGCCTGAGCCTTGACCGTGATGCGGACGGCTTCGATGGCCAGATCCACTACGCGACGGACCTGTTCGAGCGCTCCACCGTCGAGCACCTGATGAGGCACCTGCGGGTGCTGCTGGAGGCCGCGCTGGAGCGGCCCGACGCGCCGCTCGCGGAGCTGTCCTTCGTGGCTCCCGAGGAGCGTCAGCGACTGCTGGGCGACCTGCGTGGCACCGCCGCGGACTTCGACCGGGAGTCCACGCTGCACGGCCGCATTGAAGCGCAGGTGGCCCGTACGCCAGACGCGGACGCCGTGGCGTTCGAGGGCACGACGCTGTCCTTCCGGCAGCTTGATACCCGTGCCAACCAGCTCGCCCGGCACCTGCGCTCGCTGGGCGTGGGTCCGGAAGTCACGGTGGGCCTGTGCCTGGAGCGCTCCGTTGAATCCATCGTCGCGCTGCTGGCTGTCCTCAAGGCCGGCGGCGCGTTCGTGCCGATCGATCCCTCGGCCCCTGCCGCGCGTCGCTCGTTCATCCTGGGCGACAGCCGCGCGTCGGTGCTGCTGACCACGCAGGCCCTGGCGGAGGAATGGACGCCGGAGGTGGGCACTGTCGTGTGCCTCGACGCCGAGCAGCGACCGTGGACGGAGCTGTCCGCGGAAGCGCTGGCTTCCGAGGCGGGGCCGGAGAACCTGGCGTACGTGCTCTACACGTCGGGCTCCACCGGCATGCCCAAGGGCGTGGCGGTGCAGCACCGCTCCGTGCTCCACCTGCATCAGGCCCTGTCACGGGATGTCTACGTGCAGCCGCAGCACGGCCTGCGCGTCAGCGTGAACGCGCCGCTCTTCTTCGACGGGTCCATCAAGCAGGTCATCCAGCTCCTCAGTGGGTACTGCCTGTGCGTCGTCCCCGGCGACACGCGCAAGGACCCGGAGGCGATGCTGGCGTGGCTGGAGGCCCAGCGCATCGACGCGCTGGACTGCACGCCGTCGCTGCTCAAGCTGCTGCTGAACGCGGGCCTGCTGGAGCGTGCGCACGTGCCGGCGCTGATCCTCATCGGCGGTGAGGCGCTGGACGCAGTGACGTGGCGGCGGCTGGCCACGACGAAGCGCACGCGTGCCTTCAACGTGTACGGACCCACCGAGACCACCGTCAACGCCACGACCTGGGCCATTCAGGGCGCCCCTCAAGTGCTGCCCGTCATCGGCCGGCCGCTGGACAACGTGCGCGCCTACGTGCTCGACGAGCACCAGCGCCTGCTGCCCTTCGGCATGCAGGGCGAGCTGTGCCTCGCGGGTGAAGGCGTCACGCGTGGCTACCTGGGCCGGCCGGAGCTGACCGCGGAGCGCTTCGTTCCGGATCCGTTCAGCCCGGAGGCTGGCGCGCGGCTGTACCGCACGGGTGACAAGGCCCGGTGGCGCGAGGATGGGACGCTGGACTTCATGGGCCGCCTGGACTTCCAGGTGAAGCTGCGCGGCTACCGCATCGAGCTGGGCGAAATCGAAGCCACCCTGCGCTCGCACCCGGGCCTCCGGGATGCGGTGGTGCTGTTGCGCGAGGACGTGCCCGGTGATGCGCGGCTCGTCGCCTACGTCGCGCCGGAGGTGGAGCTCGCACCCTTGCGTGAGCACCTGCGCAAGCACCTGCCCGAGTACATGGTGCCGGCCGCCTTCATGGCCCTGCCCGTCCTGCCACTGACGCCCAACGGCAAGGTGGACCGCAAGGCGCTGCCCGTACCGGAAGCTTCGCAGGCTGACGCGAGCACCTACGTGGCGCCGGAGACGCCGACGGAGGTCGCCCTGGCGGCGCTCTGGAGTGAAGTGCTGCGTGTCCCCACGGTGGGACGGCACGACAACTTCTTCGAGCTGGGAGGCCACTCGCTGCTGGCCACCCAGGTGGTGTCGCGCATCCGGTCCACCCTGGGCGTGGAGCTGCCGCTGGGCGACCTCTTCGGCGCGCCCACCGTGGCGGGGTTGGCCGAGCGGTTGGCCCATGCCGCCCGCTCCGGGACGCCGCCGCTCATCCGTGCGGACCGGACGTCCGCGCCGCCGCTGTCCTTCGCCCAGCAGCGCCTGTGGTTCATCGATCAGCTGAGCCCGGGCACGACGCTCTACAACATGCCGCTGCCGCTGCGGCTCACCGGAGCGGTGGACGAAGGCGCGTTGCGCAAGAGCCTGGACGCGTTGATGGCGCGGCATGAGTCGCTGCGCACCACGTTCCGCGTGGAAGCGGGCCAGCCCGTGCAGCACATCCACTCGGAGGCCACCGTGCCCTTCGAGTCCGTGGACCTCACCGGTATCGCGGACGACACGGAACGGCAGGCGGAAGCCACGCGGCGTGGCAGCGCGGAGTTCCGCCGTCCGTTCAACCTGGAGCAGGGCCCGGTGATTCGCGCCCTGCTCTTGAAGCTGGAGGCGCAGGAGCACGTGCTGGTGCTCCACCTGCACCACATCGTGTCCGACGGCTGGTCGCTGGGCGTGCTGGTGCGTGAGATGACGGCCCTCTACGAGGCCTTCCGCCAGGGCCAGGCCCCTGCCCTGCCGGAGCTGCCCGTGCAGTACGCGGACTACGCCGTCTGGCAGCGCAACTGGCTCCAGGGTGACGCGCTGGAGGAGCAGATCGGTTGGTGGAAGCAGCAACTGGCGGGCGCGCCTCACGTGCTGGACCTGCCCCTCGACAAGCCCCGTCCGGCCGTCGTCTCCGGGCGTGGCGGCGCGGTGCCCGTGCACCTGCCACGCGCTCTCTCCGAGCAGGTGGAGGCCCTGGCCCGGCGTGAAGGCGCCACGCCCTTCATGGTGCTGCTGGCGGCGTTCCAGACGGTGCTGCACCGGTACTCCGGCCAGGACGACGTGCTGGTGGGATCGCCCATCGCGAACCGGCACCATGCGGAGACGGAGGGCCTCATTGGCTTCTTCGTCAACACGCTGGTGCTGCGCGGCAGCTTCGGCGCTCAGCCGTCGTTCCGGCAGCTCGTCTCGCAGGTGCGCACCACGACGCTGGGCGCGTACGAGCACCAGGACCTCCCGTTCGAGCGGCTGGTGGAGTCGCTGCAAACCACGCGCGACCTGTCCCGCACGCCGCTGTTCCAGGTGATGTTCGCGCTGCAGAACGCGCCTCGCACGGAGTTGGTGCTGCCCGGTCTGACCTTCAAGGCCGCGGACATCGGGTCGCGTGACGCGTCGCATTTCGAGCTGAGCCTGGACATCAGCCGTGCGGCGGATGGTTTCGTCGGTCGCATCGACTACGCGACGGACCTGTTCGAGCGCTCCACCGTCGAGCGCCTGATGAAGCACCTGCGGGTGCTGCTGGAGGCCGCGCTGGAGCGGCCCGACGCGCCGCTCGCGGAGCTGTCCTTCGTGGCTCCCGAGGAGCGTCAGCGGCTGCTGGGCGACCTGCGTGGCACCGTCGCGGACTTCGACCGGGAGTCCACGCTGCACGGGCGCATCGAAGCGCAGGTGGCCCGCACGCCGGACGCGGACGCCGTGGCGTTCGAGGGCACGACGCTGTCCTTCCGGCAGCTCGAGACCCGCGCCAACCAGCTCGCCCGGCACCTGCGCTCGTTGGGCGTGGGCCCGGAAGTCACGGTGGGCCTGTGCCTGGAGCGCTCCGTTGAATCCATCGTCGCGCTGCTGGCTGTCCTCAAGGCCGGCGGCGCGTTCGTGCCGATCGATCCCTCGGCCCCTGCCGCGCGTCGCTCCTTCATCCTGGGCGACAGCCGCGCGTCGGTGCTGCTGACCACCCGGGCCCTGGCGGAGGAATGGACGCCGGAGGTGGGCACCGTCGTGTGCCTCGACGCCGAGCCGCAGCCCTGGACGGAGCTGTCCTCGGAAGCACTGGCGTCCGACGTGGGGCCGGAGAATCTGGCCTATGTGCTCTACACGTCGGGTTCCACCGGCATGCCCAAGGGCGTGGCGGTGCAGCACCGCTCCGTGCTCCACCTGCACCAGGCCTTGTCACGGGACGTCTACGTGCAGCCGCAGCGCGGCCTGCGCGTCAGCGTGAACGCGCCGCTCTTCTTCGATGGGTCCATCAAGCAGGTCATCCAGCTGCTCAATGGGTCCTGCCTGTGCGTCGTCCCCGGCGACACGCGCAAGGACCCGGAGGCGATGCTGGCGTGGCTGGAGGCCCAGCGCATCGACGCGCTGGACTGCACGCCGTCGCTGCTCAAGCTGCTGCTGAACGCGGGCCTGCTGGAGCGTGCGCACGTGCCGGCGTTGATTCTCATCGGCGGTGAGGCGCTGGACGCGGTGACGTGGCGGCGGCTGGCCACGACGAAGCGCACGCGTGCCTTCAACGTGTACGGACCCACCGAGACCACCGTCAACGCCACGGCGTGGGCCATCCAGGATGCCCCTCAGTCGCTGCCCGTCATCGGCCGGCCGCTGGACAACGTGCGGGCGTACGTCCTCGATGCGCAGCAGCACCTGGTGCCCTTCGGCATGCAGGGCGAGCTGTGCCTCGCGGGTGAAGGCGTCACGCGGGGCTACCTGGGCCGTCCGGACCTCACCGCGGAGCGCTTCGTTCCGGATCCGTTCAGCCCGGAGCCCGGGGCGCGCCTGTACCGCACGGGTGACAAGGCCCGGTGGCGCGAGGATGGGACGCTGGACTTCATGGGCCGCCTGGACTTCCAGGTGAAGCTGCGCGGCTACCGCATCGAGCTGGGTGAAATCGAAGCCACCCTGCGCTCGCACCCGGGTCTCCGGGATGCGGTGGTGCTGTTGCGTGAGGACGTGCCCGGTGATGCGCGGCTCGTGGCCTACGTCGCGCCAGAGGTGGAGACCGCGCCGCTGCGTGAGCACCTGCGCAAGCACCTGCCGGATTACATGGTCCCGGCCGTACTGGTCGCCCTGCCCGTCCTGCCGCTGACGCCCAACGGCAAGGTGGACCGCAAGGCCCTGCCCGTACCGGAAGCCTCGCAGCTCCCGACGCACACCTACGTGGCGCCGGAGACACCGACGGAGATCGCCCTGGCGGCGCTCTGGAGTGAAGTGCTGCGTGTCCCCACGGTGGGACGGCACGACAACTTCTTCGAACTGGGAGGCCACTCGCTGCTGGCCACGCAGCTGGTCTCCCGCGTGCGTGTCCACTTCAAGGTGGAGCTGCCCCTGCGCGCGTTCTTCGAACGGCCCACCGTGGCCGCGCTGGCCGCGCTGATTGATTCGTTCCAGGGCCCGGACGGCACGGGCGCGTCCCTGCCTCCGCTGGTCCGGGCGGAGCGTCCGGAGGTGATCCCCCTCTCGTTTGCCCAGCAGCGGCTGTGGTTCATCGAGCAGTTCGGCACGGCGGGCACCGCGTACAGCGTGCCGATCGCGCTGAAGCTCGAAGGCACGCTGGACACCATCGTGCTCCTTGCGGCGTTCGACGAGCTGGTGCGCCGTCACGAAGCGCTGCGCACCACCTTCCATTCGGATGAGGGTGCGCCTTCGCAGGTCATCCACCCGCCCTTCCCCATGCCCCTGCGGCACGTGGACCTGACGGTCGTGGCGTCGAGGGAGGCGCGTGACGCCGAGGCCCATCGGCTCGTCATCGAGGAGACGCAGACTCCGTTCGACCTGGAGCAGGGCCCGCTGTTCCGCGCGCTGCTATTGAAGCTGGGCTCCACGGAGCACGTGTTGGTGCTCAACACGCATCACATCATCTCCGACGGCTGGTCGTTGGGCGTCCTGGTGCGGGAGATGGGCGCGCTCTATGCGGCCTTCTCCGCGGGCCTGCCCTCACCCCTGCCGGAGCTGGCGGTGCAGTACGCCGACCACTCCCTCTGGCAGCGCGGCTGGCTCCAGGGCGCGGTGCTGGAGCAGCAGCTTGGCTACTGGCGCGGACACCTCGAAGGTGCCGCGCCGTACCTGGACCTGCCCACGGACCATCCGCGTCCGGCGCAGCAGTCCTTCCTGGCGGCGGACGCTCGCGTGGTGTTCTCGCGCGAGCTGAGCGAGGCGTTGGAGACCCTGGCGAAGCAGGAGTCCGCGACGCCGTACATGCTGCTGCTAACGGCCTTCAAGCTGCTGATGCACCGGTACTCGGGCCAGGAGGACGTGCTCATCGGTTCGCCCATCGCGGGCCGGCGTCACGCCGAATCCGAAGCCCTCATCGGCTACTTCGCCAACACCGTCGTCATCCGCACGCAGGTGGAGCCCTCGCTCACCTTCCGCGAACTGTTCGCGCAGGTGCGCACCTCCACCCTGGGGGCCTACGAACACCAGGACCTCCCGTTCGAGAAGCTGGTGGAGGACCTGAAGCCCGAGCGCGATCTGCGCCGCACGCCGTTCTTCCAGGTGACGTTCACCCTGCAGAACGCGCCGATGCCGGAGCTGGTGCTTCCGGAGCTGACGCTCCGGGGAATGGACCGGGGTCCGGCCACCATCCTCTTCGACCTTCAGCTCGTGCTGACCCGGGGGCCCGACGGGTTCGCGGGCTGGCTGGTCTACAACACGAGCCTGTTTGCTCCCGAGACGGCGGCTGGCATGGTCCAGCGCCTGCGGATGCTGCTGGAGTCCGCCGTCCGCGCACCGGACATGCGGCTGTCCGAGCTGTCCCTGCTCAGGCCCGAGGAGCGCCGGCAGGTCCTCGTCGAGTGGAACCGCACGTCCCGCGACTACCCGCGCGACGCGTCCGTGGCCGCCCTCTTCACCGCGCAGGCGGCGCGGACTCCGGAGGTGGTCGCGCTGAAGTCCGGGGAGAAGACGCTGAGCTACGCGTCCCTGGACCGCGCCTCCAACCAGCTGGCGCACCACCTGCGCCGCTCGGGCGTGAGGCCCGGGGACCGGGTGGGCCTGTGCCTGGAGCGCTCGTTCGAGCTCATCGTCGGCATGCTCGGCATCCTCAAGGCGGGCGCGGCGTACGTGCCGGTGGAGGCGAAGTACCCGGCGGACCGCATCGCGTGGATGCTCCAGGAGGCGAGCGTCAGCGTGCTGGTGACGCAGGAGTCGCTGGCGGATGAATTGCCGGCGGTGGCGGGCCTCCAGGTGCTCCTGGACGCGGACGCGGCGGTGCTCGCGAAGCAGCCGGAGACGGCGCTGGGGCTGGAGGTGCCGGCCGAAGCGCTGGCGTACGTGATGTTCACGTCGGGCAGCACGGGGCGTCCGAAGGGCGTCAGCGTGCCCCAGCGCGGCATCGTGCGGCTGGTGCGGGGCAACGACTTCATCCACTTCGGTCCGGAGGAGGTCTTCCTGCAACTGGCGCCGGTGGCGTTCGACGCGTCCACGCTGGAGGTCTGGGGCGCGCTGCTCAACGGCGCGAAGCTGGTGCTGGCCCCGGCGAAGGCGCTGTCCTTCGAGGAGACGGGGGCGCTGCTCACCGCCGAAGGCATCACCACGCTGTGGCTGACGGCCGCGCTCTTCGAGCAGATGGTCATCCATCAGGGCGAAGCGCTGGCGGGAGTGCGGCAGGTGCTGGCGGGCGGCGACGTGCTGCCGGTGGAGCGCGTGCGTGAGCACCTGGCGCGGATGGCTTCGGGCGCGGTGCTCGTCAACGGCTACGGCCCCACGGAGAACACCACGTTCTCCGCCACGTATGCCCTGGGTGCCGGTGACAGCGTGGGCCGCTCGGTGCCCATTGGCCGGCCGCTGGCGCAGTCCACGGCATGGGTGCTGGATGCATCCTTCCAGCCCGTGCCGGTGGGTGTGCCGGGTGCGCTCTACGTCGGAGGCGATGGCCTCGCGTGGGGCTACCTGAACCGTCCGGACCTGACGGCGGAGCGCTTCATCCCCCACCCCTTCGCCACGGAGCCGGGAGCGCGTCTGTACAGCACGGGCGACCGCGTGCGCTGGCAGGCGGACGGGACGTTGGAGTTCATGGGTCGCACGGACTTCCAGGTGAAGATCCGCGGCTTCCGCATCGAGCCGGGCGAAGTCGAGGCCGTGCTGCGCCAGTCGTCCCTGGTGCGCGAGGCGGTGGTCCTGGCGCGCGAGGATGTGCCCGGTGACAAGCGCCTCGTCGCCTACGTCGTCTCGACGGGCGAGGGTTTCGATCCTGGCGCCCTGAAGGCGCTCATCCAGAAGCAGTTGCCCGAATACATGGTCCCCACGGCCTGGGTGGAGCTGTCCGCCCTGCCGCTCAACGCCAACGGCAAGGTGGACCGCAAGGCCCTGCCCGTCCCGGAGGCGCCGAGTGTCTCCGATGCGGAGGTGGCCGCGCCGCGCAACGCGATGGAGACGGCGATTGCCGCCATCTGGGCGGAGGTGCTGCACCTGGAAGCCGTCGGCATCCACGACGACTTCTTCGAACTGGGTGGCCACTCGCTGCTGGCCACGCAGGTGGTGTCGCGCATCCGCTCCACGCTGGGCGTGGAGTTGCCACTGGGAGACCTCTTCAGCGCGCCCACCGTGGCCACCCTGGCCGAGAAGCTGGGCAGCGCCAGTCGCACGCAGGCCCCGCCGCTGGTCCGCACCGAGCGGACCACCGCGCCGCCGCTGTCGTTCGCACAGCAGCGACTGTGGTTCATCGACCAGCTGGAGCCGGGCACCAGCCTGTACAACATGCCGCTGCCGCTGCGCCTCACCGGCGCGCTGGATGAAGGCGCGTTGCGCAAGAGCCTGGACGCGCTGATGGCGCGGCACGAAGCGCTGCGCACCACGTTCCGCGTGGAGGCGGGCCAGCCCGTGCAGCACATCCACGCCGAGGCCACCGTGCCCTTCGAGTCCGTGGACCTCACGGGCATCGCGGACGCGGCGGAGCGGCAGGCGGAAGCCACGCGGCGCGGCTTCGCGGAATCCCGCCGTCCCTTCAACCTGGAGCAGGGCCCGGTGATTCGCGCCCTGCTCCTGAAGCTGGACGCGGAGGAGCACGTCCTCGTGGTGCACGTGCACCACATCGTGTCCGACGGCTGGTCGTTGGGCGTGCTGGTGCGTGAGATGACGGCGCTCTACGAGGCCTTCCGCCACGGCCGGCCCCCTGCCCTGCCGGAGCTGCCGGTGCAGTATGCGGACTACGCCGTCTGGCAGCGCGGCTGGCTCCAGGGGGAGGTACTGGAGGAGCAGCTCGGCTGGTGGAAGCAGCAGCTCGCGGGTGCACCCCACGTGCTGGACCTGCCCACCGACAAGCCCCGTCCGGCGGTGGTCTCGCAGCGCGGCGCCGTGCTGTCCGTGCGGCTGCCTCTCGCGCTGTCCGAACAGGTGGAGGCCCTGGCGCAGAAGCAAGGTGCCACGCCCTTCATGGTGCTGCTGGCGGCGTTCCAGACGGTGCTGCACCGCTACTCCGGTCAGGACGACGTGCTGGTGGGCTCGCCCATCGCGAACCGGAGCCGCGCGGAGACGGAGGGCCTCATTGGCTTCTTCGTCAACACGCTGGTGCTGCGCGGCAGCTTCGGTGCGCGGCCTTCCTTCCGGCAGCTCGTCTCGCAGGTGCGCACCACGACGCTGGGCGCGTACGAGCATCAGGACCTCCCGTTCGAGCGGCTGGTGGAGTCGCTGCAAACCACGCGCGATCTGTCCCGCACCCCGCTCTTCCAGGCGATGTTCGTGCTCCAGAACGCGCCCGTCCCGGAGCTGGCGCTGCCCGGCCTGTCCGTCACGGGGGCGCGCTTCGGCGAACGGAAACTGTCCCTGTTCGAGCTGATCCTGAACCTGAACCGGGACGCGGACGGCTTCACGGGCCAGCTCGAATACGCGACGGACCTGTTCGAGGCCGCCACCATCGAGCGGCTCGCCACGCACCTGCGGGTGCTGCTGGAGACCGTGGTCGCGCGGCCCGATGTGCCGTTGGCCGACCTGCCCCTCAGCTCGACGGAAGAGCACGCCCGGCTCCTGAGCATCGGGCGCGGGGACGTCGTGGACTTCAACGTGGAGTCCACGCTGCACGGGTGCATCGAAGCGCAGGTGGCTCGCACGCCGGACGCGGAGGCCCTGGAGTTCGACGGGACGACGCTGTCCTTCCGTCAGTTCGACGCCCGGGCCAATCAGCTCGCCCGGCACCTGCGCGCGTTGGGCGTGGGGCCGGAGGTCCCGGTGGCGCTGTGCCTGGAGCGCTCCGCGGACGCCCTCGTCGCGTTCCTCGCGGTGCTCAAGGCGGGCGGCGCGTTCGTGCCGTTCGACCCGGCGGCTCCCGCCGCTCGCAAGGACTTCCTCCTGCGCGACTGCGGCGCCTTCGTGCTGCTCACCACCCGGGCCCTGGCCGACGCGTGGCAGCCCGACATCGCCCACGTGGTGATGCTGGACACCGAAGCGGTGCACCTGGCGGCGCTCTCCGAGGAGCCCCTGCCTCCCTCGGCGGGCCCGGACAACCTCGCGTACGTCATCTACACGTCCGGCTCCACGGGCACGCCCAAGGGCGTGATGGTGCAGCACCGCTCCGTCGTCCACCTGCACCACACGCTGTCCCGGAATGTCTACCGGCAGCAGCGTCCGCTGCGCGTCAGCCTGAACGCGGCGCTGTACTTCGATGCATCCATCGAGGCGTTCATCAAGCTGCTCGACGGTCACTGCCTCTGCATCATCCCCGAGGACACGCGCCGCGATCCGGAGCGGATGCTCACGTGGATGGAAGCACGGCGCATCGACGTGCAGACCAGCACCCCGTCGCAGCTCAAGCTCCTGCTGGACGCGGGACTGCTGGAGCGCGCCTGGGTGCCGTCCCAGTTCCTGTTGGGCGGCGAGTCCATTGACGAAGCCCTCTGGCGCCTCCTGGCGGGGACGACCCGCACGCGTTCCTTCAACGGCTACGGCCCCACCGAGGCCACGGTGGCCGTCACGACGTTCGACATCCAGGGCACTGCCCTGCCCCGGGCCGTCATCGGTCGGCCGCTGGACAACCTGCGCGCCTACGTCCTGGATGAGCACCAGCGCCTGGTGCCCTTCGGCTTGCCTGGCGAGCTGTGCTTCTCCGGCGCGGGCATCACGCGCGGCTACCTGGGCCGCCCGGAGCTGACGGCGGAGCGCTTCGTTCCGGATCCGTTCAGCACGGAGCCCGGCGCACGGCTGTACCGCACGGGCGACAAGGCCCGGTGGCGCGAGGACGGCACGCTGGACTTCATGGGCCGCCTGGACTTCCAGGTGAAGCTGCGCGGCTACCGCATCGAGCTGGGCGAAATCGAAGCCACCCTGCGCTCGCACCCGGGCATCCGGGACGCGGTGGCGCTGGTGCGCGAGGACGTGCCGGGCGATGCGCGGCTCGTGGCCTGGGTCGCCCCCGAGGTGGATACCGCACCCCTGCGCGAACACCTGCGCAAGCACCTGCCCGAGTACATGGTGCCGGCCGCCTTCATGGCCCTGCCGGCCCTGCCGCTGACACCCAACGGCAAGGTGGACCGCAAGGCCCTGCCCGCGCCGGAAGCGTCGCAGCTCGCAGCACGCGTCTCCGAAGCTCCGGAGACGCCGACGGAGATCGCCCTGGCCGCGCTGTGGAGTGAAGTGCTGCGCATCCCCACCGTGGGCCGGCACGACAACTTCTTCGAACTGGGCGGCCACTCGCTGCTGGCCACCCAGCTGGTCACCCGCGTGCGCGTCCACTTCAGGGTGGAGCTGCCGCTGCGCGCGTTCTTCGAACGGCCCACCGTGGCCGCGCTGGCCGCGCTGATTGATTCGTTCCAGGGTCCGGACGGCACGGGCGCGTCCCTGCCTCCGCTGGTCCGGGCGGAGCGTCCGGAGGTGATTCCCCTCTCGTTCGCCCAGCAGCGGCTGTGGTTCATCGAGCAGCTCGGCACGGTGGGCACCGCGTACAGCATCCCGGTCGCGCTGAAGCTCGAAGGCTCGCTGGACACCATCGTGCTCATTGCGGCGTTCGACGAGCTGGTGCGCCGTCACGAAGCGCTGCGCACCACCTTCCGTCCGCACGAAGGGACACCGTCGCAGATCATCCACCCGCCCTTCCCGATGCCCGTGCGCTTCGTGGACCTCACGTCCATCGAAGCGCCCGGGGCGCGTCAGGCGGAAGCCCAGCGGATCGCCGCCGACGAGGCCCGCGTCCCGTTCAGCCTGGAGCAGGGGCCGCTGGTCCGGGTGCTCGTGTTGAAGCTGGGCCCGGCGGAGCACGGGCTGGTGCTGACCCAGCACCACATCATCTCCGACGGTTGGTCCACGGGCGTCCTGGTGCGGGAGATGGGCGCGCTCTATGCGGCCTTCTCCCAGGGCCTGCCCTCGCCCCTGCCGGAGCTGGCGGTGCAGTACGCGGACCACTCGCTCTGGCAGCGCGGCTGGCTCCAGGGAGCGGTGCTGGAGCGGCAGCTTGGCTACTGGCGCGATCAGCTCGATGACGCCACGCCGTACCTGGACCTGCCCACGGACCACCCGCGTCCGGCGAAGCAGTCCTTCCAGGGCGCCGACCAGCCCGTGTCCCTGCCGCTCGCGCTGAGCGAAGCGTTGGAGACCCTGGCGAAGCAGGCGTCCGCGACGCCGTACATGCTGCTGCTGGCGGCCTTCAAGCTGCTGATGCACCGGTATTCAGGTCAGGAGGACGTGCTCATCGGTTCGCCCATCGCGGGCCGCCGTCACGCCGAATCCGAAGCCCTCATCGGCTACTTCGCCAACACCGTCGTCATCCGCACGCAGGTGGAGCCCTCGCTCACCTTCCGCGAGCTGCTGGCGAGGGTGCGCACCACCACCCTGGGCGCCTACGAGCACCAGGATCTTCCATTCGAGAAGCTGGTGGAGGACCTGAAGCCTGAGCGCGACCTGAGCCGCACGCCATTCTTCCAGGTGACGTTCACCCTGCAGAACGCGCCGATGCCGGAGCTGGTGCTCCCGGAGTTGACGCTCCGGCCGATGATGGGCGGCGATCTGCGGTTCAGCCTCTTCGACCTGCAGTTGCTGCTGCGCCGCAACCCCGACGGCTTCGGCGGAACGCTGCTCTACAACACCGCGCTGTTCTCGCCCGAGACGATGGCCCGCATGGTCCATCGCTTCCAGGTCCTGCTGGACGTCGCCGTGGCTTCGCCCGATGTCCCCTTGGCCCGGCTCCCGCTGCTCACGCCCGAGGAGCGTCGGCAGGTCCTCGTCGAGTGGAACCACACGTCCCGCGAGTACCCGCGCGACGCGTCCGTGGCGGGGCTCTTCACGGCCCAGGCCGCACGCACTCCGGAGGCGGTCGCGCTGAAGTCCGGGGAGAAGACGCTGAGCTACGCGTCCCTGGACCGCGCCTCCAACCAGCTGGCGCACCACCTGCGCCGCTCGGGCGTGAGGCCCGGGGACCGGGTGGGCCTGTGCCTGGAGCGCTCGTTCGAGCTCATCGTCGGCATGCTCGGCATCCTCAAGGCCGGCGCGGCGTACGTGCCGGTGGAGGCGAAGTACCCGGCGGACCGCATCGCGTGGATGCTCCAGGAGGCGGGCGTCAGCGTGCTGGTGACGCAGGAGTCGCTGGCGGATGAGTTGCCGGCGGTGGCGGACCTCCAGGTGCTCCTGGACGCGGACGCGGCGGTGCTCGCGAAGCAGCCGGAGACGGCGCTGGGGCTGGAGGTGCCGGCCGAGGCGCTGGCGTACGTGATGTTCACGTCGGGCAGCACGGGACGTCCCAAGGGCGTCAGCGTGCCCCAGCGCGGCATCGTGCGGCTGGTGCGGGGCAACGACTTCATCCACTTCGGTCCGGAGGAGGTCTTCCTGCAACTGGCGCCGGTGGCGTTCGACGCGTCCACGCTGGAGGTCTGGGGCGCGCTGCTCAACGGCGCGAAGCTGGTGCTGGCGCCGGCGAAGGCCCTGTCCTTCGAGGAGACGGGGGCGCTGCTCACCGCCGAAGGCATCACCACGCTGTGGCTGACGGCCGCGCTCTTCGAGCAGATGGTCATCCATCAGGGCGAAGCGCTGGCGGGAGTGCGGCAGGTGCTGGCGGGCGGCGACGTGCTGCCGGCGGAGCGCGTGCGTGAGCACCTGGCGCGGATGGCTTCGGGTGCGGTGCTCGTCAACGGCTACGGCCCCACGGAGAACACCACGTTCTCCGCCACGCACACGCTGCGCACTGGCGACAGCGTGGGCCGTTCGGTGCCCATTGGCCGGCCGCTGGCGCAGTCCACGGCGTGGGTGCTGGATGCAGCCTTCCAGCCCGTCCCGCCAGGAGTGCCCGGTACGCTGCACGTCGGCGGCGATGGCCTGGCCTGGGGCTACCTCCAGCGCCCGGACCTGACGGCGGAGCGCTTCATCCCCCACCCCTTCGCCACCGAGCCCGGTGCCCGCCTCTACAGCACGGGCGACCGCGTGCGCTGGCAGGCGGACGGGACATTGGAGTTCATGGGTCGCACGGACTTCCAGGTGAAGATCCGCGGCTTCCGCATCGAAACCGGCGAGGTCGAAGCCGTGCTGCGCCAGTCGTCGCAGGTGCGGGAAGCCGTGGTCCTGGCGCGCGAGGACGTGCCCGGTGACAAGCGCCTTGTCGCCTACGTCGTCTCCACGAGCGAGGGTTTCGAGCCCGGCGCGCTCAAGGAGTTCACCCAGAAGCTGCTGCCCGACTACATGGTGCCGTCCGCGTTCGTCGCGCTGCCGGCCCTGCCGCTGTCGGCCA
Organism: Corallococcus sicarius; assembly: GCF_003611735.1. Taxonomy (GTDB): domain Bacteria; phylum Myxococcota; class Myxococcia; order Myxococcales; family Myxococcaceae; genus Corallococcus; species Corallococcus sicarius. The sequence goes on along the minus strand of NZ_RAWG01000009.1, from coordinate 52,064 downwards.
ACGGCAAGGTGGACCGCAAGGCCCTGCCCGTCCCGGAGGCGCCGCGCGTCTCCGATGCGGAGGTGGCCGCGCCGCGCAACGCGATGGAGACAGCGCTCGCCGCCATCTGGGCGGAGGTGCTGCACCTGGAAGCCGTCGGCATCCACGACGACTTCTTCGAGCTGGGTGGCCACTCGCTGCTGGCCACCCAGGTGGTGTCGCGCATCCGCTCCACGCTGGGCGTGGAATTGCCGCTGGGAGATCTCTTCAGCGCGCCCACCGTGGCGACCCTGGCCGAGAAGCTGGGCAGCGCCAGCCGCACGCAGGCCCCGCCGCTGGTCCGCACCGAGCGCACCACCGCGCCGCCGTTGTCGTTCGCGCAGCAGCGCCTGTGGTTCATCGACCAGTTGGAGCCGGGCACCGGCCTGTACAACATGCCGCTGCCGCTGCGCCTCACCGGCGCACTGGATGAAGGCGCGTTGCGCAAGAGCCTGGACGCGCTGATGGCGCGGCATGAGTCGCTGCGCACCACCTTCCGCGTGGAGGCGGGCCAGCCCGTGCAGCACATCCACGCCGAGGCCACCGTGCCCTTCGAGTCCGTGGACCTCACGGGCATCGCGGATGCGGCGGAGCGGCAGGCGGAAGCAACGCGGCGCGGCTTCGCGGAATCCCGCCGTCCCTTCAACCTGGAGCAGGGCCCGGTGATTCGCGCCCTGCTGCTGAAGCTGGACGCGCAGGAGCACATCCTCGTGGTGCACGTGCACCACATCGTGTCCGACGGCTGGTCGTTGGGCGTGATGGTGAGCGAAGTCACCGCCCTCTACGAGGCCTTCCGCCAGGGGCAGACGCCTGCCCTGCCGGAGCTGCCCGTGCAGTACGCGGACTACGCCGTGTGGCAGCGCAACTGGCTCCAGGGGGAGGTGCTGGAGGAGCAACTCGGCTGGTGGAAGCAGCAGCTCGCGGGTGCATCCCACGTGCTGGATCTGCCCACCGACAAGCCCCGTCCGGCGGTGGTCTCGCGGCGCGGCGCGTCGGTGTCCATGCAGCTGCCGCGCGCCCTCTCCGAACAGGTGGAAGCGCTGGCGCAGCGTGAAGGCGCCACGCCCTTCATGGTGCTGCTAGCGGCCTTCCAGACGGTGCTGCAGCGCCACTCCGGTCAGGACGACGTGCTGGTGGGCTCGCCCATCGCGAACCGTGGCCACGCGGAGACGGAGGGCCTCATCGGCTTCTTCGTCAACACGCTGGTGCTGCGCGGCAGCTTCAGCGCGCGTCCCTCGTTCCGGCAGCTCCTCGCGCAGGTGCGCACCACGACGCTGGGCGCGTACGAACACCAGGACCTGCCGTTCGAACGGCTGGTGGAAGAGCTCCAGACGACGCGCGACCTGGCCCGCACACCGCTCTTCCAGGCGCTGTTCGCGCTCCAGAACGCGCCGCTGTCCGCCGCGACCCTGCCTAGTCTCACCGTGCGGCCCGCCGAGTTCGGCAGCCGGGCGACCACCCTGTTCGAGCTGAGCCTGGACCTGCGCCGCGCCGAGGACGGCTTCGTGGGCCGGCTCGAATACGCGACGGACCTGTTCGAGGCCGCCACCGCCGAGCGGCTCGCCACGCACCTGCGGGTGTTGCTGGAGACCGTGGTCGCGCGGCCCGATGCCCCGCTGGCCGACCTGTCCCTCGACACACCCGAGGCGCAGGCGCGGCTCGTGAAACTGGGACACGGCGACGTCGTGGACTTCGACCTGGGGTCCACGGTGCACGGCCTCTTCGAAGCGCAGGTGGCCCGCACGCCGGACGCGGACGCCGTGGTGTTCGAGGAGACAACGCTGTCCTTCCGTCAGCTCGACGCTCGGGCCAATCAGCTCGCCCGGCACCTGCGCTCGCTGGGCGTGGGGCCGGAGGTCACGGTGGGCCTGTGCCTGGAGCGCTCCGCGGAGGCCCTCATCGCGTTCCTCGCGGTGCTCAAGGCGGGCGGCGCGTTCGTGCCGTTCGACCCGGCGGCCCCCGCCGCGCGCAAGGCCTACATCCTGGAGAACAGCCGCGCGTCCGTGCTGCTCACCACCCGGGCCCTGACTGAAGCGTGGCGGCCCGACGTCACCCACGTGGTGCAGCTGGACGCCGAAGCGGCGCACCTGGCGACGCTCTCCGAGGAGCCCCTGCCTCCCTCGGCGGGCCCAGGCAATCTCGCGTACGTCATCTACACGTCCGGCTCCACGGGCATGCCCAAGGGCGTGATGGTGCAGCACCGCTCCGTCGTCCACCTGCACCACACGCTGGTGCGCAACGTCTACACGGCGTCGCGCCGGCTGCGCGTCAGCTTGAGCGTGCCGCTGTACTTCGACGCCGTCATCGAGCCGTTCACCCGGCTGCTCGACGGTCACTGCCTCTGCGTCATCCCCGAGGACACGCGCCTGGAGCCGGCACGGATGCTCGCGTGGCTGGAGCAGCACCGCATCGACGTGCTGGTGGGGACTCCCGCGCAGCTCAAGCTCCTGCTCGACGCGGGGATGATGGAGCGCGCCTGGGTGCCGTCGCAGCTCATGCTCGGCGGCGAAGCCCTGGACGAGGCGACGTGGCGACTGCTCGCCACGACGGACCGCACGCGCGCCTTCAACGGCTACGGCCCCACCGAGACCACGGTGACCGTCACGACGTTCGACATCCAGGGCACCGCCCTGCCCCGGCCCGTCATCGGCCGGCCGCTGGACAACCTGCGCGCCTACGTGCTCGACGAGCACCAGCGCCTGGTGCCCTTCGGCCTGCCGGGCGAGCTGTGCTTCTCCGGCGCGGGCATCACGCGCGGCTACCTGGGCCGCCCGGACCTCACCGCGGAGCGCTTCGTTCCGGATCCGTTCAGCACGGAGCCCGGTGCGCGCATGTACCGCACGGGCGACAAGGCCCGGTGGCGCGAGGATGGGACGCTGGACCTCCTGGGCCGCCTGGACTTCCAGGTGAAGCTGCGCGGCTACCGCATCGAGCTGGGCGAAGTCGAAGCCACCCTGCGCACGCACCCGGGCATCCGGGACGCGGTGGCGCTGGTGCGCGAGGACGTGCCCGGCGATGCGCGCCTCGTGGCCTGGGTTGTGCCGGAGGTGGACACCGCGCCCCTGCGCGAACACCTGCGCAAGCACCTGCCCGAGTACATGGTCCCGGCCGCCTTCATGGCCCTGCCCGCCCTGCCGCTGACGCCCAACGGCAAGGTGGACCGCAAGGCCCTGCCCGCGCCGGAAGCGTCGCGGCAGTCCCTCCGCATCACGGACGCGCCCGGGACGCCCACCGAGGTGGCCCTGGCCTCGCTCTGGAGCGAGCTGTTGCGCATCCCCGCCGTGGGACGGCACGACAACTTCTTCGAGCTGGGCGGCCACTCGCTGCTGGCCACGCAGGTGGTGGCCCGGGTGCGTGCCCGCTTCGGCGTGGAGCTGCCGGTCCGGGCCCTCTTCGAGTCGCCCACCGTGGCGACCCTGGCCCTGAGGCTGCCGGACGCCCCGACCGCCACCGTGCTGCCCCCGCTCGTTCCGGCCGCGGCGCCCGGACCGCATCCGCTGTCCTTCGCGCAGCAGCGGTTGTGGTTCATCGATCAGCTGGACCCGGGCAGCGCGCTGTACAACATGCCCACCGCGCTGCGCCTGTCGGGCACCGTGGAGGTGCCACAGCTCCAGCGGGCCTTCGACGCCCTGGTCCAGCGGCATGAGTCGCTGCGCACCACGTTCGAGACCCACGACGGCGAGCCCCTCCAGCGCATCCACCCCGCCCCGGCGCAGAGCCTGTTCGTGGTGGACCTCACGTCGCTGCCCCAGGACGCGCGCGGGGCCGAAGTGCTCCGGCTCGCGAGCGAGGACGCCCTGCGTCCCTTCGACCTGGCCTCGGGACCGCTGGTGCGGATCACGCTGGTGAAGGTGGACGCGAACGAGCACGTGCTGCTCCTGTGCCTCCACCACGCCATCAGCGATGGTTGGTCCATCGGCGTGCTGGTGCGGGAGGTCATCGCCCTCTACGAGGCCTTCCGTCAGGGGCTGCCGTCTCCGCTGCCTCCGCTGCCGGTGCAGTACGCGGACTACGCGGTGTGGCAGCGCGCCTGGCTCCAGGGCGAGGCGCTGGAGACGCAGCTGGGGTGGTGGAAGCGGCAGCTGGCCGGCGCGCCGCAAGCGCTGTCCCTGCCCACCGACAAGCCCCGTCCCCCGCGCCGCTCCGCGCGGGGCGCCATGCTCCCGGTGCGCATCCCCCCGGCCTTGAGCGAGGCGGTGGAGGCCCTGGCGCAGAAGGAAGGCGCCACGCCCTTCATGGTGCTGCTGTCGGCCTTCCAGACGCTGCTGTACCGCTACTCCGGTCAGGACGACCTGCTGGTGGGCACGTCCATCGCGGGGCGGCGTCACGCGGAGACGGAGGGCCTCATCGGCTTCTTCGTCAACACGCTGGTGCTGCGCGCCCGCTTCGAGGCCCGGCCCTCGTTCCGTCAGGTGCTCACGCAGGTGCGCGCCAACACGCTGGGCGCGTACGAGCACCAGGACATCCCGTTCGAGCGACTGGTGGAGGCGCTCCAGCCCGCGCGAGACCTGTCGCGCACGCCGCTCATCCAGGCCCAGTTCGTGCTCCAGAACACGCCGGACTCGGGAGCGCACCTGCCGGAGCTCACGCTGCGCCCGGTGAAGGTGGAGGCGAACTCGACGAAGTTCGACCTGGACCTGAGCCTGGGTCGCTCGGCCCGGGGCTTCGAGGGTTCCCTCTTCTACAGCACGGACCTCTTCGAGGCGGCCACCGCCCGGAGGCTGACGGAGCACCTGGTCCAGCTGCTGGAAGGCGCCGTCGCCCAGCCGGACGCCGCCGTGGAGACACTGACCCTGCTGTCGGCGGACGAGCGCCAGTGGGTGCTGGAGGAGTGGAGCGGTGAGACGACCGACTTCCCGGCCGACCTGCCCTTCCACACGCGCTTCGAGCAGCAGGTGACCCGCACGCCCAAGGCCCCGGCCCTGGTGATGGGGGACACCACGGTGTCGTTCCACCAGCTCAACGTGCGCGCCAACCAGCTGGCCCACTACCTGCGCACGTTGGGGGTGGGCCCCGAGGTGCCGGTGGCGTTCAGCCTGGAGCGCTCGCCGGAGGCCATCGTCGCGCTGTTGGGCATCCTCAAGGCGGGCGGGGCCTACGTGCCGCTGGACCCGGCCGCGCCCGACGCGCGCAAGGACTTCATCCTGGAGAACAGCGGGGCCACCGTGCTCCTCACCACCCAGGCCCTGGACAGCGCGTGGCAGCCGGCGGTGCGGCACCTGGTGCGCATCGACACGGAGGCACGGCGCATCGATGCGCTGTCTCCGGGCAACCCGCGCGTGGACGTGCGGCCCGAACACGTGGCGTACATCCTCTACACGTCCGGCTCCACGGGCATGCCCAAGGGCGTGATGGTGCAGCACCGCTCCATCGTCCACCTGCACCGCGCCATGGCCGACGTGCCCCTGTCCGCGGTGCCGCGCGTCCTGCGGGCGAGCCTCAACGCGCCGCTCAACTTCGACATCTCCGTGGGGCAGTTGTTGCTGCTGCTGGAGGGCCACGCCCTGTGCCTCATCAAGGAGGACGTGCGCCAGGATCCGGAGCGGATGCTGGCGTGGATGGAGCAGCACCGCATCGACGTGCTGGACTGCACGCCGTCGCAGCTCAAGTCGCTGCTGGAGGCAGGCCTGCTGGCGCGCGCCCACGTGCCGGAGACGCTCCTCATCTGCGGTGAGGCGGTGGATGAAGCCACCTGGCGCACCCTGGCCGCGACGAAGCGCACGCGCGCCTTCAACCTGTACGGCCCCACCGAGGGCACGGTGTACGCCACGTGGTGCTGCATCCAGGACGCGACGCAGCCGGTGCCCGTCATCGGGCGGCCGCTCGTCAACATGGGCGTGTTCGTGCTCGATGCGAACCTGAACCCGGTGTCCGTGGGTGTGCCCGGAGAGCTGTTCATCTCGGGCGAGGGGCTCGCGCGCGGCTACCGCGCCCGGGCGGACCTCACCGCGGAGCGCTTCATCCCCCACCCGTTCAGCACGGAGCCCGGTGCGCGCCTGTACCGCTCGGGCGACCGGGTCCGCTGGCGGCAGGACGGGACGCTGGACTTCATGGGCCGCCTGGACTTCCAGGTGAAGCTGCGCGGCTACCGCATCGAGCTGGGTGAAATCGAAGCCGCCCTGCGCACGCACCCGGGCCTCCGGGACGCGGTGGCGCTGGTGCGCGAGGACGTGCCCGGCCTGCCCCGCCTCGTGGCCTACGTGGCCCCCGCCGTGGACACTGCTCCCTTGCGCGGCCACCTGCTGCGCACCCTTCCGGACTACATGGTGCCGTCCGCCTTCGTCGCGCTGCCGGCCCTGCCGCTGACGCCCAACGGCAAGGTGGACCGCAAGGCGCTGCCCGTGCCCCACGCGGACGTCACGGCGTCGGGCCCGCGGGTGGGTCCGCGCGACGCGACGGAGGCCTTGCTCGCGCGGCTCTGGGCCCAGACCCTGGGGCTGGCCGCCGTGGACGTGCGCACCAGCCTCTTCGAGCTGGGAGGCCACTCGCTCCTCGCGGTGCGCCTGATCGCGGCGGTGAACCGCGAGACGGGCCGCCGGCTCCCGCTGTCGGCGCTCTTCCAGGCCCCCAGCGTGGAGCAGTTCGCGCGGCTGATGGACGAGGCGGAGGACACCCGGCCCTTCTCGTCGCTGGTGCCCTTCGCGAAGCAAGGCACGGGCACCGCCCCGCCCTTCTTCTGCGTCCACCCGGTGGGCGGCAACGTGCTGGCCTACGCGGAGCTGGCGCGTCAGCTGGGCCCGGATCAGCCCTTCTACGGCCTCCAGGCCCGCGGCCTGGACGGCACGAGCAACCCGCTGGGCACCGTGGAGGAGATGGCCACCCACTACGTGCGGGAGCTGCGCACGGTGCAGCCCGCCGGGCCCTACCACCTGGGCGGCTGGTCGCTGGGCGGCGTCATCGCCTACGAGATGGCGCACCAGCTGCGCGCGGCGGGCGAGGAGGTGGCGCTGCTAGCGCTCATCGACTCGTACGTCCCGCAGACGGTGACGGCTTCCGAGCAGGCCCTGGATCGCACGCTGGCCGTGGGCCTGTTCGCCCAGGACCTGATGGGCGTGTCCCTGGCCGACCTGGCGCTGGACACGGCGGAGCTGGCGACCCTGGAGCCCGAAGCGGCGCTCACCCGGGTGCTGGAGTCCGCGGTCCGTGCCGGAGCGCTCCCGCCCGGCGTGGACAGCGCGAACCCGGTCGCCCTCTTCCGCGTCTTCGAGGCCAACCTCGAAGCGGCCCGGCGCTACCATCCGCCCGCGATGGAGCAGCGGGTGCTGCGCGTGCAGGCGGAGGAACTGGCGGACACCGGCCCGGGTGACGGCGGCTGGTCCGCGCTCGTGGGTGAGCGGTTGGAATCGCACCGCCTGCCTGGCAACCACTACACGCTGTTGCGGGAGCCCACCGTGCGGACCGTGGCGGACCTGTTGAAGAAGGCCCTCCGCTATCCGGACAAGCGTTGACGGAAGGTGGGTGGGCCGGAGTCTTCACCCTGCGTGATACTCCGGCCTGTCTCACTCCGCACGGGTGTGGGTTCAGGATGCGAGCGTGTGTCGAAGCAATGGAACTTCCTGAGCTGGCTGAAATGATTCATCGGCGGAGCCGGGTCTCATGAGTCACTGAGGCTCACGCGGAAGGGCTGCTAAGAAGTGTCTCCGTTCCCGACACTTTGGATGGCTCCCCCCGTGCCTGACTTCTCGCGAACCCTTCCTGGCGTCTTGTTGAATCTCGCGGTGGGGCCCTCGGCCCATGCGCCGCTGTACACCTTCCTGGGCGAGGAGGCCGGCGAGGAGACGGTGCTCAGCGCGTTCGAACTGGACGCGCGAGCGCGGCGCATCGCGGCGGCGCTGCAGGCGCGGGGCGCGGTGGGCGAACGGGTGCTGCTGCTGTACCCGCCGGGCCTGGACTACGTAGCGGGCTTCTTCGGCTGCCTCTACGCGGGAGCGGTGGCGGTGCCGGCGTATCCGCCGGATCCGATGCGCCTGGAGCGCACCCTGCCCCGCCTGCGCGCCATCATCCAGGACGCGCAGGCGTCGGTGGTGCTCACGACGTCGGGCATCCTGGAGCTGTCGGACTTCGTCTTCGAGCAGGCGCCGGACTTCCGCGCGCTGCACTGGATGGCGACGGACGCCCTGGCGGAGGGCGGCGAGCGGGACTGGCGCACGCCGTCGGACGTGGGCGCGGAGTCGCTGGCGTTCCTCCAGTACACCTCCGGGAGCACGGGCACGCCCAAGGGCGTGATGCTCACGCACGCGAACCTGTTTCACAACCTGGGGCTCATCCACCACGCGTTCCAGGCGCGGGCGGACAGCGTGGGCGTCATCTGGCTGCCGCCGTACCACGACATGGGCCTCATCGGCGGCATCCTGGAGCCGCTGCACGGGGGCTTCCCGGTGACGCTGATGTCGCCCATGGCCTTCCTCAAGCGGCCCATGGCGTGGCTGGAGGCGGTGAGCCGCTTCGGGGGCACCATCAGCGGCGGCCCCAACTTCGCGTTCGACCTGTGCGTGAGGAAGAGCACGCCCGAGCAGCGACGGGCGTTGGACTTGAGCCGCTGGGAGGTCGCCTTCTGCGGCGCGGAGCCCATCCGTCCGGAGACGCTGGATCGCTTCATGGAGGCCTTCGGGCCGAGCGGCTTCCGGCGCGAGGCGTTCTATCCCTGCTACGGGCTGGCGGAAGGGACGCTCATCGTCTCCGGAGGCCAGAAGTCGGCGCCGCCGGTGTCGGTGACGATCTCCGGGAGCGCGCTGGAGCGCCACCGCGCGGAGGAAGCAGGCGCGGGCACACCGGGGGCACGGACGCTGGTGGGCTGCGGCCGGACGCTGCTGGAGCAGCGGATCGCCATCGTGGATCCGGACACGCTGGAGCGGCGCGCGCCCGGTGAGGTGGGCGAGGTGTGGGTGTCCGGCCCGAGCGTGGCGAAGGGTTACTGGGGCCGCGAGGACGTGACGCGCGAGACGTTCCAGGCGCGCATCGCGCATGAGGACTCGTTGCCCTACCTGCGCACGGGCGATCTGGGCTTCCTGCGGCCCGAGGGTGAGCTGTACGTCACCGGGCGGCGCAAGGACCTCATCATCCTGCGAGGCCGCAACCACTACCCCCAGGACCTGGAGCTGACGGTGGAGGCGGCCCACCCGGCGCTGCGGCCGGGGGGCAGCGCGGTGTTCGCGGTGGACGTGGGCGGTGAGGAGCGCGCGGTCGTCGTGCAGGAGATCGACGTGCGCCGGCTGGAGAGCCTGCGCCAGCAGTTCGAGGCGGTGGACGCCGCCCTCGGGTCCATCCGGCAGCGGCTGGCGGAGCTGCACGAGGTGCAGGCGCACGCGGTGGTGCTCATCGAGCCGGGCAGCCTGCCCAAGACGTCCAGCGGCAAGGTGCAGCGGTACGCGTGCCGGGCGGGCTTCCTCACCGGAACGTTGCAGGAGGTGAGGACGTGGCGGGAGGCACCGTCCGAGCCGCCGTCCGGCTTCGCCAGCTCCGAGGCGTCTCCTCCCCCAGGGCGGGACGCGACGGTCCCGGCCCTGGCATCCCCTGCGGTGCCGTCCGGAAGCGACGCGGCGGCGCCGCGCTCCGAGCAGGACCTGGTGGTGTGGCTGCGCGACCTGGTGGCCCGACACGTGCGCATGCGCCGTGAGGAGCTCGACGTCTCGGCGCCGGTGACGCGCTTCGGGTTGGACTCCCTGGGCGCGGTGGAGCTGGCGCACGCGGTGTCCTCGGGCACGGGGCTGAGCGTTCCCATGGAGTGGCTCCTCCAGGGCCCCAGCATCACGTCCCTGGCGCAGCGGCTGCTGGCCCTCCGGGGAGAAGCGGCCCCGGGCCCCAGCGCTCCGCGCCGTCGGGACGTGGAAGGCGCGCGGGAGGTGTCCTTCGCCCAGGCCGGCCTGTGGTTCCTGGACCGTTACGCTCCGGGCGATGCCACCTACAACCTCCCCGCGGCGGTGCGGCTGGAGGGCGCGCTGGACGTGGCCGCGCTGGAGGGCAGCCTCACGGCGCTCGCGGCCCGCCATGAAGCCCTGCGGACCTCCTTCCGGCAGGTGCAGGGAAGGCCGTCACAGGTCATCGCCCCGGACCTGACGCTGACGCTCGCGCGCGTGTCGCTGGAGTCCCTGCCGGCCCACGAACGGGAGGCCGAGGCCTCCCGCCTCGCCCACGAAGAAGCCCGCCGCCCGTTCGAGCTGGCGCGAGGCCCGCTGGTGCGCGCCACGCTCCTCACGCTGGATGCACGCACGCACGTCCTGGTGCTGGTCATGCACCACACCGTGTCCGACGCCACCTCCATGGCCGTGCTGGTGCGGGAGCTGCCCGCGCTCTACACGGCACGGCTCGAAGGCCGGCCGTCGCCCCTGCCCGCGCCGCCGCTGAGCTACGCGGACTACGCCGACTGGCAGCGCGAATGGATGGACGGGGCCCGGCTGGAGTCCCAGCTGGACTACTGGCGCCAGCAGCTCGGCGGCGCGCCCCGGCTGTTGGAGCTGGCCACGGATCGGCCGCGCCCCGCGGCTCGGGGAACGGCGGGCGCGCGGGTGCCCGTGGTGCTGGAGGCGGGACTCGCGGCGTCGGTGCGGGCGCTGGCGGTGCAGGAGGGCGTGACGCCCTTCATGGTGCTGCTCGCGGCCTTCCAGACGGTGCTCGCGCGCCGCGCGGGGCAGGACGACGTCAGCGTGGGCACGGCCACCGCGGGCCGGAGCCGCGCGGAGCTCCAGGGCCTGGTGGGCTTCTTCGTCAACGCGCTGGTGATGCGCACCCGGCTGTCCGGTGAGCCCACCTTCCGGGAGCTGCTGGGACGGGTGCGGCAGACGGCCCTGGGCGCGTACGCGCACCAGGACGTGCCCTTCGAGAAGGTCGTCGAGGCCCTCAAGCCTCCGCGCGATCGCGGACACACGCCGCTGTTCCAGGTGATGTTCAACCTCCAGGGCGCGCAGGTGGATCCGCCCGCGCTGCCGGGCCTCCAGTCGCGCCTGCTGGACGTGCACACCGGCACGGCCATGTTCGACCTGACGCTGTCGCTGGCCGAATCCGCTCACGGCTTCGAGGGCTTCCTGGAGTACGCCACCGACCTGTTCGACGCGGGCACCGCGACCCGGCTGGCCGGGCACCTGCGCGTGCTGCTGGACGCCGCGGTCCAGACGCCGGACGCCCCCGTCTTCCGGCTGCCCTGGCTCACGTCCGACGAGCGTGAGCAGGTGCTCGTCGCGTGGAACGACACCCTGCGCCCCTACCCCGCCGACAGCACCGTCGCGGCGCGGTTCGCGCTCCAGGCCGCGCGCACGCCGGAGTCCATCGCCGTGGAGGACGGGGAGGAACGGCTGACGTATGCGCAGCTCGACGCGCGGGCCAACCAGCTCGCGCATGTGCTCCGGGCCCATGGCGTGGGGCCGGACGTCCCGGTGGCGCTGTGCCTGGAGCGCTCCGTGGGCTTCGTCGTCACGGTGCTCGCCATCGTCAAGGCGGGCGGCGCCTACGTGCCGCTGGATGCGTCCTACCCCGCGCAGCGGCTGGGCTTCATGCTGGAGGACTCCCGGCCGCGCCTGCTGCTCACCACGCGCGAGCTGCGCGGACGGTTGCACGTCCCCGATGCGTCCCTGCCGTGCCTCTTCGTGGAGGAACTGACGCTGGAGGATCAGCCCTCCACCCCGCCGACCGTCGACGTGGGACCGCGCAACATCGCGTACGTCATCTTCACCTCCGGCAGCAGCGGTCGGCCCAAGGGCGTGGGCGTCGAGCAGCGCGGCCTGCTGCGACTCGTCCACGCGGAGCCGTACTCCGGCTATGGCTCGCGCGACACGTGGTTGCTCTTCGCGCCCGTGTCCTTCGACGGCTCCGTGCTGGAGCTGTGGACCCCGCTGCTTCACGGCAGCCGGCTCGTCATCTTCCCCGGCAAGGTGCCCGCCGGAGACATGGACACGCTCGCCCGGGTGGTGGAGCGCCACGGCGTCACCTTCGCCCACCTGCCCTCCGGCCTCTTCTCCCAGTTGATGGAGCACCGGCCGGACATCCTCGGGCGGCTGCGGGAGCTGCACGCGGGCGGCGACATCGTCTCCGTGCCGCATGTGCGCCGGGCGGTGGAGACGCTGGGAAGGCCCTTCACCAACGGCTACGGCCCCACCGAGTGCTCGGTGGTCGCCACCACCTTCACGGTGGAGCGGCCCGAGCAGGCCGGCGCATCGGTGCCCATCGGCGCGCCGCTCGCCAACACGACGGTGTACGTGCTGGACGCGCGGCGGGAGCCGGTGCCGGTGGGCGTGCCGGGCGAGCTGTACCTGGGCGGTGACGGCGTGGCCCGGGGCTACGTGTCGCGTCCGGACCTGACGGCGGAGCGCTTCGTGCCGGACGCGCATGGCGCGCTGCCCGGCGCGCGGCTGTACCGCACGGGAGACCTGGTCCGCTGGCTTCCCACCGGGGTGCTGGAGTTCCTGGGCCGCCTGGACGCCCAGGTGAAGGTGCGCGGCTTCCGCATCGAGCTGGCGGAGGTGGAGGCCGCGCTGCGCGACCAGCCCGAGGTCCAGGAGGCCGCGGCGGTGGTGCGCGAGGACGTGCCCGGGGACAAGCGGCTGGTCGTCTACGCGATGCCGCGTGCGGGGCAGACGCTGGAGCCGGCGCGGATGCGCGAGGCGCTGCGGCAGCGGCTGCCGGAGTACATGGTGCCGTCGGTGTTCGTGATGCTGCCCACCCTGCCCCTGAACCCCAGCGGCAAGGTGGACAGGAAGGCCCTGCCCGCGCCGGACGCCGCGTCCACCGGGCGGCAGGACCGCTTCGTGGAGCCCCTCCATCCGCTGGAGCAGCGGATCGCCCCCGTGTGGGCCCGTGAGCTGTCCACCGACCGGGTGGGCGTGCACGACCACCTCTTCGACGACCTGGGCGGCACGTCGCTGTCCGTGGTGCGCATCGCCGCGCGCCTGAGCGAGGAGCTGGGCCGCGACGTGCCCGTGGTGTGGCTCTTCGAACACCCCACCGTGGAGTCGCTCGCCCAGCGGCTGGAGCGCGAGTCGCAGGGCCCGGCGGCCACCGTCGCCCCCGCGCCCCGTGAGCTGGCGCCGAAGGCCCATGCCTCCTCGGGGGCCATCGCCATCATCGGCATGGCGGGCCGCTTCCCGGGTGCGAAGACGGTGGCGGACTTCTGGCAGAACCTGCGCGGGGGCGTGGAGTCGATCACCCACTTCGCCGCGGAGGAGCTGGAGCACATGCCCGGCCTGCCGGAGGGGCTGGAGCTGTGGCACCACCCGGCGTTCGTCCCGGCCGCTGGCGTCCTGGAGGACGTGGAGCAGTTCGACCATGCCTTCTTCAACATGTCCCTGCGGGAGGCCCAGTTCACGGATCCGCAGCAGCGCCTCTTCCTCCAGACGGCGTGGACCGCGCTGGAGGACGCGGGCCTGGATCCGGAGCGCTTCCCCGGCGCCATCGCGCTGTACGCGGGGGCCAGTGCGTCCGGCTACGCGGAGGCCGTGCGCCAGGCGATGCCGCTGGACGCGGCGTCCTTCCTGGAGCTTCAGGGCACCGCCACGCACGAGAGCCTGGCGACGAAGACGTCCTTCAAGCTGGGCCTGACGGGTGAGAGCACGCTCATCTACACCGCGTGCTCCACGGGCCTGGTCGCGGTGCACCTGGCCTGCAAGAGCCTCCGGGGCGGCGAATCCGACGTGGCGCTCGCGGGAGCCACGCGGCTCGCCGTGCCGCAGCGCACGGGCTACGTGCATCAGGAAGGGCTCATCTTCTCCCCGGACGGCCACTGCCGCGCGTTCGACGCGAAGGCGAAGGGCACGCTGTCCGGCAACGGCGTGGGCGCGGTGGTGCTCAAGCGCCTGGAGGACGCGGTGCGGGATGGCGACGCCATCTATGCCGTCATCCGGGGTTCGGCGCTCAACAACGACGGCCTGCACAAGTCCGGCTTCACCGCGCCCAGCGTGCGGGGACAGGCCGCCGTGGTGACGCAGGCCCTGGCCAACTCGGGCGTGTCGCCGGAGTCCATCGGCTACGTGGAGACCCACGGCACCGCGACGCCGCTGGGGGACCCGATTGAAGTGGCGGCCCTCACGCGCGCGTACGGCCTGGGGCCGGAGCACCAGGGCACCATCGCGCTGGCGTCGCTGAAGACGAACATCGGCCACCTGGACACGGCCGCGGGGCTGGCGGGCCTGATGAAGGCCGCGCTCGCGCTGCACCACGGAGAGATCCCGCCCAGCCTCCACTTCGAGCAGCCCAACCCGCAGATCGACTTCGCGGCGGGCCCGTTCTTCGTCAACACCACCCTGCGGCCGTGGCCCCGGAGCCAGAAGCCCCGCTTCGCCGCGGTCAGCTCCTTCGGCATCGGTGGCACCAACGCCCACGCCGTCCTCGGGGAAGCGCCCCTGCGGCGGAGCGGTCCCACGTCGCGCTCCCACCAGCTGATCCTGCTGTCCGCGCGCACGCCCGAAGCGCTGGAGGCGGCGGCGCGGCGGTTGGAGGTGCACCTGCGCTCCGGAATGGAGGCCCCGTCCCTGGCGGACCTGGCCTTCACGCACGCCCTGGGCCGCAAGGTGTTCGAGTTCCGCAAGGCGCTGGTGGCGAAGGACGTGGAGGATCTGGCGCGGCAGTTGAGCAAGCCGGTGGCGGCGGTGAAGGGTCCGCCGCGCGAGCCGCGCGTGGCGTTCGTGTTCTCCGGTCAGGGCGCGCAGCAGGTCGCCATGGGCCGCGAGCTGGCTGGGGCAGTGCCGGGGTTTCGCGCGCACCTGGACGCGTGCCTCGCGTTGCTGGAGGCGCCGCTGCGCGAGCGGGTGTCCAGGCTGCTGGCGCCCCAGGCTGGCGCGGAGGCGGAGGCCGCGGCGGACCTGGCGGACACGCGGGTGGCGCTGCCCGCGCTGTTCAGCGTGCAGGTGTCGCTGGCCGGGCTGTGGCGGGACCTGGGGGTGACGCCGCACGCGGTGCTGGGGCACAGCTTTGGTGAATACGCGGCGGCGTGTGTCGCGGGCGTGCTGTCCGTGGAGGACGCCATGCGCCTCGCGGTCGCGCGCGGCGAGCGGATGCACCACCTGCCTCCGGGGGCGATGCTCGCGGTGGCGCTGCCCCAGGCGCAGGTGCTGCCGCTGCTGTCGGAGCGGCTGTCTGTCGCGGCGATCAACGCACCGGACCGGTGCGTGGTGTCCGGTCCCGTGGACGCGGTGGAGGCGCTGGAGGCGGAGCTGCGCCAGCGCAAGGCGGGGGCGGTGCGCATGCCCGCGCCGCACGCGTTCCACTCGGCGGACGTGGAGCCGCTGATGCCGGAGCTGGCGCGGGTGGTGGCCTCCCTGCGGCGTTCGGAGCCGACGGTGCGGTACGTGTCCGGCCTCACCGGCACGCTGGCGCGGCCGGGGCAGCTTGCGGCGCCGGAGTACTGGGCGGAGCAGATGCGCCAGCCGGTGCGCTTCAGCGACGCGGTGGGCGCGCTCCAGGAAGAGGGCTGCGCGGTGCTGCTGGAGGTGGGGCCCGGGCAGGACCTGACGCCGCTGATCCGCTCGAACCTGTCCACGGGCGGCGACCGCGTCCGGGCGTTGGCGTCGCTGCGCCGGGGTGGGACGACGACGGAGCAGCAGTCCTGGCTCCAGGCCGTGGGCGAGCTGTGGACCGCGGGCGTCCGGGTGGACTGGACCGCGCTCTACGCGCACGAGCAGCGCCTGCGCTTGCGCCTGCCGACGTACGTGTTCCAGGAGAAGGCCGCGTGGGTGGAGCCGCGCGCCCGCGCCCTGCCGAACCACTTCATGGCCCCTGCGGTACAGCGTGCCGTCCAGGCGCCGGCTCCGGACGTGGCCGCGCCGGTGCCCGGGACGGCTCCTGTCCCAGCGGGTGCCAGGGTGGACGACGCGCGGCCGGTCTCCGCGACGAGCACGGGCACGGGTGCGGCGCCGGCGCCGTCCTCGCTGCCCACGGCCGGCGTGCGTCCCCTGATGCCGGGCCTCACCGCGCACACGGCCTCCGCCGCCGTGGTCCCCGCCCCCGTTCCCCCGGGCCGTGAGGACGCACCGCGCGGCGAGTTGGAAGAGCGCGTGGCCGCGCTGTGGCGCGAGCGCCTGGGCATGGACTTCGTGGGCCGCGACGACAACTTCCTCGAAATTGGAGGCAACTCGCTGACGGCCGCCCAGCTCCTCAACCAGCTGCGGGACACGTTCGGCGTGCAGTTGCCGCTGGCCGCGCTCTTCGAGGCCCCCACCATCGCGGGCATCGCCCAGCGCCTGGAGCCGATGCTGCTCCTGGCTCCCCAGGCCCCCGTCTCCACCGAGCTGCCGCTGGTGCCCCGGCCCCGCACGGAGGCGCTGCCCCTGTCCTTCGTACAGGAGCGCGTCTGGCGCCTGGAGCAGCACCTGCCCGGCCTGTCCGCGTACACCATCCCGTTCGTGCTGCGGCTCGAAGGTGTCGTGGACGCGGACGTGCTGGAGCGCGGCATCCAGGAGATCGTCCAGCGCCACGAAGCCCTGCGCACCACGTACGACGTGGTGGATGGCCGCCCCGTGCAGCGCTTCCACGCCCATCTTCGCGTCCCGCTCACGCGGATGGAGCTCCACGGCCCACCGGAGACGCGCGAAGCCGAAGCCCTGCGCTTCGCCCGCGAGGACGCGGCGAAGCCGTTCGACCTGGTCCACGGCCCCGTGATGCGCGCGACGCTCGTGCGCCTGGAGGCCCGGCACCACCTGCTGGTGGCCGGCATCCACCACATCGTCTGCGACACGATCTCCATCGCGCTCTTCGTCCAGGAGCTGGGCCAGCTCTACGACGCCTTCCTCCAGGGGCGCCCGTCTCCCCTGCCCCCGCTGCCCCTCCAGTACGCGGACTTCGGTGCGTGGCAGCGTCAGAGCATCGCGGAGGCGCGCCTGCCCGAACAGGAGCAGTGGTGGCGTCAGCGGCTCGCCGCCATGCCCCGGCAGATCGACCTGCCCACCGATCGGCCAAGGCCGGCGACCAGCCCGCTCACCTCCGCGCGGCTGGATGTGGAGTTCCCGGAGACGCTCGCCCTGGAGCTGTCCGCCTTCGCCCGGCGCGAGGGCTTCACCGGGTACATGACCGTGCTCGCGGCGTGGCAGACGCTGCTGCACCGCTACAGCGGTCAGTCGGACCTCATCGTCGGCACGCCCATCGCGAACCGCACCCGGTCGGAGCTGTTCCCGCTCATCGGCTACGTGGCGCACTCGGCCGCGTTCCGCACCCGCTTCGTGGGCGCCCCGACCTTCCGCGAACTGCTCGCCCAGATTAGCGAAGAGGTGAACGACGCCCAGGCGCGGCCGGACGTGCCGTTCGAGTACCTGGTGGAAGCGCTCATCCCGGGCAAGGACATTGGCAGGGGCCGCATGGCCGACTCCGTGTTCGTCTTCCACTCCGGAGCCAGCGCGGGCGCGACGACGCTGGAGCTCACCGGCCTGCGCGGCTCGCTGGTGGACGTCCCCGGCACGCCCGTGCAGTGGGGCGCCACGCTGTCGGACCTGACGCTGGTGCTCTTCGAGTCCGCCGGCCGCCTCCACGGCGCGCTGGAGTACGCGACGGAGCTGTTCGACCCGGGCACCGCTAAGCGCCTGATGGAGCACTTCCAGGTGCTGCTGTCGGCCGCGCTCGCCAACCCCGACACCCAGGTCTCCCACCTGCCGCTGGCCACGGAGGCCGAGCGGCGCGCATGGCCGCACCCCCGCGCCCTGTCCGGCTCCCCGTCCGTGCCCGCGCTCCTCGCGCACCGGCGCGCGCGGCAGGCGGACACCGTCGCCGTGTCGCGTGGTGACGCGCACTGGACCTGGGCCCAGCTGGGCGCCCGGGCAGGCACCCTGGCCTCGCGGCTGAAGTCGCTCGGAGTGGGGGCCGGGGCGCCCGTGGCGGTGAGCCTGCGCCCCTCGCCGGAGAAGCTGGCCGTGCTCTGGGGAGTGCTGGAAGCCGGCGGCGCGGGCCTGGCGCTGGGGCCCTCCGAGCTGGGCGTCCTGCCGGGCTACGCGCCCGAAGGCGCCCGTGTGCCGGTGCTCGTCACCTCGCGCGACCTCGTCACCTCCGTGCGCGTGGACGCGTCGCGCGTGCTGTACGTGGAAGACGTCCTTGCGTCCGAGGAGCCCGCGAGCACGCTTGCGGAGGCCGCGAACGCGGACACGCTGGCGTGGCTGCTGCCCCGGGGGTCGGGACAGCCCGCGTGGGCGTTGGCCCACCAGGAGCTGGCGGAGTTCTTCGTCGGTCTGGATGCACGGCTGTCCCCCTCCGAGGGGAGCGCGTGGCTGGCCGCGGGCGAGTCCGCGCCGGACCGGCCGGACCTGGAGGCGCTCTGGGCGCTGTCCCGAGGCCTGCGCGTGGTGTTCCCACCGGAGCAGGTGACGGCGCGGCTGGTGAGCCTGGGGGGCGGCGGTCCCCGCGCGAAGGCGATGGAGCTGAGCCTCATCTACTTCGCCAACGACGAGGACTCGATCACCGGGCCCAAGTACGAGCTGTTGTTGGAGGGCGCGAAGTTCGCGGACGCGAACGGCTTCTCCGCCGTGTGGACGCCGGAGCGGCACTTCCACTCCTTCGGTGGCCTCTACCCGCAGCCGGCGGTGATCTCCGCCGCGCTCGCCGCCGTCACGAAGAACCTGCGCCTGCGCTCCGGCAGCGTGGTGCTGCCGCTGCATGATCCGCTGCTCATCGCGGAGCAGTGGTCCGTGGTGGACAACGTGTCGCAGGGCCGCGTGGGCCTGTCGGTGGCCACGGGCTGGCACGTCCACGACTTCACCTTCGCGCCGGCCAACTACGAGAACCGGCGAGACATCCTCCTGCAGAACCTGAAGACGCTGCGCGCGCTGTGGCGCGGCGAGAAGGTGACGCGGCCCGCGGGCGGGGGCACGACGGTGGAGCTGTCGCTGCGGCCCAAGCCGGTGCAGAAGGAGCTGCCGGTGTGGCTCACCGCGACGGTGAACCCGGAGACCTTCCGGCTGGCGGGCGAGCTGGGCGCGGGCGTGCTGACGGGCCTGATGTCGCACTCGCTGGAGGAGCTGAAGTCGAAGGTGGCCCTCTACCGCGACGCGTGGCGCCGCAACGGCCACCCGGGCCGTGGCCACATCACCTGCATGCTGCACACGTACCTGGGCGACGAGGAGCAGGAGGTGCTGCGCACGGTGCGCCAGCCGCTGCTCGACTACTTCCGCAGCTCGGCGGACATCTCCACGTCCCTGCTGCTGGCGCAGGGCTACCAGGGTGAGATCAGCAAGCTGTCCCCGGACGACATCAACGCGCTGCTGGAGCACACCTTCGAGCACCACGCGAAGACGACGGGCCTCATCGGCACGGTGGAGAGCGGGCTGGCCCGTCTGCGCGAGGTGCGCGAGGCGGACGTGGACGAAGTGGCGGCGCTGCTCGACTTCGGCCTCGAAACGCCGGTGGTGCTGGAGGGCCTGCGCCGGCTGGCCACGGTGCGCGAACGGCTGGACGCGGAGGGCGCCGCCCGCCAGGAGCAGGTGTTGGTGGAGGGCGAACAGGGGGTGGAGGGGCTCCTCGCGCTGGCGCGTCAGTCCGGCGCGGTGCTGATGCACACGTCGGCCCGGCTCGCGCGTTCACTGGCCGACCTGCCCGGGGCCCGTGGGTCGCTGGGCGCGGTGGGCGCGCTGGTGCTGGAGGACGCCTCGGCGGAGCTGGCCTCGGCGCTGCACCGTGCCGCGGGGGTGGAGGTGCTCCTGTCCGGAGGCAGCGGTGACGGAGCACTCCTGCCCCGCTCGCCGGACGAGCGCGTCCCGGAGAGCCTCCAGGCCTGGGTGTTGGACACGGCGGGCCAGCCCGTCCCCGAGGGCGTGGTGGGAGAGCTGGCCCTGTCCGGGGCCGGGCTCCCCGGTGGCCTGTGGAAGGCCGAGGAGGAGGAGCGTCAGCGCTGGGTCCCGCATCCGCTGGAGGGTTCCGCGCGGCTGTTGCGCACGGGCCGTCATGTGCGGCTGCGCGCGGAGGGTCGGGTGGAGCCGGTGACGCTGCGCCTGCCCGTGGCGCGTCCGCGCACGGAAGCGCCCGCGCGTCCCGGGGTGAGCCCGGCTGTTCCCAGCGGGCCGCCGCCCATCCCGAAGGCCGCCCGGAACCCGCCGCCGCCGCTGTCGTTCGCGCAGCAGCGGCTCTGGTACCTCCAGCAGTTGGATCCTTCGAGCAGCGCGTACAACAACGGGTCCACCTTCCGCCTCACGGGCGAGCTGGACACCGCGGCGCTCCAGGCGGCGCTGGACACGCTGGTGGCCCGGCACGAGGTGCTGCGCACGACGTACGCCCTGCGCAACGACCGCGCGGTGCAGCTCGTCCACCCGGCGCGGGGCCTGCCCCTGCCGTTGGTGGAGGCGACCGGAGCGACGCCCGAGGCCCGCGAAGCGGAGATGGTGCGGCTGTGCCAGGGGTTCATCACCCTCCCCTTCGACCTGGAGAAGGTCGTCCTCCGCGCGTGGCTCGTGCGCGTGGAGCCCCAGGTGCACGTGCTGGCGCTGGTGCTGCACCACGCGGTGTCCGACGCCTGGTGCACGATGGTGCTCGCGCGCGAACTGACGGTGCTCTACGCGAGCTTCAACGCGGGCCAGCCGTCCCCCCTGCCGCCGCTGCCGGTGCAGTACGCCGACTACGCGGTGTGGCAGCGCCAGTGGCTGGAAGGCGCCGTGATGGAGGAGCAGGTCGCGTGGTGGAAGCAGCAACTGCGCGGGGCGCCCACGCTGGAGCTGCCCACG
This sequence comes from Corallococcus sicarius, assembly GCF_003611735.1. Taxonomy (GTDB): domain Bacteria; phylum Myxococcota; class Myxococcia; order Myxococcales; family Myxococcaceae; genus Corallococcus; species Corallococcus sicarius. The sequence continues at coordinate 31,431 of NZ_RAWG01000009.1, read as the reverse complement.
GACAGGCAGCGTCCGGCGATGCAGTCCTTCGAGGGCGCGCTGTATCGCTTCCAGCTCCCGGCGGACGTGGCGGAGCCGCTGCTGGCGCTCGGCCGCAAGCAGGGCGCCACGTCGTTCATGGTGATGATGGCGCTCTTCCAGACGCTGCTGTCGCGCTACGCGGGCCAGGAGGACTTCGTGGTGGGAACGCCCATCGCGGGCCGCACGCGTCCCGAGGTGGAGGGCCTGATTGGCTGCTTCGTCAACACGTTGGCCTTCCGCACGCGGTTGGAGGGGACGCCGTCCTTCGGTGAGCTGCTGGGCCGGGTGCGCACCCAGGCACTGGAGGCCTACGCGCGCCAGGACGCGCCGTTCGAGCGCATCCTGGACACGCTGAGCCTTCCGCGCGACCTGAGCCGCACGCCGCTGTACCAGGTCGTCCTCAACGTGCTCAACACGCCGGAGGCCAAGGCCCAGCTGCCGTCGCTGGAGCTGACCCCGGTGGAGGTCGCCACGGGCACGTCCAAGTTCGACCTGGCCCTGGAGATCTGGGAGAACCGCGCGGGCATCACCTGCCGCTTCGAGTACGCCACCGCCCTCTTCGACGAGGCGACCGTGGCCCGGATGGCGGAGCACCTCCTGGAGCTCGCGCGTCAGGTCACCGCGAATCCGGAGGCGCCGCTCGCGCACCTGCCCTTGATGGGCGAGGCGGAGCAGAAGCAGGTGCTGGTGGCGTGGAACGCGACGGACGGCAAGTACCCGCGAGACGCGAGCATTCAAGACCTCTTCATGGCGCAGGCCGCGCAACGGCCCGACGCGGTGGCGCTGGAGTTCGGGGACACGCGGCTGACGTACGCGGAGCTGGATGCGCGCACGAACCAGGGGGCGCACCTGCTGCGCCAGCACGGCGTGGGGCCGGACGTCCTGGTGGCCGTGTGCCTGGATCGCTCGGTGGAGCTCATCGTCTCGCTGCTGAGCATCCTCAAGGCAGGCGGCGCGTACCTGCCGCTGGATGCCGCGTACCCGGCGCAGCGACTGGCCGCGATGCTGGAGGATGCGCCGCCGAAGCTGCTGCTGACGACGCGAGAGGTGCGCGCGAAGCTGGCCGTGGACGACGCCCTGCCCTGCCTCTTCGTGGAGGAGCTGCGTCTGGAGGAACAGCCGACGACGCCCGTGCACGCGGGGACGCACGCGCGCCACCTGGCCTACGTGGACTTCACGTCCGGAAGCACGGGCCGCCCCAAGGGCGTGGCGGTGGAGCACCGGGGCGTGCTGCGCCTCTTGCACCACGCGCCGTACGCGAAGCTGGGCCCGGATGAGACGTTCCTGCTCATGGCGCCCATCTCCTTCGACGCTTCCACGTTCGAGGTCTGGGCCCCGTTGCTCTTCGGTGGGCGCCTCGTCGTCTTCCCGGCCAGCCCACCCTCGGACCTGGAGTTGCTGGCGAGCACGATCCAGCGGCACGGCGTCACCACGCTGTGGCTGACGGTGGGATTCTTCGTCCAGGTGGTGGATCTGAAGCCCGAAGTCCTCAAGGGCGTGCGGCAGGTCCTCACGGGCGGCGACGTCATCCCTGCGCCGCAGGTGCGCCGTGTGGTGCAGGAGTTGGGCATCCCCGTCACGGCCTGCTACGGCCCCACGGAGACCACCGTCTTCGCCTCTGCGCACCGCATGACGGACGTGGCCCAGGTGGGCACCTCCATCCCCCTCGGCCGGCCCATCAACGCCACGCAGCTCTACGTGCTGGACAGGCACGGCCAGCCGGTGCCCGCGGGCGTCTCTGGCGAGCTGTTCATCGGCGGTGATGGCCTGGCGCGCGGCTACCTGTCGCGCCCGAACCTGACGGCCGAGCGCTTCGTCCCGAACCCCTTCGCCACGACGCCCGGAGAGCGCCTCTACCGCACCGGGGACGTGGCGCGGTGGAAGCCGGACGGGGTGCTGGAGTTCGTGGGCCGAGCGGACGCGCAAGTGAAGGTGCGCGGCTACCGCATCGAACTGGCCGAAGTGGAAGCCGCGCTGTTGGCCCACCCGGACGTGCGGGAAGCCGTGGCGCTGGTGCGCGAGGAGACGCCCGGCGACAAGCGGCTCACCGCCTGGTTCGTCGCGAGCCCGGAGCTGGACGTGGGCGCGCTGCGCGGCTTCCTGGCGCAGCGACTGCCGGAGTACATGCTGCCGTCGGCGCTGGTGCCGCGTGAAGCGCTGCCGCTGACGCCCAATGGCAAGGTGGACCGCAAGGCGCTGCTGGCGATGGAAGTCGCGCAGCCCGCGACGAGCGTCTACGAAGCCCCCGTGACGCCCACGGAGGTGGCCCTGGCCTCGGTCTGGGCGGAGCTGTTGCGCGTCCCCCGGGTGGGACGTCATGACAACTTCTTCGATCTGGGCGGCCAGTCCCTGCTGGCCATGGGGGTGATGGCCCGCCTGCGGAACCAGTTCGGAGTGGAGCTGCCCCTCCGCGCCTTGTTCGAGAAGCCCACGATCGCGGCGCTCGCTGTGCTGATCGACTCGCTCGGGGGCGTCAATGGAGCCGCGGCGGCACCGAACGCACTGGTCCGAGCGAAGCGCCCGGACGCCCTGCCGCTTTCCTTCGCGCAGCAGCGACTGTGGTTCATCGACCAGTTGGAGCCGGGCAGCAGCCTCTACAACATCCCCGTCGGCTTGACGTTCAGCGGCGCGCTGGACGTAGGGGCCCTGCGCGCAAGCCTGGATGCGTTGATGGCGCGGCATGAAGCGCTGCGCACCACGTTCCACGCGAAGGACGGGAAGCCCATCCAGGTCATCCACGCGGACCTCCGCGTGCCGTTCGACACGGTGGACCTGACGGACGTGCGGGATGCGGAGTCGCGGCAGGCGGAAGCCCTGCGGTTGCGGACGCAAGAAGCCCGCCGTCCGTTCAGCTTGAGTGAGGGGCCGCTGATGCGCGCCCTGTTGCTGAAGCTTGGCGCGGAAGAGCACCAGTTGATGCTGAACACGCACCACATCGTGTCCGACGGCTGGTCCCTGGGCGTGCTGGTGCGTGAAATCAACGCCTTCTATCTGGCCTTCCACCACGGCCGGACCCCTGCCCTGCCAGCGCTGCGCGTGCAGTACGCGGACTTCGCGTTGTGGCAGCGCGACTGGCTCCAGGGACAGCGGCTGGAGTCACAGCTGTCCTGGTGGAAGGACACGCTGGCGGGAGCCTCCGGGGTCCTGGAGCTGCCCACGGACAAGCCCCGTCCCACCGTCCTCACCTCGGAGGGCGCGACGATGCAGGTGCGCATCCCCCTGGCCCTGAGTGAGCAGGTGGAGGCCTTCGCGAGGCGGGAGAACGTCACACCGTTCATGGTGTGGTTGGCGGCCCTCCAGACGTTGCTGCACCGGTACTCCGGACAGGACGACGTGCTGGTGGGCTCGCCCGTCGCGAACCGTCATCACGCGGAGACGGAGGGCCTCATCGGCTTCTTCGTCAACACGCTGGTGCTGCGCACCCGCTTCGACGAGGTGCGCACGTTCCGGGAGCTGCTGGCCCAGGTGCGCACCACGACGCTGGGCGCGCAGGATCACCAGGACGTCCCGTTCGAGAAGCTGGTGGAGGAGCTGCATCCGGCACGAGACCTGAGCCGCACGCCGTTCTTCCAGGTCCTCTTCGCGCTCCAGAACGCGCCACTGCCGGCGCTGACCCTGTCCGGCGTGACCATGAGGGTGCTGGATACGGACTCGGCAAGCACCCGCTTCGATCTGGAGCTGTCGCTGTTCCGCAACCCGGGGGGCTTCGAGGGCGTGCTGCTCTACCGCACGTCCCTCTTCGAGTCCGCCACGGTGGCTCGCATGATGCGCCACCTGGAGGTGCTGCTCGGAGCGCTGGTCTCCGAACCCGGAGCGCCGCTCGCGCACCTGCCCTTGATGGGCGAGGCGGAGCGGAAGCAGGTGCTGGTGGCGTGGAACGCGACGGACGGCGAGTACCCGCGCGACGCGAGCATTCAAGACCTCTTCATGGCGCAGGCCGCGCAACGGCCCGACGCGGTGGCGCTGGAGTTCGGGGACACGCGGCTGACGTACGCGGAGCTGGATGCGCGCACGAACCAGGGGGCGCACCTGCTGCGAGGGCACGGCGTGGGCCCGGACGTCCTGGTGGCCGTGTGCCTGGATCGCTCCATCGAGTTGGTTGTCTCCCTGCTCGCCATCCTCAAGGCCGGCGGCGCGTACCTGCCGCTGGATGCCGCGTACCCGGCGCAGCGACTGGCCGCGATGCTGGAGGACGCGCCGCCGAAGCTGCTGCTCACCACGCGCGCGATCCGCTCGGCCCTTCCCGTGGAAGAGGCCCTGCTGTCTCTCTTCGTGGAGGAGCTGGGGCTGGAGGATCAGCCCACGACGCCCGTGCATGCGGGGACACACGCGCGACACCTGGCCTACGTGGACTTCACCTCCGGAAGCACCGGCCGCCCCAAGGGCGTGGCGGTGGAACACCAGGGCGTGCTGCGCCTCTTGCACCACGCGCCGTACGCGAAGCTGGGGCCGGATGAGACGTTCCTGCTCATCGCGCCCATCTCCTTCGACGCTTCCACGTTGGAGGTCTGGGGCCCGCTGCTCTTCGGCGGCCGGCTCGTCGTCTTCCCGGCCAGCTCGCCTTCGGACCTGGAGCTGCTGGCGAGCACCCTCCAGCGGCACGGCGTCACCACGCTGCACCTGACGGCGGGCCTCTTCGCCCAGGTGGTGGACCTGAAGCCCGAAGCCCTCAAGGGCGTGCGGCAGGTCCTCACGGGTGGCGACGTCGTGCCGGCGCCGCAGGTGCGCCGCGTGGTGCAGGAGTTGGGCATCCCCGTCACGGCTTGCTACGGCCCGACGGAGACCACCGTCTTCGCCTCCACGCACCGCATGGCGGAAGTGGCCCAGGTGGGCACCTCCATCCCCATCGGTCGGCCCATCAACGCCACGCAGCTCTACGTGCTGGACAAGCACGGCCAGCCGGTGCCCGCGGGCGTCTCTGGCGAGCTGTTCATCGGCGGAGACGGCCTCGCGCGCGGCTACCTGTCGCGCCCGAACCTGACGGCCGAACGCTTCGTCCCGAATCCCTTCGCCACGACGCCCGGAGAGCGCCTCTACCGCACCGGAGACGTGGCGCGGTGGAAGCCGGACGGGGTGCTGGAGTTCCTGGGCCGCATGGACGCGCAGGTGAAGGTGCGCGGCTACCGCATCGAGTTGGCGGAAGTGGAAGCCGCGCTGTTGGCCCACCCGGACGTGCGGGAGGCCGTGGCGCTGGTGCGTGAGGAGACGCCCGGCGACAAGCGGCTCATCGCCTGGTTCGTCGCGAACCCGGAGCTGGACGTGGGCGCGCTGCGCGGCTTCCTGGCACAGCGACTGCCGGAGTACATGCTTCCGTCGGCATTGGTGCCGCGTGAAGCGCTGCCGCTGACGCCCAATGGCAAGGTGGATCGCAAGGCGCTGCTGGCGATGGAAGTCGCGCAGCAAGCATCGAGCACCTACGAAGCCCCCATCACGCCCACGGAAGTCTTGCTGGCGGGTATCTGGGCGGAGTTGTTGCGCGTCCCCCGGGTGGGACGTCATGACAGCTTCTTCGAGCTGGGAGGCCACTCGCTGCTGGCCACGCAGGCCGTGGCGCGCATCCGCACCACCCTGGGCGTGGAGCTTCCACTGGGCGACCTGTTCACCGCCCCCACGGTGGCCGCCCTCGCCGCACGGCTGGGCCGCATCGTCCCGAAGGCGAGCGTTGCTCCCCTCACCCGGGCCAGCCACACGAACGCCCTGCCGCTGTCGTTCGCGCAGCAGCGGCTGTGGTTCATCGACCAGTTGGAGCCGGGCAGCAGCCTCTACAACATCCCCATCGGCTTGACGTTCAGCGGCACGCTGGACGTGGACGCCCTGCGTGGAAGCCTCGATGCGCTGATGGCGCGGCACGAAGCGCTGCGCACCACCTTCCACTCGGAAGAGGGCCAGCCCGTCCAGGTCGTCCACTCGGACTTCCGGGTGCCGTTCGACACGGTGGACCTGACGGGCAGGCAGGACGCGGAGTCGGAGGCCCTGCGGCTGCGGCTGGAGGAGGCCCGCCGTCCGTTCAGCTTGAGTGAGGGGCCGCTGATGCGCGCCCTGCTGCTGAAGCTCGGCGCGGAAGAGCACCAGGTGGTGCTGAACACGCACCACATCGTGTCCGACGGTTGGTCCATGGGGGTCCTGGTCCGTGAGATCACCGCCCTCTACGGGGCGTTGCTCCAGGGCCATCCCTCCGCCCTGCCGGAGCTACCCATGCAGTACTCGGACTATGCGGTCTGGCAGCGCGGCTGGCTCCAGGGGGACGTGCTGGAGGCGCAGCTCTCCTGGTGGAAGGACTCGTTGGCCGGAGCCTCCGGCGTCCTGGAGTTGCCCACCGACAAGCCCCGTCCCCCGGTCCTCACGCAGGAGGGCGCGACGGTGCCGGTGCGCATTCCCCGGGCCCTGAGTGAGCAGGTCGAGGCCCTGGCGAAGCGGGAGCACGTCACGCCGTTCATGGTGTGGCTGGCGGCCTTCCAGACGCTGCTGCACAAGTACTCCGGACAGGACGACGTGCTGGTGGGCTCGCCCATCGCGAACCGGCGTCACGCGGAGACGGAGGGCCTCATCGGCTTCTTCGTCAACACGCTGGTGCTGCGGGCGCGCTTCGGTGAGGCGCGCACGTTCCGGGAGTTGCTGGCCCAGGTGCGCACCACGACGCTGGGCGCGCAGGATCACCAGGACGTCCCGTTCGAGAAGCTGGTGGAGGCGTTGCAGCCCGCTCGGGACCTGGGACGCACGCCGTTCTTCCAGGCCCTCTTCGCGCTGCAGAACGCGCCGCTCCCGGCGCTGTCACTTCCCGGCGTGGCGATACGGCCGCTGGAGGTGGCTTCGGGAACCAGCCGCTTCGATGTGGAGCTGTCGCTGTTCCGCAACCCGGAGGGCTTCGAGGGCGCGCTGCTCTACCGCACGACCCTCTTCGAGCCCGCCACTGCCGCCCGGATGGTCCGCCACCTGGAGGCGCTGCTCGGAGCGCTGGTCTCCGAACCCGGAGCGCCGCTGGAACAGATTCCGCTGCTCACGGAGGCGGAGCGGAAGCAGGTGCTGGTGGAATGGAACGCGACGGGCGGCGAGTACCCGCGCGACGCGAGCATTCAAGACCTCTTCATGGCGCAGGCCGCGCAACGGCCCGATGCCGTGGCACTGGAGTTCGGCGAGACGCGGCTGACGTACGCCCAACTGGATGCGCGCACGAACCAGGGGGCGCACCTGCTGCGAGGGCACGGCGTGGGCCCGGACGTCCTGGTGGCCGTGTGCCTGGAGCGCTCGGTGGAGCTCATCGTCTCGCTGCTGAGCATCCTCAAGGCAGGCGGCGCGTACTTGCCGTTGGATGCCGCGTACCCGGCGCAGCGACTGGCCGCGATGCTGGAGGACGCACCGCCGAAGCTGCTGCTGACGACGCGCGACGTGCGCGCGAAGCTGGCTGTGGACGACGCCCTGCCCTGCCTCTTCGTGGAGGAGCTGCATCTGGAGGATCAGCCCACGACGCCCGTGCAGTCGGGGACGCACGCGCGACACCTGGCCTACGTGGACTTCACGTCCGGAAGCACCGGGCGCCCCAAGGGCGTCGCCGTGGAACACCGGGGCGTGCTGCGCCTGTTGCACCACGCGCCGTACGCGAAGCTGGGCCCGGATGAGACGTTCCTGCTCATCGCGCCCATCTCCTTCGACGCTTCGACTCTGGAGGTCTGGGGGCCGCTGCTCTTCGGCGGGCGTCTCGTCGTCTTCCCGGCCAGCTCGCCTTCGGACCTGGAGCTGCTGGCGAGCACGATCCAGCGGCACGGCGTCACCACGCTGCATCTGACGGCAGGCCTCTTCGCCCAGGTGGTGGACCTGAAGCCCGAAGCCCTCAAGGGCGTGCGGCAGGTCCTCACCGGCGGCGACGTCGTGCCGGCGCCGCAGGTGCGCCGCGTGGTGCAGGAGTTGGGCATCCCCGTCACGGCCTGCTACGGACCGACGGAGACCACCCTCTTCGCCTCCACGTACCGCATGACGGACGTGGCCCAGGTGGGCACCTCCATCCCCATTGGCCGGCCCATCAACGCCACCCAGCTCTACGTGCTGGACAAGCACGGCCAGCCGGTGCCCGCGGGCGTCTCTGGTGAGCTGTTCATCGGTGGAGACGGCCTCGCGCGCGGCTACCTGTCGCGCCCGAACCTGACGGCCGAGCGCTTCGTCCCGAATCCCTTCGCCACCACACCGGGTGAGCGCCTCTACCGCACCGGAGACGTGGCGCGGTGGAAGCCGGACGGGGTGCTGGAGTTCCTGGGCCGCATGGACGCCCAGGTGAAGGTGCGCGGCTACCGCATCGAGTTGGCGGAAGTGGAAGCCGCGCTGCTGGCCCACCCGGACGTGCGGGAGGCCGTGGCGCTGGTGCGTGAGGAGACGCCCGGCGACAAGCGACTCACCGCCTGGTTCGTCGCGAGCCCGGAGCTGGACGTGGGCGCGCTGCGCGGCTTCCTGGCACAGCGACTGCCGGAGTACATGCTTCCGTCGGCATTGGTGCCGCGTGAAGCGCTGCCGCTGACGCCCAATGGCAAGGTGGATCGCAAGGCGCTGCTGGCGCTGGAAGTCGCGCAGCCCGCGACGAGCGTCTACGAAGCCCCCGTGACACCCACGGAGGTGGCCCTGGCCTCGGTCTGGGCGGAGTTGTTGCGCGTCCCCCGGGTGGGACGCCACGACAACTTCTTCGAGCTGGGAGGCCACTCGCTGCTGGCCACACAGGCCGTGGCGCGCATCCGCACCACCCTGGGCGTGGAGCTTCCGCTGGGCGACCTGTTCACCGCCCCCACGGTGGCTGCCCTCGCCGCACGGGTGGGCCGCATCGTCCCGAAGGCGAGCGCCTCACCCATCATCCGTGCGGACCGCACGAGCGCCCCGCCGCTGTCGTTCGCGCAGCAGCGGCTGTGGTTCATCGACCAGTTGGAGCCGGGCAGCAGCCTCTACAACATCCCCATCGGCTTGCTTCTCAGCGGTGCGCTGGACGTGGACGCCCTGCGTGGAAGCCTCGATGCGCTGATGGCGCGGCACGAAGCGCTGCGCACCACCTTCCACTCGGAAGAGGGCCAGCCCGTCCAGGTCGTCCACTCGGACTTCCGGGTGCCGTTCGACACGGTGGACCTGACGGGCAGGCAGGACGCGGAGTCGGAGGCCCTGCGGCTGCGGCTGGAAGAGGCACGCCGCCCGTTCAGCTTGAGTGAGGGGCCGCTGATGCGCGCCCTGTTGCTGAAGCTCGGCGCGGAGGAGCACCAGCTGGTGCTGCACCTGCACCACATCGTGTCTGACGGCTGGTCCATGGGCGTGCTGGTCCGTGAGGTCACCGCCCTCTACGAGGCGTTCCGCCTGGGCCAGCTCCCCTCCCTGCCGGAGCTGCCCGTGCAGTACGCGGACTACGCCGTGTGGCAGCGCGGCTGGCTCCAGGGGGACGTGCTGGAGGCGCAGCTCTCCTGGTGGAAGGACTCGTTGGCCGGAGCCACTGGCGTCCTGGAGCTGCCCACGGACAAGCCCCGGAGCGCCGTCCCCACCCAGCTCGCCGCGACCGTGCCGGTGCATGTGCCGCGAGGACTGAGCGAGCAGGTGGAGGCCCTGGCGAAGCGGGAGGGCGCCACGCCGTTCATGGTGTGGTTGGCGGCCTTCCAGACGTTGCTGCACAAGTACTCGGGGCAGGACGACGTGCTGGTGGGTTCGCCCATCGCGAACCGGCGTCACGCGGAGACGGAGGGCCTCATCGGCTTCTTCGTCAACACGCTGGTGCTGCGGGCGCGCTTCGGTGAGGCGCGCACGTTCCAGGAGCTGCTGGCCCAGGTGCGCACCACGACGCTGGGCGCGCAGGAGCACCAGGACGTCCCGTTCGAGAAGCTGGTGGAGGTGTTGCAGCCCGAACGGGATGCAGGCCGCACGCCTCTCTTCCAGGTGACGTTCACCCTCCAGAACGCCCCGATGCCGGAGCTGCGGCTGCCGGGGTTGTCGCTGCGCCCGCTGGAGGACTCCCCCACTTCCATCCACTTCGATCTGCAGTTGCTGCTGACCCGAGGCCCGGAGGGGTATTCCGGCGCGCTGGTCTACAACACCGCCCTCTTCACCCAGCAGACCATGGCCCGCATGGTCCAGCGGCTGGAGCTGCTGGTGGCGGAGGCCGTCCGGGCACCGGGGACGCGCCTGTCGCGCCTGTCCCTGCTCACGCCCATGGAGCACCGCCAGCTCCTGGTCGACTGGAGCGGCACGACTCGCGAGTACCCGCGCGACGCCTCGGTGCCGGCCCTCTTCACCGAGCAGGCCGCGCGCACGCCGGAGGCTGTCGCGTTGAAGGCTGGCCCCCGGACGCTCACCTACGCGGAGGTGGACGCGGCGTCGAACCGGCTCGCGCATCATCTGCGCGGGGCCGGTGTCAGGCCGGGCGACCGGGTGGGGCTGTGCGTGGAGCGTTCACCGGAGCTCATCACCGCATTGCTGGGCATCCTCAAGGCCGGCGCCGCCTATGTCGCCATCGAGGCCCGGGAGCCCGCCGAGCGCATCACCTGGATCCTCCAGGAGGCCGGCGTCAGCGTGCTCGTCACGCAGGATGCGTTGGCGGACAGCCTGCCGGTGGTGGCGGGGCTGCTCGTGTTGCTGGACGAAGAGGCGGAGCGGATCGCGAAGCAGCCCGCCAGCGCCCTGGAGGTGACGGTGCCCGCGGAGGCGCTGGCCTACGTGATGTTCACCTCGGGGAGCACCGGACGTCCGAAGGGCGTCAGCGTGCCGCACCGGGGCATCGTGCGCCTCGCACGCGACAATGGCTTCCTCGAAGCCGGGCCTGGGGACGTGTTCCTCCAACTCGCGCCCGTCGCCTTCGATGCCTCCACCCTGGAGATCTGGGGCGCGTTGCTCAACGGCGCGACGCTGGTGCTCGCTCCTCCGGGGACGTTGTCCCTGGCGGAGCTGGGCGACGTGCTGGGCCGCGAGGGCATCAACACGCTGTGGCTCACCGCCGCCCTCTTCGAGCAGATGGTGGCCCAGCAGGGACAGGACCTGGCCCGCGTGCGACGCGTGCTCGCGGGGGGCGACGTGCTGCCCGTGACGGAGGTGCGTGAGCACCTCGCGCGCATCCCGGAAGGCGCTGTCCTCATCAACGGCTACGGCCCCACGGAGAACACCACCTTCTCCGCGACGCACGCGCTGCGCACGGGGGACGGGGTGGACCGCGCGGTGCCCATCGGCCGTCCGCTGCGGAACTCCACGGCGTGGGTGCTGGACGCGGCCCTCCAGCCGCTGCCACCCGGAGTGCCGGGAGAGCTGTTCGTGGGCGGTGACGGTCTTGCCTGGGGCTACCTCCAGCGGCCGGACCTCACCGCGGAGCGCTTCATTCCTCACCCCTTCTCCCGTGAGCCCGGTGCGCGCCTGTACCGCACGGGCGACCGGGCGCGGTGGACGGAGGACGGCACGCTGGAGTTCCTCGGGCGCGCCGACTTCCAGGTGAAGCTGCGAGGCTTCCGCATCGAGCCAGGCGAAGTCGAAGCCGTGCTGCGGCAGGCCCCCGGGATTCAGGAGGCGGTGGTGCTGGCGCGGGAGGACGTGCCCGGCGACAAGCGCCTCGTGGGCTACGTCGTGCCCACCGGGGACGGGCTGGAGCTGGACGCGGTGAAGGCCTTTGTCGCGAAGCAGCTTCCTGAATACATGGTGCCCTCCGCCTGGGTGCGACTGCCCGCGCTGCCGCTCAACACCCACGGCAAGCTGGATCGCAAGGCCCTGCCCGCCCCGGAGGCCCCGAGTGCCTCGGAGCGCCGTGCACAGGCGCCGCGCGACGCGCTGGAGGCCCGCCTCGTCGCCATCTGGGCGGAGGTGCTGCATGTGGAAGGTGTCGGCATCGACGACAACTTCTTCGACCTGGGAGGCCACTCGCTGCTGGCCACGCAGGTGGTGGCGCGCATCCGGACCACCCTGGGCGTGGAGCTTCCGCTGGGCGACCTGTTCACCGCCCCCACGGTGGCCGCCCTCGCCGCACGCCTGGGCCGCATCGTCCCGAAGGCGCACGCCGCGCCGCTCACCCGGGCGGACCGCACGAGCGCCCCGCCGCTGTCGTTCGCGCAGCAGCGGCTGTGGTTCATCGACCAGTTGGAGCCGGACAGCAGCCTCTACAACGTCCCCCTGGCCCTGAAGTTCGTGGGCGCGCTGGACGTAGGGGCGCTGAGAGGAAGCCTCGATGCGCTGATGGCGCGGCACGAAGCGCTGCGCACGACCTTCCGCACGGAAGACGGCCGGCCCGTCCAGGTCATCCACGCGAAGCGCCAGGTTCCGTTTGAAACGGTGGACCTGACGCACCTCCCGGACGGGGAGTCGCGGCAGACGGAAGCCGTGCGGCTGCGCAGTGAGGAAGCACGCCGCCCGTTCAGCTTGAGTGAGGGGCCGCTGATGCGCGCCCTGCTGCTGAAGCTCGGCGCGGAAGAGCACCAGCTGGTGCTGCACCTGCATCACATCGTGTCCGACGGTTGGTCCCTGGGCGTGCTGGTCCGCGAGGTCACCGCCCTCTACGAGGCGCTCCATCACGGCCGTCCCCCTGCCCTGCCGGAGCTGCCCGTGCAGTACGCGGACTACGCGGTGTGGCAGCGCGACTGGCTCCAGGGCGAGACGCTGGAGGCGCAGCTGTCCTGGTGGAAGGCCTCGCTGGCCGGAGCCTCCGGGGTCCTGGAGTTGCCCACCGACAAGCCCCGTCCCCCGGTCCTCACGCAGGAAGGCGCGACGGTGCCGGTGCGCATCCCCCGGGCCCTGAGTGAGCAGGTGGAGGCCCTGGCGAAGCGGGAGGGCGCCACGCCGTTCATGGTGTGGCTGGCGGCCTTCCAGACGTTGCTGCACCGGTACTCCGGCCAGGACGACGTGCTGGTGGGTTCGCCCATCGCGAACCGGCGTCACGCGGAGACGGAGGGTCTCATCGGCTTCTTCGTCAACACGCTGGTGCTGCGGGCGCGCTTCGGTGAGGCGCGCACGTTCCAGGAGCTGCTGGCCCAGGTGCGCACCACGACGTTGGGCGCGCAGGATCACCAGGACGTCCCGTTCGAGAAGCTGGTGGAGGAGCTGAAGCCGGCGCGAGATTTGGGACGCACGCCGTTCTTCCAGGCCCTCTTCGCGCTGCAGAACGCGCCGCTGCCAGAGCTGGCACTGCCCGGGCTCTCGCTGCGACCGCTGGAAGCGGACTCGGGCAATGCCCGCTTCGACGTGGAGCTGTCGCTGTTCCGCAACCCGGAGGGCTTCGAGGGCTCGCTGCGCTACCGCACCGCTCTCTTCGAGCCCGCCACCGCCGCCCGGATGGTCCGCCACCTGGAGCTGCTGGTCGGAGCGCTGATCTCCGAACCCGGAGCGCCGCTGGCCCAACGCTCACTCCTCACGGAGGAGGAGCGTCAGCAGGTCCTGGTGGAGTGGAACGACACGCGTGTGGAGTACCCACGCGGAGAGCGCATCCACGACCTCTTCGAGCAGCAGGTCGCGAGGAGCCCGGACGCCATCGCCGTCACGTTCGAAGGCCAGAGCCTCACCTACGCGCAGCTCGACGCACGGGCCAACCAGCTCGCGCACCACCTGCACACGCTGGCCGTGGGACCCGAGTCGCTGGTGGGCGTGTGCCTGGAACGCTCCCTGGAACTGGTCGTCGCGCTGCTGGGCGTGCTCAAGGCGGGCGCGGCCTACGTGCCGTTGGATCCGGCCTACCCGCGCGAGCGCCTCCAGTGGATGTTGGAGGACACTGCGGCCCCCGTGCTGCTGGTGCAGGAGCACCTCGTCGCGAAGCTGCCCCTGGACGGCGAGGCCCCTGCACGGCCTCACGTCGTGAGCGTGGACACCGGCTGGGAGCGGATCGCCCGCCATCCCACGACGGCTCCGGCACCGCGCGCCACCGCCGATGCGCTGGCTTACGTCATCTTCACGTCCGGCAGCACCGGGCGCCCCAAGGGCGCGATGAACGCGCACACGGGCGTCGTCAACCGCCTGCGCTGGATGCGGCAGGAGTACGGCCTCACGTCGGACGACACGGTGTTGCAGAAGACGCCGTTCAGCTTCGACGTGTCCGTCTGGGAGTTCTTCTGGCCGCTGATGACGGGAGCGCGGCTGGTGGTGGCGCGTCCCGGAGGCCATCAGGAGCCGGCCTACCTGGCGCGGCTCATGGTCGAACAGCGCATCACCACCGCGCACTTCGTGCCGTCCATGCTGCGCGTCTTCGTGGAGGAGCCGGGCCTGGAGGGCCTGACGCACCTGCGCCGCGTGATGTGCAGCGGTGAAGCCCTGCCCGCGGACCTGGTGCGCCGCGCCCACGCACGCCTCCCCGTCGCGGAGGTGCACAACCTCTACGGCCCCACCGAGGCCGCGGTGGACGTGACGTTCTGGCACTGCCCGCGCACGGAAGACCTGCGCCGCGTGCCCATCGGTCGCCCGGTGGCGAACACGCGGCTGCACGTGCTCGACCGGCATGGCCAGCCCGTGCCGGTGGGCGTGCCCGGTGAGCTGTTCCTCGCGGGAGTCCAGGTGGGCCGGGGCTACTGGCGCCGCCCGAACCTGACCGCCGAGCGGTTCATCCCGGATCCGTTCAGCACCACGCCCGGCGCGCGCATGTACCGCACGGGAGACCTGGCGCGCTGGCTGCGTGACGGCACGGTGGAGTACCTGGGCCGAGCGGACTTCCAGGTGAAGCTGCGAGGCTTCCGCATCGAGTTGGGCGAAGTCGAAGCCGTGCTGCGGCAGGCCCCCGGGGTTCAGGAGGCAGTGGTGCTGGCGCGGGAGGACGTGCCCGGTGACAAGCGCCTCGTGGGCTACGTCGTGCCCACCGGGGACGGACTGGAGCTGGACGCGGTGAAGGCCTTCGCCGCGAAGCAGCTTCCGGACTACATGGTGCCCTCCGCCTGGGTGCGGCTGCCCGCGCTGCCGCTCAACGCCAACGGCAAGGTGGACCGCAGGGCCCTGCCCGCCCCCGAGGTCCCGAGTGCCTCGGCGCGGCGAGCACAAGCTCCGCGCGACGCGCTGGAGGCCCGCCTCGCCGCCATCTGGGCGGAGGTGCTGCATGTGGAAGGGGTCGGCATCGACGACAACTTCTTCGAGCTGGGAGGACACTCACTGCTGGCCACGCAGGTGGTGGCGCGCATCCGGACCACCCTGGGCATGGAGGTTCCGCTGGGCGACCTGTTCACCGCCCCCACGGTGGCCGCCCTCGCCGCACGCCTGGGCCACGGCGTCCCGAAGGCGCACGCCGCGCCACTCACCCGGGCGGACCGCACGATCGCCCCGCCGCTGTCGTTCGCGCAGCAGCGACTGTGGTTCATCGACCAGTTGGAGCCGGGCAGCAGCGTCTACAACGTCCCCCTGGCCTTGAGGTTCGTGGGCGCGCTGAACGTGCAGGCCCTGCACAGAAGCCTCGATGCGCTGATGGCGCGGCACGAAGCGCTGCGCACGACCTTCCGCACGGAAGACGGCCGGCCCGTCCAGGTCATCCATCCGGACTTCCGCGTGCCGTTCAAGACGGTGGACCTGACGCACCTCCCGGACGAGGGGTCGCGAGAAGTGGAGGCCCTGCGGCTGCGCAGTGAGGAAGCACGCCGGCCGTTCAGCTTGAGTGAGGGGCCGCTGATGCGCGCCCTGCTGCTGAAGCTCGGCGCGGAGGAGCATCAGGTGGTGCTGCACCTGCACCACATCGTGTCCGATGGTTGGTCCCTGGGTGTGCTGGTTCGTGAGGTCACCGCCCTCTACGAGGCGTTCCGCCTGGATCAGGCTCCCGTCCTGCCAGAGCTACCCGTGCAGTACGCGGACTACGCGGTGTGGCAGCGCGACTGGCTCCAGGGCGAGACGCTGGAGGCGCAGCTGTCCTGGTGGAAGGACTCGCTGGCCGGAGCCTCCGGGGTCCTGGAGTTGCCCACCGACAAGCCCCGTCCCCCGGTCCTCACGCAGGAAGGCGCGACGGTGCCGGTGCGCATCCCCCGGGCCCTGAGTGAGCAGGTGGAGGCCCTGGCGAAGCGGGAGGGCGCCACGCCGTTCATGGTGTGGCTGGCGGCCTTCCAGACGTTGCTGCACCGGTACTCCGGTCAGGACGACGTGCTGGTGGGTTCGCCCATCGCGAACCGGCGGCACGCGGAGACGGAGGGTCTCATCGGCTTCTTCGTCAACACGCTGGTGCTGCGCGCGCGCTTCGAGGAGGCGCGCACGTTCCGGGAGTTGCTGGCCCAGGTGCGCACCACGACGTTGGGCGCGCAGGAGCACCAGGATGTCCCGTTCGAGAAGCTGGTGGAGGAGCTGAAGCCGGCGCGAGACTTGGGACGCACGCCGTTCTTCCAGGCCCTCTTCGCGCTGCAGAACGCGCCGCTGCCGGAGCTGGCGCTGCCCGGGCTCTCGCTGCGACCGCTGGAAGCGGACTCGGGCAATGCCCGCTTCGACGTGGAGCTGTCGCTGTTCCGCAACCCGGAGGGCTTCGAGGGCACGCTGCACTACCGCACGGCCCTCTTCGAGCCTGCCACCGCCGCCCGGATGGTCCGCCACCTGGAGGCGCTGGTCGGAGCGCTGGTCTCCGAACCCGGAGCGCCGCTGGCTCAACACTCCCTCCTCACGGAGGACGAGCGTCAGCAGGTGCTGGTGGAGTGGAACGCGACCGGCGGCGAGTACCCGCGTGACGCGAGCATTCAAGACCTCTTCATGGCGCAGGCCGCGCAACGGCCCGACGCCGTGGCACTGGAGTTCGGGGAGACGCGGCTGACGTACGCGGAGCTGGATGCGCGCACGAACCAGGGAGCGCACCTGCTGCGCCAGCACGGCGTGGGGCCGGACGTCCTGGTGGCCGTGTGCCTGGAGCGCTCGGTGGAGCTCATCGTCTCGCTGCTGAGCATCCTCAAGGCAGGCGGCGCGTACCTGCCGTTGGATGCCGCGTACCCGGCGCAGCGACTGGCCGCGATGCTGGAGGACGCACCGCCGAAGCTGCTGCTGACGACGCGCGACGTGCGCGCGAAGCTGGCTGTGGATGACGCTCTGCCCTGCCTCTTCGTGGAGGAGCTGCATCTGGAGGATCAGCCCACGACGCCCGTGCACGCGGGGACCCACGCGCGACACCTGGCCTACGTGGACTTCACGTCCGGCAGCACCGGGCGCCCCAAGGGCGTGGCGGTGGAACACCGGGGCGTGCTGCGCCTGTTGCACCACGCGCCGTACGCGAAGCTGGGCCCGGATGAGACGTTCCTGCTCATCGCGCCCATCTCCTTCGATGCTTCCACGTTGGAGGTCTGGGGGCCGCTGCTCTTCGGCGGCCGGCTCGTCGTCTTCCCGGCCAGCGCACCCTCGGATCTGGAGCTGCTGGCGAGCACGATCCAGCGGCATGGCGTCACCACGCTGTGGCTGACGGCGGGCCTCTTCGCCCAGGTGGCGGACCTGAAGCCTGAAGCCCTGTGGGGTGTGCGGCAGGTGCTCACGGGCGGCGACGTCGTCCCGGCGCCGCAGGTGCGCCGCGTGGTGCAGGAGTTGGGCATCCCCGTCACGGCCTGCTACGGCCCGACGGAGACCACCGTCTTCGCGACGACCCATCGGATGCCTCCCGGAACGCCTGTGCCGGAGACGATCCCCCTGGGCCGACCCATCGCGGAGACCCAGGTGTACGTGCTCGACGCGCAAGGGCAGCCCGTCCCGCCGGGCATCCCGGGCGAGCTGTTCATCGGCGGTGACGGCCTCGCGCGCGGCTACCTGTCGCGCCCGAACCTGACGGCCGAGCGCTTCGTCCCGAACCCCTTCGCCACGACGCCCGGAGAACGCCTCTACCGCACCGGAGACGTGGCGCGGTGGAAGCCGGACGGGGTGCTGGAGTTCCTGGGCCGCATGGACGCGCAGGTGAAGGTGCGCGGCTACCGCATCGAACTGGGCGAAGTGGAAGCCGCGCTGCGAGCGCATCCCGAGGTGCGCGAAGCCGTGGCGCTGGTGCGCCAGGACACGCCGGGCGACAAGCGCCTGGTGGCCTACGTCACGGGCGGCGCCGCCACGCTGGACGGCCCGGCGGTGCGCGCGTTCGTGCAGCAGCGGCTGCCCGAGTACATGGTGCCCTCGGCCGTGGTGGTGCTGAACGCGCTCCCGCTCACCGCGAACGCCAAGCTGGACCGCAAGGCGCTGCCCGCCCCCGGCGACGAGGCCCCCACGCGGGCCCAGGGCATCGAGGCGCCCCGGAACGCGACCGAGGCCCGGCTCGCGCGCCTCTGGGCTGAAGCCCTGGAGGTGGAGACCGTGGACCCGCGCGACAGCTTCTTCGAGCTGGGCGGCCACTCGCTGCTCGCCGTGCGCCTGATGGAGGCGGTGAACCGCGAGACGGGCCGCCGGCTGCCGCTGTCCGCCCTCTTCCAGGCCCCCAGCGTGGAGCGGTTCGCGGCGTTGCTGGAGCAGCATGGGGACGCGGCCACGAACTCACCGCTGGTCCCCTTCGAGGCCGGAGGCACGCCGGGCACCGCCCCGCCGTTCTTCTGCGTCCACCCGGTGGGCGGCACGGTGCTGACCTACGCGGCGCTCGCGCGGCGGTTGGGACCGGAGCAGCCCTTCTACGGCCTCCAGGCCCGGGGGCTGGACGGCACGAGTGAACCCCTGCGCACCCTCGAAACCATGGCCGCGGACTACGTGCGCGCCCTGCGTGAGGTGCAGCCTGTCGGCCCCTACCACCTGGGCGGCTGGTCGCTGGGCGGCGTCATCGCCTACGAGATGACCCGCCAGCTCCGCGAGGCGGGCGAGGAGGTGGCGCTGCTCGCGCTGCTGGACTCCTTCGTGCCGGAGCCCGTGCCGGCGTCGGAGCCGCGCCTGGATCGCACGCTGACCGTGAGCCTGTTCGCCCAGGACCTGATGGGCATCTCCCTGGCTGACCTGGAGCTGGACCTCGGGGCGCTCGCGGCCCTGGAGCCCGAAGCGGCCCTCACCCAGGTGCTGGAGACCGCGGCCCGGGCAGGCGCCCTGCCGCCCGGGACGGACGCCGGGACCGCGGTGGGCCTCTTCCGTGTGTTCGAGGCCAACCTCGAAGCCGCCCGCCGCTACCACACACCCGCGCTGGATCAGCGGGTGCTGCGCGTCCACGCGGAGGAGCAGCCCACGACGGTCACGGATGACGGTGGCTGGAGCACGCGGGTGGGCGAACGGCTGGAGTCGCACCGCCTGCCGGGCAACCACTACACGCTGCTGCGCGAGCCCCACGTGCAGCGCGTGGCGGACCTGCTGAAGAAGGCCCTCCGCCGGGATTGAAGGCCCGCAACGAAGAACCCCGCTCCCTCCAGCAGAGGGGGCGGGGTTCGTTGTCACCGTCACCGGTGAGCGAAGCGCGAAGCTACTTGTGCACGTTCGGGGCGGGCTCGGAGGCCGGCGCCTTCTCCGCGGGCACGTCGAAGAAGCTGTTGCTGCTGGCCGCGCGCGCCTGCGCCACGCTGTTGTCCAGCGTCTCCGGCACCGGAGGCAGGGCCACGGGCGTGGCACCGGCACTCGCGGCGGCGGCGGCAAGACGGGCGTTGCGGCGCCGACGGTACAGGAAGTAGCCCACGCCCAGCACCGCCAGGGAGCCCATGACGACGTACTGGCCCTCCTTCAGCTTGCCGATGAGCATGTCCAGCTCGCCGCCGAAGTGGAACCCGAGCCACACGAACACCGGCGCGGACAGGAGCGCGGCGATCCCGTCCCACAGGATGAAGCGCCAGTACGCCATGTGGACGGAGCCCGCGGTGAAGTACGTCACCGCGCGCACGCCCGGCATGAAGCGGGCGATCATCACGATCTTCTGGCCGTGCGAGAGAAAGAGCGACTCCACCTTCGCGCGCTTCTCCGGCGTGACGATCTTCGCGAAGAAGCCTCCCGTCTTCGCGTTGGGGTTGCGCCCCAGTCGCGACCCCAGCCGGCGGCCCGCCAGGTAGATGAGGCTGTCGCCCACCAGGATGCCGAAGAAGCCCACGGCCATCATCACCGGCAGGCTGGCGGCGCCCTTGTGCGCCAGGAACCCACCGAGGATGAGCGAGATGTCCTCGGGCAGCGGGACACCCAGGCCACACGCCACCAGGATGGCGAACACCGTCGAGTAGGCGATGAGGCCCTGGGAGTCACCGAGCAGGCTTGTAAGCAGTTCTTCCACGCGTCGTTCCGTCCAATCACTTGCCGAGGGGCCGCCTGGTATCCACCCGGCCCAGCCCGTTCAGCACCCAGCCATCAACCGGGTGCAGGTCCTGAAAACTCCGGCCGCCAAGCATCCCACTCCAAGCGCTCCAGCCCCACCACGAAAGCCCGCGGCCTCGCGGCTTCCGCCCACTCCCACCCACGGTGTGCGCCAGAGTGTCCGTCCGTAAGGCCTACTTCCGGCGAAGACAGTAACCACATCCCGTACGGGTGGCAGTGCCTCCTGCCCTCCTGGGCTCCGGACGCGAGGACGAGGCCTCTCACCGAACATCTGCCGGGAGCTTCAAGCCGGCCTCAGGCGCCCGTGGACCGCGCGACGAGGGTGCGCAGCATGTCCCGGTTGTCCCGCGCCTTGGCGCCGAAGTGGCTGACGATGCCCATCAGCAGCTTGATGCAGGCCTGAGGCTTCTGGGCGAGCAGCTTCTGGAAGTCCGCGGCGCGGATCTCCAGCGCGAGCACGTCCGTGGAAGCAGTCGCGGTGCACAGCCGCTCCCCCTTCTGCACGAGCGCCAGCTCACCCAGGGGCTCCCCGACCGTGACCTCGCCCAGGGACACGTCCTCGCCCCCGGGATTGCGTGCACTCAGCCGCACGGTGCCCTCGCCGACAATCAGCAGCGAGTCGCCGGCCTTGCCCTCGGAGAACAGCGCCGTGCCCTTGGGAAAGGCACGCGACACGGCCGCCGCGGCGAAGATCTGGATGCCGGTGTCGGTGAAGCCCTTGAAGAGCGGACAGGCCTTGAGGGTCGTCTCGGGCGAGAGAGCCATGAGGGTGTTCCTAACACGCACAACCCGCTGTCGTCAGCGGCTGGCGCGGTGTTCGGACGCGGTGTGCACGTAGTGGAGGGCGGACTGGACCAGGAACTCCCGCTCGCCCTCGGTGATGGGGCGCTTCACCTTGCCCGGCGAGCCCACCACGAGCGAGCCCGGGGGAATCTTGGTGCCCGGCGTCAGGAGCGTGCCGGCGCCGATGATGCAGTCGTCGCCCACCTCCACCCCGTCCATCAGGATGGCGCCCATGCCCACGAGGACGCGGTTTCCCACGAGGCACCCGTGGAGGATGACCCGGTGGCCCACCGTGCAGTCGTCGCCCACCGTCGTCGAGTCCCCCTGGCTGGTGACATGCACCATGGTGAGGTCCTGGATGTTGGTGCGCTTGCCAATGCGGATGGAGTTCACGTCCCCGCGCAGCACGGAGTTGAACCAGACGGAGGCGTCCTCGCCCAGCTCCACGTCGCCCACCACCTGGGCGGAGTCCTCGATGAAGCAGCTCGGGTGGACGCGGGGGGACACCCCGCGAAACGGCCTCAACGCCATGGCGGAACCTCCGGGAGACGCAAGGGGACTACCGGCGAAGCGTCAGGCCTCCGCCGGCACGTGCAGCGGCACCGTGAGCTCCACCGGAGGCGGCGCCACGGTGGGCTCCATCAGCACCGCCACCTGCTTGCCCTGGAGCTGGTTGGGCGTGGCGCGCTCGATGTGGACCTTCACGAAGGAGCCCGCGGGAGCGTCACCGTCGAAGTTGACGGTGCGGTTCTCCGGCGTGCGCCCGAAGCGCTTGGTGGCGTCGTAGCGCGAGCGGCCCTCGACCATGACCTCCACGTCCAGGCCCACCTGCGCCTGCGTGTACTCGCCGCTGATGCGCCGCTGCACCTTCTGCAGGCGCTCCAGCCGGGCCACCTTCACCTCGTGCGGCACCGGGCCCCAGTCCTTCTCGCGCAGCGCGGCGCCCGTCTTGGGGCGCGGGCTGTAGACGAAGGAGAACTGGTTGTCGTACCGGACCTGCTCCGTGAGCTGGAGCGTCATCTCGAACTCCTCCTCGGTCTCCCCGGGGAAGCCCACGATGATGTCGGTGGTGATGGCGATGCCGGGCCGGGCGGCGCGCAGCTTCTCCAGCCGCTCCAGGTACTGCACCACCGTGTAGTCGCGGCGCATCATCTTCAGGATGCGGTCGCTGCCGCACTGCACCGGCAGGTGGAAGTGCGGGGCGATCTTGGGCTGCGTGCGGAACGCTTCAATCAGCTCGTCCGACAGGTCATGCGGATGGCTGGTGGTGAAGCGCACGCGCTCGATGCCCGGCACCTCCGCGGTGCGCAGCAAGAGCTGCGCGAAGCTGATGCCGCCCTGGTACGAGTTGACGTTCTGCCCGATGAGCGTCACTTCGCGCAGGCCCACGCGCGCCAGGTCCGCCACCTCCAGCAGCACCTCCGGGAAGGCGCGGCTCACCTCGCGGCCGCGGGTGTGCGGCACGACGCAGAAGGAGCAGACGTTGTCGCAGCCCTTCATCACGGTGACGAACTCCGTCACCTTGCCCCGGGACGTCTCCGCGTCGGCGCGCGGGAAGACGTACTCCTCGGAGTCCACGAAGGCGGTCTCCACCACCCGCTCGCGCTCTTCCTGCACGCGGCGGATGACCTCCGGCAGCTTCGCGATGTTGTCCGGGCCGAAGACGAAGTCCAGGTAGGGCACCTTCTTCAGCAGCTTGTCCTTCTCCTGCTGGGCCACGCACCCGCCCACGCCCAGGATGGCGCCGCGACTGGCCTTCACCGCGCGGTAGCGCCCCAGCGCGGACAGCATCTTGTCCTCGGCCTTCTCCCGGATGGAGCAGGTGTTGAGGATGATGAGGTCCGCGTTCTCCGGCTCCGGCGTCGGGACGTAGGACATCGTCGACAACGCTTCGCTCATGCGGAGCGAGTCGTTGACGTTCATCTGACAACCGAAGGTGTGGATGAAGTAGCGCTTCATGGGTTGGCCTTGAGGGAAAACGGGCCCTTATGCGATGCCGGGCTGCGGAATGCAACCGGGCGGACGGGCTGGTTCATCCCCGGCTGAGCACCTTGGTGAGCCGGGTGTGCAGGGCGACCAGCTTCGCTTCGTGCTCACGGAGCAGTGCCACCGTCTCCGCGCCGTACCGCCGGCTGAGCGCCTCCGTGTGACGCTCCTGCTTCAGCAGCTCATCCTGGACGCGCTTGCGCAGCGCGTCCACCTCCGGCGCCGTGGAGCCCTCCAGCTCCGTGAGCTTCGTCTGGAGCCGCTGGAGCGTCCACCGCCGGCCACCGAAGGCCCGGAGCACGGACAGCCCCCACTCCACCGCCTTCAAATCCAGCCCGCTGGCGGCGAGCGCCTCCGTCTGGGCGCGGGCCATGGCCTCCGGGCGGACGTCCGCCTCCACGTGGGTGAGGAAGGTCTCCTGGTAGCGGACCAGGGCGTCGAGCATCGCCTTGTCCACCGGCCGGGAGGCCATGCGCAGCGTGCGGTCGTCGGCGGCGTCGAAGTCCGTACCGGTCTCCACGTTGCGGACGTCCAGGTAGTCGTCGAAGAGGGACGGAGCCATGGGGGAAGCCTCGGGGGAAAGGGGGTTCAGGCGGGGACGAGCTGATCCGCGATGCGGCTCAGGTCCGACACGGACGTGACGACCACGGCCTGGTGACAGTGCTTCTCGTAGGTGAGCATCTCGCTGTCGCCGATGCCCCAGTTGCCGCGGTCCTCGGGGCAGATCCACAACACGCGCTTCGCCTTGCGGCGCAGGTCCTTGAGGGC
Organism: Corallococcus sicarius; assembly: GCF_003611735.1. Taxonomy (GTDB): domain Bacteria; phylum Myxococcota; class Myxococcia; order Myxococcales; family Myxococcaceae; genus Corallococcus; species Corallococcus sicarius. The sequence continues at coordinate 7,779 of NZ_RAWG01000009.1, read as the reverse complement.
CCATGCGTTGCTCGCGTTGTAGTTGTTGCGACCGTCGCCAATGATCATCACGGTGGTGCGGCGGGTGATGCTGCCCAGATGGTCCCGGGTGAAGTCCGCCAGCGCGCGGCCGTAGTTGGAGTTCGCGCTCATGGACACGGTGCGTCCGGCGGTCGCCGCGTCGATGGCCTCGCTCACGTCCAGGTCCTTGAAGAAGTGCGTCACCTCCCCGATGTCGGACACGAAGACGAACGAGCGCACGCGCACGAACAGCGACTGCAGCGTGTGCATGAACAGCAGCATCATCCGCGAAGCGTTGCGCACGGAGTCGGAGACGTCGCAGAGCACGACGAGCTCCGGGCGCTCGGGCCTGCGGCGGCGGAACTGCGGCACCATGGGGATGCCGTCCCAGGGCATGTTCCGGCGCAGCGTGCGGCGCACGTTGAGCGAACCCCGGCGGTGCGAGCGCTGCTTGCGGATGAGCCGGCTCTTGAGCTTCTCCGCCAGCGTGCGCACGGCGGCCTCCATCTGGTCCACCTCCGCCTGGCTCAGCAGGTGGAGCGGCTTGTCCGTGACGGAGTCCGTGCGGCGGCGGATGCGGGCCTCGGACTGGCGCCGCACCTCCTGGCGCGCGGCGTCCTCAATCTTGCGCATCGCCGCGGCCACGTGGCGCGAGACGATCTCGATGCCCTCCGCGCTCAGGCCCCGCGCGCGCAGCTCGTCCTCCATGGACTTGAGGTCCGAGCGCGCCCGCTCCATGCCCGCGCCCGCGAGCAGCCGCCGCGTGAAGAACCCCGTCTGCAGCGGGCTCTCCAGCTGTCCCAGGTCCAGTTGCAGCGACGCCTGCCGGAAGATCTGCGCCAGCCGCGCGCGGTCGCCCGCGAGGATGGCCTGGGCCAGCGGGGACATCTCCGGGGCGAGCAGGTTCATCTGGTAGATGACCATCTTCAGCAGGTCGCCCTCCAGATAGCCCTCGTCCTCCAGCTGCTTCGCCAGTGATTCGTCGAGCGCCTCGAACGTGCGCGCCGCGCCGGAGAAGTAGAAGTCGAACGCGCGGCGGAAGGTGTCCACGTCCAGCTCGCGCTTGATGAGCGTGGTGCGCAGCACGGCGCGGAACAGGTTGCGGTCCTCGAGCCCCACCTCGGCGGTGGCGCGCAGCGCGTCCTGGACCTCGGACGTGCTGACGCGCACGCCGTTCTGGCGGAGGACCTCGGCGAACTCGACGATGCGGGCGTCCATGGTGAAGGCCGCTTGTGTCCTTTCCGTGCGCTACCGTTCGAACGACATGACGGCTTCCACGTGGTGCGTCTGCGGGAACATGTCCACCACCTGGAGCGCCACGGGCTTGTAACCGGCCTCCACCAGCGCCGCCCCGTCCCGCGCCAGCGAGGCCGGATCACACGCCACGTACACTACGCGGCGCACGTTCAACGCGCGCATCCACTTCGCCAGCCCCGGAGCCCCCGCGCGCGGCGGATCCGCGAGGCACAAATCAAACGTCCGCCCCTCCGCCACCAGGCCGTCGCACACCTTGCGCGCATCACCCTGGATGAAGCGCACGTTGCCCACCCCACCCTCGCGGGCGCTGCGCTGGGCCAACTCCACGCCCACCGGCGAGGACTCCACCCCCAGCACCGACGCGGCCGTCCCCGCCAGCGGGAAGGTGAAGTTGCCGTTGCCCGAGTACAGCTCCAGCACCGAGTCCGTCTCCCGCGCGCCCAGCTCCTGGATGGCGGAGGACACGAGCCCCACGTTGGCCTCCGCGTGCGCCTGGGCGAAGGCATCCGGCCGCAGGTACACCGGCACCTCCGGCCGCAGCGGCGACAGCGAGCGCAGCACCGGTTTGCCCACGAGCCGCGCCGAGCCCTCCTTCGGCACCAGCACCGCGCCCTCCAGCCGCAGCGCCCGCACGGCGGCCTCCGCGGCCTCCAGGTGCCGCGCCGTCACCGGGCCGGAGAGGTTCACCGCGAACGCGGCCTTGTCCCCTTCGGCGAGGAGCATGACCTCCTCGGTGTCCTTCGCCAGCGGCTTGAGCAGCGGGGCCAGCTTCCCCGGCAGCGCCGTCAGCACGGGCGTGAGTGCGGGGCAGACGTCCACCGGGACGCGCTCATGCGTGCGCCGGCCGAAGTAGCCGAGCGCCCCCTTGCCTGCCCCGTGCAGCACCGCGCGGCGCCGGTAGCCCCAGTCCCGGGGCGCCACCATCAGCGGCCGCACCGTGAAGCCCGCGCGCGGCAGGTGGCCCAGGTGCTCCAGCGTGGAGAGGACGATCTCCTGCTTCGCGGAGCGCTGCGCGGACACGCCCAGCTCCAGCCAGTCACAGCCGCCACAGGCCTCGGAGTAGACGCAGCGCGAGGTGACGCGCTCCGCTCCGTCGGCGAGCACCTGCCGCAGCTGTCCGCGCAGCACCCGCCCGTGGGACTCCAGGAGGACGCGCACGGTGTCGCCGGGGAAGGCGCCGGGCACGAAGACGGTACGGCCCTCCCACGAGGCCACGCCCTCGCCGAGCTGGCCCAGCCGTTCAATCGTCAGGTCGATGGGGGTCTCTGGCAGCGTCAGCATGCAGGCGCTCTCAAGGGGACGCCTGGGACGGCCGCCCTACTTCCGGGTCGCGCTGCCACGCTCGTCCGCCGGCAGGGCTTCCCGCAGGCGCTCCACGAACGCTTCGATGCGCGACCGCTTGTCGTCATCAACGTCCACGAACTCCACCGCCATCCCCGGAACCTCTCCAGGAGCCCCGGGGCCCGGCGTTCCCTGCGCGTTGGTGCGGGTCACCTTCCCCACCAGGTCCACGGGGAAGCTGGCCCCCGGCAGCGACACCAGCAGGCGCACCACGGTGCCCACCGGCAGGGGCTGCTGGGTGTTGATGTACAGCCCGCCGCGCGACAGGTTCACCGCCCAGTCCGTCACGAAGCCCGCCACCGTGCGGTACGCCACGGGCAGCTCATGGTCGATGCGATGGGCTCTCGCCGCGGGGACGTGCTTTTCCTGGGGGTCGGCCATGAGATGCGCTCCGCTTTCCCGAAGGGGGCAAGGTGCCTTCCGTCCCTGGGGAACGGAAGGCACCCTAGCCCGGGAGGCTCAGAACTTCATCTCACGAAGGTCGGGCGCGACCATCAGCTTCGGCCCCGTGAGCTGCTGCACCCGCTCCACCGTCAGCCCGGGCGCCAGCTCCCGGAGGACCAGCCCCGCCGGCGTGACGTCGATGAAGGCATGGTCGGTGACGATGTGGTGCACGCACTTGAGGCCCGTCAGCGGCAGCGAGCACTTCTTCAAGATCTTGGGCTGCCCGTCCTTGTTGGCGTGCTCCATGGCCACGTAGATGCGCTTCGCACCCACCGCCAGGTCCATGGCGCCGCCCATTCCCTTGACCATCTTGCCGGGGATCATCCAGTTGGCCAGGTCACCCTCTTCGCTGACCTCCATGGCGCCCAGCACGGCCAGGTCGATGTGGCCTCCGCGGATCATCCCGAACGAGAGCGCGGAGTCGAAGAAGGCGGAGCCCTTCACCACCGTCACCGTCTCCTTGCCCGCGTTGATGAGGTCCGGGTCCTCGCTCCCCTCCTCCGGGTACGGCCCGATGCCGAGCAGGCCGTTCTCCGACTGGAGCACCACCTCCACCCCGGGCGGGATGTAGTTGGGCACGAGCGTGGGGATGCCGATGCCCAGGTTGACGTAGAAGCCGTCCTTCAGTTCCTGGGCGATGCGCTGCGCGATCTGTTCACGTGACAGGGGCATGGCTCAGGACGCCTTCTTGCGGACGGTCCGCCGCTCGATCCACTTGTGGAGGTTCTTCGCCTGCACGATGCGGTGCACGAAGATGCTCGGGATGTGCACGAGGTCCGGATCCAGCTCCCCCGGCTGCACGATGTGCTCCGCCTCCACGATGGTGACCTTCGCCGCCATGCACATCATCGGGGAGAAGTTCCGCGCCGTCTTGTGGAACACCAGGTTGCCCCAGGTGTCCGCCTTGTACGCGTGGATGATGGCGAAGTCCGCCTTGAGCGGCGTCTCCAGGACATGCAGTCGCCCGTCGATCATGCGCGACTCCTTGCCCTCCGCCACCTGGGTGCCCGCGCCCGTCGGCGTGAAGAACCCGCCAATGCCGCAGCCCCCGGCGCGGATGCGCTCCGCGAGCGTGCCCTGCGGGTTCAGCTCCACCTCCAGCTCACCGGAGAGGAACTGCCGCTCGAACTCCTTGTTCTCCCCCACGTAGCTGGCCACCATCTTCTTGACCTGCTTGTTCTGCAGCAGGACGCCCAGGCCCAGCTCCGTGGTGCCACAGTTGTTGGAGATGATGGTGAGGCCCTTCACGTTCTTCTTGTGAAGGGCTTCAATGAGGTTCTCGGGGTTGCCGCACAGCCCGAACCCACCACTCATCAACGTGATGTTGTCCGGGATGTCGGCGACCGCCTCATCCGCGCTCGCGTAGACCTTGTTCATTCCGTCACGCCTTTCAGCGCTCGACCATCAGCGCGATGCCTTCGCCGCCGCCGATGCACAGCGACGCCACGCCCCGCTTCTTGTCCTGGTCCTTCAGCGTGTGCAGCAGCGTGACGAGCACGCGCGCACCGGAGGCGCCAATGGGGTGGCCGAGCACCACCGCGCCGCCGCGTACGTTCACCTTGGCGGGATCCAGCCCGAGGATGCGGTTGTTCGCGATGGCCACCACGGAGAAGGCCTCGTTGATCTCCCAGAGGTCCACGTCCTTGGCGGTGATGTTCTGCTTCTGGAGCAGCGTGTTGATGGCGTCCGCCGGCGCGATGGTGAACTCCACCGGCTTGCGGGCCGCCTGCGCGTAGCCCTTGATGCGGCCCAGGATGGTGCGGCCCTCCGCCTTCGCCCGCTCCTCGCTCATCAGCACCAGCGCCGCGGCGCCGTCGTTGATGGAGGACGCGTTGGCGGCCGTCACCGTGCCGTCCTTCTTGAAGACGGGCTTCAGGGTGGGGATCTTCTCCGGCTTGGCGTTCTTGGGGCCCTCGTCCTCGGAGACCGTGACGAACTCGTCCGGCTTCTTGCCCGGAATCTGGACCGGGACGATCTCCGCGGCGAAGTGGCCGTCCTTCTGGGACTGGATGGCGCGGCGCGTGGACTCCAGCGCGAACTCGTCCTGCTGCGAGCGGCTGATGTCGTGGGAGGTGGAACAGGCCTCGGCACAGATGCCCATGTGGACGTTGTCGTACACGTCCCAGAGGCCGTCGTGGATCATCGCGTCCTTGAACTCCACGTTCCCCATGCGAGCCCCACCGCGCATCGTGTGGCTGATGTAGGGCGCGTTGCTCATGGACTCCATGCCGCCCGCGACGATGACGTCCGCGTCACCCAGGGCGATGGACTGCGCCGCGGCGATGACGGCCTTGAGACCGGAGCCACAGACCTTGTTGAGCGTGACGGCGGGGACGCTGTGCGGGATGCCCGCGAAGATGGCCGCCTGACGCGCCGGGGCCTGGCCCACGCCGGCCTGGAGGACGTTGCCCATGATGACCTCCTGCACGGCCTCCGGCTTCACGCCCGCGCGCTCCAGCGCCGCCTTGATGGCGATGGCGCCCAGCTGGGGGGCGGTGAGCTTGGAGAGGGCGCCCTGGAAGGAGCCGATGGGGGTACGGGCCGCGCCCACGATGACGACTTCACGAGCCATGGAACTGCCTCCTGGAAGGGACTTCGCTAACAGCGCCGGACGCCCTTATCACGGGGCGTTTCGGCCGAATCAAATGGAAACGGCCGGGCTCCCGCTGGGGAACCCGGCCGCTATTCACGTCAAGACGTTGGGCTGATTACTTCTTCAGCTTGGACGCCATCACGTCGCCCAGGCGGGCCTTGGAGCCTTCGGCCTGCTTGCGCAGGTACTCGCGGTAGTCCTCGCCCTCGCCGATGAGCGCCTTGATGGACAGCGCGACCTTCCGGTCCGGGGTGTTGATGTCGATGATCTTCACTTCGACATCCTGGCCTTCCGTCACCACGTCGCGGGGGTTCTCCACGCGCTCTTCCTTCAGCTCGGAGACGTGGACGAGGCCCTCGATGCCCGGCTCGATCTCCACGAACGCGCCGAAGTCGGTGACCTTCGTGACCTTGCCCTTCACGCGGCTGCCCACGGGCAGGCGCTCGGACAGGGTCTCCCAGGGGTCCGGCTGGAGCTGCTTGATGCCCAGGCTGAAGCGCTCGTTCTCGACGTCGATGTTGAGCACCACCGCCTCGACCTCGTCGCCCTTCTTGAACATCTCGCCCGGGTGCTTGATGCGCTGGGTCCAGGAGATGTCGGACACGTGCACCAGGCCGTCCACGCCCTCCTCGACGCCGACGAACACGCCGAAGTCGGTGACGTTGCGGATCTGGCCCTTGATGACGGAGCCGATCGGGTACTTGTCCTCGAGCAGCGTCCAGGGGTTCTGCTCGATCTGCTTCATGCCCAGCGCGATGCGCTTGGCCTTGGGATCGATGTCGAGGACGACGGCCTCAACGACCTGGCCGACCTCCAGGATCTTGGACGGGTGCTTGAGCCGCTTGGTCCAGGACATCTCGCTGACGTGGACGAGGCCTTCCACGCCCTGCTCGATCTCGATGAACGCGCCGTAGTCCGTGATGGACACGACCTTGCCGCCCACGCGGGTGCCGACCGGGTACTTCTCGTCGGCGCGGTGCCACGGGTCCTCCTGGATCTGCTTGAGGCCCAGGCTGACGCGCTCCTGCGTCGGGTCGAACTTGAGGACGACCACGCGCACTTCGTCACCGACGTTGAACATCTCGCTGGGGTGACCGATGCGGCCCCAGGACATGTCGGTGATGTGCAGCAGGCCGTCGATGCCGCCGAGGTCGATGAAGGCGCCGTAGTCGGTGAGGTTCTTGACCACGCCCTTGAGGACCGCACCCTCCTTGAGGTTCTTGAGGGTCTCCTTCTTCATCTCCTCGCGCTGCTTCTCGAGCAGGACGCGACGAGACAGCACGATGTTGCCGCGCTTCTTGTTGAACTTGATGACCTTGAACTCGAACTCCTTCGAGATGTACTGATCAAGGTTGCGCACCGGGCGGATGTCCACCTGGCTGCCGGGGAGGAACGCCTTCACGCCGATGTCGACGGAGAGGCCGCCCTTCACGCGTCCGACGATGGTGCCCTTGACGATCTCGTCGCGCTCGCAGGCGGCGGAGATTTCGTCCCAGATGCGCATCTTGTCGGCCTTCTCCTTGGAGAGGACGACCATGCCGGTGTCGTTCTCGCGGCTCTCCAGGAGGACCTCGACGGGGTCGCCGGCCTTGACCGTGACCTCACCGCGGGGATTGGTGAACTCGGAGATCGGGACCTGACCCTCGGACTTGTAGCCGATGTCGACGATCGCGAAATCCTTCGTCACCTGCACGACCGTGCCCTTGACGATTTCGCCTTCCTTCAGGATTCCGTCGCCGCCACGCTCCTTGAGCGAGGCCTCGAACATCGCCGCGAAGTCTTCGTCACCGCCGTCGATCTGCTGGTTCACGTTCTGCTGCATGAAGTGGAAGTCCTTGGAAACGGTACAACTGCCCCCTGTTGAGAGGTGTTCGCAGCCGCCTGCGGGGAGCAACCGGAAGCTGCGGGTGTCCCTCCAATAGGGACCTGAGGCTTTGTTGAGGCCGCGCACCCTAGACACCGGATATTCCGGGAGTCAAGCCGTGCCCCGCCTCATGTGATGATCCGTGGAAGGTGCGGACCGGATCTGTCAACCCGGTACGCCGTGCCTGCCTGGACGCCCTTCCTACCACCGAACACGCTTCCCGGCAGCCGGAGGGGCTCTACTTTTATGAACGCCCGCCGCCCTCCGCACCCCTCCCACC
>NZ_RAWG01000099.1 GCF_003611735.1 Corallococcus sicarius | reverse complement strand
CACCACCCCCACCGCCGACCGCTCGACCGCCGCGCCCATGTCGCCTCCTCGCAAGCCCACCCGCCATCGGTGCGGATGTCTGCCCAGTATGTGGAGCCGTCTGACACCCGAGCGCGAGGTTGGACGCCCGGATCAACCTGTCAGGTTGGGGTCGCCACTCGGGGAGGAGGCGCGGATCCGCACGTGCGACTTCACATGGCACCGGACATGCCGGGTCACCTTCCCCGCAACGAAAAAGGGCCCCGCGTCGCCGCGAGGCCCTTCACCGTGTACCCCCGCTTCAAGCGGATCCGCCGCCCGCTACCCCGCGCACAGCACCTTCACTTCGACCTTCGTGTCGCCCACGCGCCGCAGGCACGGGCCCAGGAAGTACAGGCGCGCGGAGCGGTCCTCCCCGGAGGGCTCGTAGCGCAGGTCGCCGTTCGCCACCGAGCACGTCTGCACCGAACCATCCGCGCGCGTGACGTTCACGAGGGCCAGCCGCGGATCCGGCAGGTTCACCACGTCGATGCTCTGCGCCACCGTGGCGAGCCCCGCGATGCCGATCAGCGTCTGCCGGTAGTCGCTCTTGCAGATGGAGTCCAGGTTCGCCCGCGTCGCGTCGAACTCCGTCGCGAGGGCGAACTGCCGGAAGCCGGGGCCATACGAGGTCGGGCAGTCGGCGTTGCGCACGTAGGTCTTGTCGCCCACCGTCTCCTTCACCAGCTCCGCCCGCTTGTCCGTCAGCGCCACCGGCCCGATGGTGGCCCACAGCACCTCGCGCGACACGCCCCGGCTGTCACGCAGCGCCTGGAAGTCCTGGTAGTACTCCTCCACCGGCGTCAGCTTGTCCGCGTTGTCGCTGCACGCATCCACGGACGGATCCAACCCCAGCGACACCGGCGGCGGCCGCAGCTTGGAGCTGCAGTCCTCCTCGTCCGACACCACCACCACCATCAGGCGCGCGCCATCCCGCAGGAAGCCCGCGTTGCCGCCCTCGGCGGTGGGCTGCTCCGCGAGCGGAGAGCTGACCGCCAGCCGCACGGCCTCGAAGGGCGTCTCCTGGCCGCTGCCGGAGGTGCCCTGCGCCACGAGGCGCTGGAACTTGTCCAGGAGCAGCGGGTCCGAGCTTTCGATGAAGCGCTCGGCGGTGGGCTGCCCGGCTTCGTCCTTCACCGGCTGCAGGCGCCCGGCCTGATCCGGGAACGAACGGATGCTGTCCGTCCCGTCGCCCAGCGTGAGGCGCTGGTACACGGAGGTGGTGATGACCCCCACGCGGAACTCCTGCGCCACGCCGCTGCCCTCCTTCAGCGCGGCCAGGAAGGCGGGCAGCTCCGTCACGATTGCCTGCTGCTCCTCCTGCATGGAGTTCGAGTTGTCGATGACGAACAGGAGGTCCGTCTTCTGCGGCGCGACCACGGGCGGGGTCGCCTCACAGGTGTCCGGCACCGTGGAGCCCGCCTCGTCGACAGGCGAGTGACACCCCATCGCCAGGAGCGCGGACAGCGTCAGCAGGTGGGCACAGGTGTGGGCCTTCACGTCGACCTCCAATACGGCGGGCGCACTCGCGCACCGCATCAAGCAGAGAGGGGGCGAGCATGCCCCACCCCTCTTCAAGACGCGAGACTTCTGGGCTGTTAGGAGGAGGAGCGTCGTACAGCCGACGAGGCACGGAAATAACGCACATCGCGTTTGCCATGTCCGGTTTGGTTGTTACGTTGGTTCATCCGTCGCAGAAATCAACCGGATGGTTCACCGGCCCGGCCGCTTGCTGACCGGGTTTAAGCAAGGAAGAGGCCGAACTCCATGTCTGACGAGAAGAAGAAGGGGGGCACGGCGGCCAGCGCCATGCCCACCGCGATGGCCCCTCCCGGGCTCATCAACAAGGAAGACATCCCGCAGGTGCTGCCCATCCTGCCCCTGCGCAACAGCGTCTTCTTCCCCGGGGGCGTGCTTCCCCTGGCCGTCGGCCGCCAGAAGACGATCGCGCTGATCAAGGACGCCGTTCGCGACGACCAGGTCATCGGTGTCGTGACGCAGCGCCGCGCCGAGGAAGAGGATCCGGGCGCGTCGGACCTGTACACGATGGGCACTGTCGCCCGCATCGTGAAGCTGTTGAAGATGGGCGAGGACAACTACTCCCTCGTGGTGCAGGGCCTGGCCCGCTTCCGCGTGATGGAGCTGGTCCAGGAGGCCCCCTACCTCAAGGCCCGCGTCGACGCCGTGGAGGACAAGACCTCCTCTGAGAACGTCGAAGTGGAGGCCCTGGGCATCAACCTGAAGAAGCTGGCGCGCGAGGTCATCGAGCTGATGCCCGAGCTGCCCGCCGCCGCCACGGAGCTGGTGGAGAGCATCACGCACCCGGGCCACCTGGCGGACCTCATCGCCGCGAACGTGGACGTGCCCATCGAGGAGAAGCAGGCCGTGCTGGAGACGGTCGACCTCAAGGCGCGCATGAAGCTCGTGCTGGAGCTGCTCAACCGCAAGCGCGAGATCCTCAAGCTCTCCAACAAGATCGACTCCGCCGTGAAGGGCGAGATGTCGAAGACCCAGCGCGAGTACTACCTGCGCCAGCAGCTCAAGGCGATCAAGGAAGAGCTCGGCGAGATGGGCGAGGAGGAGGAGGAGCTCGACGAGCTGCAGGAGCGCCTGAAGAAGGCCGCCCTCCCCCCGGAAGTGGAGAAGGTCGCCCAGAAGGAGCTCAACCGCCTGAAGACGATCCCGGCGGCCTCCAGCGAGTACACCGTCGCGCGCACCTACCTGGATTGGATCGCGGACCTGCCGTGGTCGAAGATCAGCGAGGACAACCTCGACATCGAGAACGCACGCCAGCAGCTGGACAAGGATCACTTCGGCATCAAGAAGGTGAAGAAGCGCATCCTGGAGTACCTGGCCGTCCGCAAGCTGAAGAACGACATGCGCGGGCCCATCCTGTGCCTCGTCGGTCCCCCGGGCGTCGGCAAGACGTCGCTGGGCCAGAGCGTGGCCAAGGCCACGGGCCGCAAGTTCGTGCGCCTGTCCCTGGGCGGCGTGCGTGACGAGGCGGAGATCCGCGGCCACCGGCGCACCTACGTGGGCGCGCTGCCGGGCCGCTTCATCCAGAGCATGAAGAAGGCCGGGACGAAGAACCCGGTCATGATGCTGGACGAAATCGACAAGCTGGGCGCGGACTTCCGCGGCGACCCGAGCGCGGCGCTGCTGGAGGTGCTGGACCCGGAGCAGAACAGCACGTTCAGCGACCACTACCTGGACGTGGCGTTCGACCTGTCGAAGGTCATGTTCGTCGCCACGGCGAACCAGCTGGATCCCATCCCCGGTCCGTTGCGCGACCGCATGGAGATCATCGAGCTGACGGGCTACACGTTCGAGGAGAAGCAGGCCATCGCCCGCATCCACCTCGTGCCCAAGCAGCTGCGCGAGCACGGCCTGTCGGGGGACCACATCGAGATCCTGGACGAGGCCCTCCTCATCCTGACGACCTCGTACACCCGCGAGGCCGGCGTGCGTAACCTCGAGCGCCGCATCGCGGACATCTGCCGCGCGGTGGCGGTGGAGGTCGCCGGTGGGAAGCTGGAGAAGCAGACCATCGGGACGGAGCGCGTGAAGGAGATCCTCGGGCCCGAGATGTTCTACTCGGAGGTCGCGGAGCGCACGGAGGTCCCCGGTGTGGCGACGGGCCTCGCGTGGACCGCGGCGGGCGGCGATCTGCTCTTCATCGAAGCCACCAAGATGGCGGGCAAGGGCGGCATGACGCTCACCGGCCAGCTGGGTGACGTGATGAAGGAGAGCGCCACCGCGGCGCTGAGCTACCTGCGCAGCAAGGCGGAGTCGCTCGGCATCAGCCCGAACTTCCTCGAGAAGACGGACCTGCACCTGCACTTCCCGGCGGGCTCCATCCCCAAGGATGGCCCCTCCGCCGGCGTCACCATCCTCACCGCGCTCACCAGCCTGCTGACGGGCATCCGGGTGCGGCACGACACGGCGATGACGGGCGAGGCCACGCTGCGCGGCCTGGTCCTGCCGGTGGGTGGCATCAAGGAGAAGGTCCTGGCGGCGCACCGCGCGGGCATCAAGCGCGTCATCCTGCCGGAGCGTTGCCGCAAGGATCTCATCGACGTGCCGGATCAGGCGAAGAACGAGCTGGAGTTCATCTTCGCCACGCACATGGATGAAGTGCTGAAGGCCGCGCTGGAGACCTCGCCGTTCAAGGAGCCCGCCGCGGTGCCGGCTCCCACGGACACGCCTCCGGAAGTCCGCGCGTAGCTTCGCGGCACACGGCGGTTCGAAGGCTTGAAGTGACGCGGGCAGGTTCCCTGGTTCCAGGGGACCTGCCCGTTGTCTTTCAGTCCGGGTGCAGGACGAGGGGCAGCGTGGCGGGCCCGCGCACCACCAGCGTGCGGTGCCACGTCATGGGCTCCGGGCCGGCCTCCAGGTGGCGGAAGGCGTCCAGCAGGGCCTCCAGGGCCAGCCGTCCCTCCATGCGCGCCAGCTGCGCGCCCAGGCAGAAGTGGATGCCGTGGCCGAAGGGCAGGTTCTGCGGGCCGGGGCGGGACAGGTTGAAGCGGTCGCCGTCCGGGAAGTGCGCCTCGTCGTGCGCGGCGGAGCCCAGGAGCACCAGCACCGGGGCGCCCCTGGGCAGCCGCACGCCGCCCAGCTCCACCTCCTCGGTGGTGAGGCGCGGGGCGGCCTGGGCGGGCGGCTCGTAGCGCAGCACCTCGTCGATGAAGGCGGGGATGCGCGAGCGGTCCACCCGCAGCTGGGCCCACACCTCCGGGTGCTCGCGCAGCACGACGAGGGACGCGCCCAGCAGGTGCACCACCGTCTCGATGCCGCCCACCAGCAGCAGGGCCATGAAGGCGATGAGCTCGTCGCGCGACAGGGCCTCGCCGTCCACGCGGGCCTGTTGCAGTTCGCTGACCAGGTCCGTGCCGGGCGTCCGGGCGCGCTCGTCCAGCACCTCGTTGAAGTAGGCGCGCAGCTCCGCCACGGCGTCGCGGGCGCGCTGCTTGCGGTCCTCCTCCTCCGGGCGCACGGTGGTGACGCCGCCGGTGATGAGGTCCGCCCACTGCTTCAGGCGGGGGGCGCGCGTGGAGTCCAGGCCCAGCAGGTCGCTGATGACGGCGGCCGGGATGCGCAGGGCGTAGGGGGGCATCATGTCCACCGGGCGGCCCCGGGGCAGGTCCGCCACCGCCTGCCGGCAGAGCTCCCTCACGCGGGGCTCCAGCCGGGCCATGGCGGCCGCGCCGAAGGCCTTCTGCACCAGCACCCGCAGGCGGCCGTGCTGGGGCGGATCCAGGGTGAGCATGGACTCCGAGAAGGGATTGCCGCCCAACCAGGGAGGGTTGGTGGCCACGCGGAAGCCCTGGGAGGAGAAGCGCTGGGGGTCCTTGAGGACGCGCACCACGTCGTCATGGCGCGACACCGCCCACATCCCGCCGGGGTCCACCTGACAGACAGGGGCCTCGCGGCGCATCCGCGCGTAGGTGGGATAGGGATTGGCCTTCACTTCCGGTGACAAGAGGTTGAAGCGCACGCTCATGGTGGGTCATACGCAAGCAGCGACACGAGCTGGCTCACAAGAGGAGCGCACCGATGAAGTACGCCAACCTGGGACACACCGGCCTGCGGGTGTCCCGCATCTGCCTGGGCTGCATGAGCTACGGCACCCCGAAGTGGCGCCCGTGGGTGCTGGACGAAGAGGCCTCGCAGCCCTTCTTCCGCCGCGCGGTGGAGCTGGGGGTCACCTTCTTCGACACCGCGAACATGTACTCGGATGGGGTGAGCGAGGAGGTCACGGGCCGGGCCCTGCGCCGCTACGCGAAGATGGACGAGGTGGTGCTGGCCACGAAGGTCTACTTCCCCACCGGCAGCGGGCAGAACGAGCGCGGCCTGTCCCGCAAGAACATCACCCAGGCGTGCGAGGCGAGCCTCAAGCGGCTGGGGGTGGAGACCATCGACCTCTATCAAATCCACCGGATGGATCCGAACACGCCCATCGAGGAGACGCTGTCCGCGTTGGATCAGCTCGTGCGCCAGGGCAAGGTGCGCTACCTGGGCGCCAGCTCCTCGTACGCGTGGCAGTTCGCGCGCGCGCTGGGCGTCTCCGAGCGCAACGGCTGGGCGCGCTTCGTGTCCATGCAGGACCACTACAACCTCGTGTACCGCGAGGAGGAGCGGGAGATGCTGCCCCTGTGCGAGGCCGAAGGGGTGGGCGTCATCCCCTGGTCCCCGCTGGCCCGGGGGCTGCTCAGCGGCACGCGCAAGTCGCTGGACGACCGCGAGTCCACGACGCGCGCGGAGACGGACACGCTGTCGCCGGGGCTCTACAACCAGCCCGGGGACTGGGACGTGGTGGAGGCGCTCAAGCAGGTGGCCGAAGCGCGAAAGACGCCGCCCGCGCAGGTGGCCCTGGCGTGGCTGCTGTCCAAGCCCGTCGTCACCGCGCCCATCATCGGCGCGACGAAGCTGGAGCACCTGGAGGACGCGGTGAAGGCGGTGGCCCTCAAGCTCCAGCCGGAGGAGGTCAAGGCGCTGGAGGCGCCCTACAAGCCCCACGCGGTGCGCGGGATGTAGGGGGCGCCCAGGTCCGGGACGCCCGGGACGCGCTCAGTCCTCCTTCGCCAGCGCGTCCACGTCCTCCGCCAGCGGGGTGACGTCCTCGAAGAACGAGTCCACCGAGTGCGCCGGGGCGACGCGCAGCACGGGCGGCAGGAGCGAGCGGGGGAACTCCAGCGCCTCGCTGAACTCCTCGTTGCCCAGCAGCACCGACACGTTCGTCAGCACCAGCACGCCCACCGACGCGATGACGAGCCCGCGCACCACGCGCCGGCCGCGCCACCGCGTCACGTAGCGCAGGTGCCAGTAGAGCCCCCACCCCACCAGGCCCAGGATGAGCAGCGTCCTGACGATGCCCAGCCCCGAGCCCAGCGAGAAGCTGAAGCTCAAGAGCGCGAACAGCGGCGGCGCCAGCGCGAAGCCCAGCAGCACCATGCCGCCAATGGTGGCGTGCACCCGGAAGAAGAAGCTGCGGCGCGCGATGCGGCTCGCCAGCGACCAGCCTCCGGCCCACAGGAGCGTGAGCCCCAGCGGCAGCACGCTTCCGAGCAGCAGGTCGCCCCAGTCCGTCTTCTGGAACTGGGTCACCCGTTCGGAGATGAAGGCCACCGCGACCAGCGCCTGGAGCGTCAGCGCGAAGGCCCGGGGGCGTTCGAAGAGGCGCTCGCGCGGGGCGGCGGCGGCCTCGTTGACGACGGTGTCCTCCACCACGAAGCCGCGCGGCCGGAAGCGCAGCACCGTGTCGCCCAGGGCCACGCGCGCGTCCGGCGTGAGCACCATCTCCGCGAGGCGGGCCCAGGGCTGCACGTTGAACGTGCCGTTGACGCTGCCCAGGTCGCGCAGCACCACCGCGCCGTCCTCGCGCCGCTCCACGCGCAGGTGCTCGGCGGAGATCTTGGGGTCGTCCAGGATGACGTCGTTGGTGTAGCCGCGCCCCACCGTCACGGGCAGCTTCTCCAGCCGGTGGCGGGCCTGGACGGCGTCGCCCTCCAACACCTCCAGGAAGATCACTTCGTCCACGAGAGGCCCTCCAGGTAGCGGCGCGCCAGCTTGCGCGCGTTCTCCGCGGAGAAGCCGCCCAGCGTGAGGCTGGTGTCCACGCCGTGCGTGGAGGCGTTCAGCGTGGCCGCGCGCAGCACCAGATCATAGAGGCCCGGGAAGCGGCGGTAGGAGCGCAGGCAGATGGCGGCGCGCACCGTGAGGCCGGCCACGTCCACGAACTCCGAGTTGCAGCGGAAGTTGGTGACGTCCTCGCGCGTGGCGGACACCGGATCCGGATCCTGGGAGAAGAGCGTGCTGTAGAGCGCGGAGAAGCGCATGGCGCCCAGCTTCTGGCTCGTCACGTGCTGGTGCAGGTAGCCCACCACGCCCGTGCGGTGGCTGGAGGACAGGAAGATGTCCTCCTCGGAGGAGCACTGGTAGCTCGTCACGGTGTACGGCGTCTCCGGATCATGCGGCGTGTCGCCCCAACACTTGAGGAACGGGCTCCAGCGGCCCGGGACGCGGTACTCGCCCAGCGCCTGCTTCGGCAGGTCCGTGGCCATCAGCCGGTCGGTGATGCGCTGCTGGTTGGCCAGCAGCTGCTCGCGCACGGATGCCATCAGCGCGGCGGAGTCCGGCGGGGCTTCGAGCTTCAGCGCGCCGTCCAGCAACAGCCGCGCCCGGGCCACCGGCACGAGGAAGCCCACCTGGTTGCCCATGGTGGCCACGTTGACGCCCACCACGCCGCCCTCGCCGCTGAGCGTGGGCCCGCCGCTCATGCCGGGGTTGATGGCGCCGCTGAAGTGCACGCGCTCGTAGAGGGCGTCGCGCACGAGGCCGTTGTAGGTGCCCTCCACGATGGTGGTGCCCAGGTCGCGCGGGTTGCCCATGGCGAACAGGCGCGTGCCCTGCGGCGGCTCACCGTCCTCCAGCTTGAAGAAGTCCGCGACGGGGGCCTCCACCTGGATGACCGCCAGGTCGCTCGCCACATCCACCGCGAGCAGGCGCACCGGCACCGTGGAGTCCCCCCGGTCCAGCTCCGCCGTGTAGTCCTCCGGGTGGAGCACCAGGTCGGAGACCACGTGGTAGTTCGTGAGGGCGTGACCCTTCGCGCTCACGAAGAACGCGGAGCCGATGGAGGACTTGGTGCCGGAGCGGCGCTCGATGATGCGCACCTGCGCGACACGGCCCTGGATGCGGCGGAACAGTTCGTGGGTGGCGGGAGGCAGCGAGGCCACCGGCAGCGGCGGCACCACCGCGTCCGGGATGCCAGCGTCCGCCGACGGCACCAGCAGCGGTACGGCCGGCGGACCCGGCGGAGGCGCGATGGGCCCCTGCGCGAGCGCGGCGGCGAGGAGGAGGGAGAACATGGGCGCGGCACCGTATCCCAGCGCGGGCCCCCCGGGGGATGCCTTGCGCCCCCCTTGCGCCTCCCCCGCGACTCCTAGGCTGAGGCCGTCCCCTCGCCCTGCCGGCGTCGGCGCCACGCGGCGTAGGACACGAGCAGCGCCCCGGCCAGGGTGCCCGCGAGCGCCCCCGCGAGCCGCTTGGAGATGACCCCCGTCACCGGGGCGTCCATGCGGAAGGTCTCCAGCGAGGCGCGGACCCGGGGGGCCATGGCCTCCCAGCGGTCCGCCGGCACGCTCACGGTCACCACCGCGTGGCGCCCCTCGGACGCGAGCCCCGTCACCAGCACCGTGCGCACCTGCCCCGCCTCGCGCAGCGTGCCCAATAGCTCCACCCGGGGCACGGGCCCGCCCACGCGGTCCACCCGCTCCGGCGTCAGGGCTACGTCCAGTTCACGCTGGAAGTGCTGCACCACCGCGGTGGAGAACGCGTCGCGCTCCGAGGGGCTGGCGGAGAACCCCCCGTCCACTACGGCAATGAGGAACGTGGCCGCGTCCGGCCCCTCCCCGTCCGCCAGCGCCGCGGACAGGCTGCGCGTGCGGGCGCCGTCCTCCGACACCGCGCCCGCGTGCGAGCCGGCATAGCGCTCCCAGCGCGTCATCCGGAACGTGTCCGGCGGACGGAAGCTGTAGCCGTCCCGCCGCAGCTCCGTGCCGAGCGCACCGGACAGCGACAGCCAGACACCGGTGAGGACGGGCAGGAGCATGCCTTCGAGGATAGCGCGCCCGGATCCGGTGGGCGACCGCCTCATCCGGGCGGCCTCACAGGCGTGTTCCCGGAAGCTCACCTGCATGTTTCACAGGCCAGAAACACGCATGAACAATGATTCCGACTGTCGCACCGGAAGGATGGAGTTCGTGGATTCTGCCGGTTCCAGTCTGCCCGGTTTTATCTTGACTCGATAAAATATTAAACGTACTGGTTCGAGCGCAGGGACTGTATTGGGGAAGTGCTTGCGGCCGACGCCTTCACGGCGGCGTTCCGGATTTGGGGGAAGTTCGGATGCATGCAACAGACACTGCTGTGTCTCGATGGCCTTTGACCGCAGCGCAGCGCGGTGTCTGGGTAGCCCAGCAGCTGGACCCATCCAACCCCCGCTACAATTGCGGCGCCTATCTTGAAATCCATGGGCCGGTGGATGTCTCGCTTCTGACCCGGGCGGTCCGTGAGACTGTCTTGGAAAGCGAAACCCTCCGGGTCTGCTTTGTCGAAGATGCGGACGGGCCCTGGCAGGTGTCTTCTCCCTCGGGCGCCGTCGCATTGGATGTGGTGGACGTGGGCGGTGAAGCCGACCCCCGGCAGGCCGCGGAATCGTGGATGCGATCCGACCTGCTGCGTCCTGTGGACCTGCGTGAGGCGCCGCTCTTCCACCACGCGCTCTTCCAGGCGGGCCCGGCGCGGTCCTTCTTCTACGTCCGCTACCACCACATCCTCATGGATGGGTTCGGCCAGACGCTCTACTGGCGCCGCGTGGCCCAGCGCTACTCCGCGCTCGTGGGACAGCCGGAAGCGGAGGCCCCCGCGTTCGCGCCGCTCGCCACGCTGCTGGCGGAGGACGCCGCGTATCTCGGCTCGACACAGGCCGAGCGCGACCGGACGTATTGGCATGACGCCTTCGCCGCCCCACCGGAGCCGGCGCGTCTGACGACAGGCGCGACCCTGGCGTCCCGGGGCCTGCTGCGGCGGACGACACATCTGTCTGCTGACGCCATGGAGTCCCTGCGCGCGGCGGCCCGGCGCGAGCAGACGCGCTGGTCCGTCATCGCCATCGCGGCGACGGCGGCCTACCTGCACCGGATGACGGGCGCCGAGGACGTGGTGCTCGCCCTGCCCGTCTCCAGCCGCCTGACGGCCGCCTCGCGCGCCACGCCGTGCATGCTGGCCAACGAGCTTCCCCTGCGCCTGACGGTGCCGTCCGGCTCCAGCGTCCAGGCGCTGGTGAAGCAGGTGTCCTCGCAGGTGGGGCGCCTGCTCGTACACCAGCGCCACCGGGGCGAGGAGCTGCAACACGCCCTGCGCCTGAAGGGCCACGAGGGCCGCGCCACGGGCCCGGTGGTCAACGTCGTCTCCTTCGACCACGCGGTGCGCTTCGGCGAGCACGCCACCACCGCGCACTACCTGTCCTCCGGGCCGGTGAAGGACCTGCTGCTGGGGTTCTATGGCCGCTCGGATGGCTCCGACCTCCAGCTCTACCTGGACGCGAACCCGGACCTGTACAGCGCGGACGACATCGCCGGGCACCAGCGCCGCTTGCTGCGCTTCCTGGAGCGCTTCACGCAGGCGGATCCGGCCCTGCCCGTGGAGCGGCTGGAGCTGCTGCTCGATGGGGAGCGGGAGCACCTGCTGGAAGGCCTCAACGCCACCCGGCGCCCGCATGATCTGTCGCGGGGCCTGCACGAGCTGGTGGATGCGCAGGCCCGCCGCACACCGGACGCGATCGCCGCCGCCGTCACCGGCGCCGCGCTGACGTACCGGGAGCTGGTCGCGCAGGCGGACCGGCTGGCGGCGCACCTGCGCGCGCGCGGCGTCATGCCGGGCCAGCACGTGGGCGTGTTCGAGGAGCGCTCGCTGGAGCTGGTCGTGGGCCTGCTCGCGATCCTCAAGGCCGGCGCGGCCTACGTGCCGTTGGATCCGGAGCTGCCCCGCGCCCGTCTCGCGTTCCAGGTGGAGGACGCGGGCCTGCGCACGGTCCTCACGCGCTCCACGCTGGCCTCGCGGCTGGAGGGCCTGCGCGTGGAGGCGCTGCCGGTGGACACGCTCCTGCCCACGCTGGGCGCGCCGTCCCTGCCCCTGCCCCGGGCGGCGGGCCGGGACGCGGCGTACGTCATCTACACGTCGGGCTCCACCGGGCGGCCCAAGGGCGTCGCGGTGCCCCACCGGGGCGTCGTCAACCGGCTCCTGTGGATGCAGGACACGTATGGGCTGGGGCCTGGCGACACGGTGCTGCAGAAGACGCCCTTCACCTTCGACGTGTCGGTGTGGGAGTTCTTCTGGCCGCTCATCGTGGGCAGCCGGCTGTTCCTCGCGGCACCCGGGGGCCACAAGGATCCGCGCTACCTGGCGAGGACGATCCGCGACGAGTCCGTCACCACGCTGCACTTCGTCCCGCCCATGTTGGATCTGTTCCTGGCGGAGCCCGAGGCCGCCACCGCCACGGGCCTGCGCCGGGTGATATGCAGCGGTGAGGCGCTGCGGCCGGAGACGGTGCGCGCCTTCTTCGAGACCTTCCCGCGCGAGCGTCACGGCATCGGCCTGCACAACCTGTACGGCCCCACCGAGGCCTCCATCGACGTGACGGCCTGGGCCTGCACCCCGGAGGACGCCGCGGGCCCCATCCCCATCGGGAGGCCGGTGGACAACACGGCCATCTACCTGCTCGACCGGACCGGGCAACCCACGCCTCCCGGCGTCCCGGGCGAGCTGCACATCGGCGGCGTCCAGGTGGCGCTGGGCTACGTGAACCGCCCGGAGCTGACGCGCGAGCGCTTCATCCCCGACCCGTTCTCCCAGGAGCCCGACGCCCGGATGTACCGGACCGGCGACCTGGCGCGCCACCGCGCGGATGGCGCCATCGAGTTCCTGGGCCGGCTGGATCACCAGGTGAAGCTGCGCGGCTTCCGCATCGAGCTGGGGGAGATCGAGTCCGTGCTGCTCGGGCACCCCGCGCTGGAGCAGGCCGTGGTCACCACGTGGGACCGCTCTCCGTCGGACCGCCGGCTCGTCGCGCACGTGGTGGCGAAGGCAGGGGCCCCGGTGCCCACGCCCCGCGAGCTGACGGACTACGCGGCCCAGCGGCTCCCCGAGTACATGGTGCCCGCGCACCTGCTCGTGCTGGACGCGCTGCCGCTGTCGTCCAGCGGGAAGATCGACCGGCGCGCCCTGCCCGCCCCCGTGCTGGCCTCCGCGGGCGAGGCGTCCGCGGAGGCCCCGTCCACGCCCCACGAGCTGCTCCTGCACGCCGTCTGGAAGGCGGTGCTGGGCCGCGAGCAGTTGGGTCTGGACGACTCGTTCTTCGCGCTGGGCGGCGACTCCATGCTCAGCATCCGCGTGCGCGCGGCCCTGGAGAAGCAGGGGCTGACGTTCCACGTCCAGGAGCTGTTCCGACACCCCACGCTGCGCGAGCTGGCGAAGCACCTGCTCCCGCTGGACGGCACCGGCCAGCGGCGCGAGCACACGGCTCCCTTCGCCCTGCTGCGCGAGGCGGACCGCGCGCGATTGCCCCCGGGCCTGGAGGACGCATACCCGCTGAGCGCGATGCAGGCCGGCATGCTCTTCCACGCCGAGTTCGACGACGCGACGTCCGTCTACCGCGTGGTGACCAGCCTCCACGTGGGCGCCCGCTTCGACGAGGCGGCGCTGCGCGGCGCGCTGATGGACACCTTCCGCCGGCACCCGGCGCTGCGCAGCGCGTTCGACCTGTCCACGTACTCGGAGCCGCTCCAGTTGGTGCACGCGGAGGTCGCGGTGCCCCTGCTCGTGGCGGAGGACTGGAGCGGCCTGGACGCGGACGCCTGCCGCGCGGCGCTCCAGGCGTGGATGGACCGGGAGAAGTTCCGCCGCTTCGATCCGGCCTCGCCGCCGCTGCTCGCCTTCACCGTGCACCGCCGTGGCGCGGACACCTTCCAGCTCTCCGTCGTGGAGCACCACGTGGTGCTGGACGGGTGGAGCGACGGCGCGATGCTGGAGGAGATCGTCACCCGCTATCGCGCCCGCCTCTCCGGCGAGGAGCTGTGGCTGCCCGCGGTGCCCTCGCGCTACCGCGACTTCGTGGCGGAGGAGCGGCGCACCGTCGCCAACCCCGAGGCCCGCCGCTTCTGGACGCAGCTGCTGCGCGGCGCCGAGCCCTCCCTCCTGCCCCGCCGGTCCATGCCTCCGGGTGAAGCTGCCATCGCGCGGCACCGGCCCTTCGACGTCGCGCTCCCGCCCCAGCTCGCGGAGCGTCTGCGGCTGCGCGCGGTGGAGGAGTCACTGCCGCTCAAGTCGCTGCTCGCCGTGGCGCACGTGGCGGTCCTGCGGCGCGTGTGCGGCACCGACGAGGTCGTCACCGGCGTGGTGTCCAACGGACGGCTGGAGGAGGAAGGCGGCGATGAGGTCATCGGCGTGTTCCTCAACACGCTGCCGCTGCGGCTCGACACGCGCGAGGGCACCCTGCGCGCCGCGGCCCACGCCGTCTTCGCCCACGAGCGCGACACCGCGCCGCACCGGCGCTACCCGTTCATGCAGATGCAGCGGGACCTGGAACACCCGCTGGCGCTGGACAGCTACGTCAACTTCATGGACTTCCGGCGGCAGTGGAAGGTCACCGGGCCTTCGGGCGCGCTCATCCTCGACGGCGTGGGCGTGGCGGAGACGAACTACCCGCTCGCGGTGAACTTCCTCTACGACCCCGTCCAGGGTGGCCTGCGCCTGTGGCTGGACTGCGACCTGTCCACGCTGGACACGGACTTCTGCGAGCGGCTCACCGGCTACTACCGCCGCGCGCTGGAGGCCGTCGCCGCCACCCCGGAGGCCCGCTTCGCTGACGTGACGCTCGTGGACGACGCGGAGCGGGCGCGCGTGGCGCGCTGGAACGACACGGAAGTGCCGTACGACCGCGAGCTCACCGTCCACGCGCTCATCGAGCACCAGGCCCGTCAGGGCGGTGACCGCGTCGCGCTCGTGCATCGCGGCGTCCAGGTGCGGTACTCGGAGCTGGATGCGCGCGCCAACCAACTGGCGCACCTGCTACACGAAAAGGGCGTGCGTCGCGGGGGCCGCGTGGGCGTGAGCCTGACGCGCGGGCCGGAGCTGGTCATCGCCATGCTCGCGGTGATGAAGGCGGGCGCCGCGTATGTGCCGCTCGACCCCGGCTACCCGCAGAACCGCCTGGAGTTCATCGCGTCCGACGCGGACCTGCACGCGCTCATCACCTTCCGCGAGGGCCCCACCGGGCTGCCCGCGCGCGTGGTGATCCACGTGGACTCGGCGGAGTGGACCCGGCAGCCCACGACGCCGCTGAAGGCGGGCACGGCCGGGCAGGACGCCGCCTACGTGCTCTACACGTCCGGCTCCACGGGGCGGCCCAAGGGCACCGGGGTGCGCCACCACAACGTGGTGAACTTCTTCCTCGGCATGGACGCGCGCATCGGCTGCGGGCCCGCGGACGTCGTGCTCGCGCTCACGAGCGTGTCCTTCGACATCTCCGTGCTGGAGCTTCTCTGGCCGCTCACCCACGGCGCCCGGGTGGTCATCGCCAGCGAGGGACTGGTGAACAACCTGGTGCGGGCTCCAGGCTCGGAAGGCACGGAGGCCGACTTCGCCTTCGCGGAGCTGTGCCGCCGCGAGGCTGTCACCCTCACCCAGAGCACGCCGTCCTTCCTCGCCGCCGTGGCCGCCGAGCCCGCCGCGTTGGACGCCCTGCGTGGGGCACGCGCGGTGCTCGTCGGCGGAGAGATCCTCCCTGCGGGCCTTGTGGAGCGCGTGTGTTCGCGGCTGCCCGGCGTGAAGCTGTTCAACATGTACGGTCCCACCGAGACGACGGTGTGGTCCACCGTGCATGAGGTGAACGCGGAGCAGGACGCGCGCCAGGGCGTCATCCCCATTGGCCGGCCCATCGCGAACACGGACATCCTGGTGCTGGATGCCGCGCGCGAGCCCGTGCCCATTGGCGTCTCCGGCGAGCTGTGGATTGGTGGCGAAGGCGTCAGCCAGGGCTACCTGAACCGCCCGGAGCTGACGGAGGAGCGCTTCGTCCCGCACCCCACGCGCAAGGGGCGCATGTACCGCACCGGCGACCGCGCGCGCTGGCGTCCGGACGGCGTGCTGGAGTTCCTGGGCCGCGTGGACCGGCAGGTGAAGATCCGCGGGCACCGCATCGAACCCGATGAGGTGGAGGGCGTGCTGTCGCGCCACCCGCAGGTGGCCTCCGTCGCCGTCGTCGCGGTGCCGCGCGCCAATGGCTCCACGGAGCTGGTCGCCTTCGTTTCGCCGGGCCCGGGCCTGATGGACCGGGGCGCGGAGGACGCGCACGTACGCCGTTGGGGCGAGGTCTGGGAGGGCGCCTACACCGACCCGGAGACGGGCGCGCGCGGCACCGACCTGGACCGCGACTTCTCCGGCTGGCTCAGCAGCTACACCGGCAAGCCCATCCCGCCAGTGCAGATGCGCGAGTGGCTGCACCACACCGTGCAGCGTGTGCTCGCGCTGAAGCCGCGCACCCTCGTGGACGTGGGCGTCGGCGTGGGCCTCGTGCTGCGCCACCTGTCCTCGCACGTCGAACAGTACCTGGGCCTGGACGTGTCCCAGGCCGCCCTGCGCACCGCGGCCGCGTCCCTGGGCTCGGGCCCCCTGCCCGGCCATGTCACGCTGATCCACGGCGACGCGGGCCACCTGTCCACGCTGCCGGGCGACGCGGGCCACACCGTGGTCATCAACTCCGTCATCCAATACTTCCCTGGCACGGAGTACCTCACGCGCGTGCTGCACGAGGCCGTGCGCGTGGCCGGCGCGAAGGGCGCGGTGTTCGTCGGCGACGTGCGCGACATGGAGCTGCTGGAGGCCTTCCACGCCTCCGTGCAACTGCACAAGGCGCCCGCGCTGCTGCCCGCACGCGACCTCGCCGCGGCGGTGGCCCGACAGGTGGCCGCCGAACGCGAGCTGTGCCTGTCGCCGTCCTTCTTCCGCGAGCACGCCGCGCGGGCCCACCAGCCGGTGTGCCTGGAGCTCAAGCGCGGCCACGCCACCAACGAGCTGACGTGCTTCCGCTACGACGTGACCCTGGGCACCCGTGCCGCGCCGCCTCCCCTCCGCGACACCGTGGGCTGGAGTCAGCTCTCCGGCGAAGGCGACCGGAGCACCGGGCTCGCGAAGCTCCTGGAGACGGAGCGTGGCGCGGGTGCCTTCAGCGTCACCGGCATCCCCAACCGGCGCCTCGTCCGTCCGTTGGCGCTCGTCCAGCTCCTGCGAAACGCCGCGCCCGAGCAGACGGCGTGGGACGTGGAGCGCCTGCTCTGGGACGCGGATGAAACGCTGGCCATGGGTCCGGAGGACGTGGTCGCCCTGGCCGAACGTCACGGCCACTCGGTGCGGTTGTGGGTGCCTGAAGCCGGACGCGCCGGCACGTTCGACGCCGTCTTCGAGCCGAAGGAGCAGCAGCGATGAGTGACGCCACCTCCCGTGCGGCGAACGCGCCGCTCCTGTCCACCTCCGTGTCCGGCCTGCGCACGGACCTGGGCACCTTCGCCCGCGAGCACCTGCCCGAGGTGATGGTCCCCACGCGCATCGTCATCCTGGAGGACCTGCCCAAGCTGCCCAATGGCAAGGTGGACCGCGCCCGCCTCCCGGTGGGCGACGCGTCCGAGCCCTCCAGCGCCGCGTACGTGGCGCCCGCCACGCCGGAGGAGCTGCGCATCGCCCAGCTCTGGCAGGACGTGCTGGGCGTGGCGCGCGTCGGCGTCGAGGACAGCTTCTTCGACCTGGGCGGTGACTCCGTGGCGGCGGCCCAGATGGCCGCGCGCGTGAAGGAGGCCTTCGGTGTCGCCCCCGCCATGCGCCGCTTCTTCGAGCGGCCCACCGTCGCCCAGCTCGTGCGGATGATTGGCGCGAAGACGGGCGGCCCGTCCTCGCGCGAAGCGAGCCCGCGCAGCCTCGCCAGCGAGGACCTGTGGGCGGAGGCCCGGCTCCCGGACGACGTCCGGCCGGATCCGGACGCCCTGCCGCCTGCGAGCGCGCCCTACCGCACGGTGCTGCTCACCGGCGGCACCGGCTACACCGGCGCGTACCTGGTGCGCGAGCTGCTCGACCGCTCCGACGCGCGCCTCTACGTGCTCGCGCGGGCCAGGGACGCGAACGAGGCACTGGAGCGCGTGCGCAAGAACCTCACCGGCTATGGCCTGTGGCGCGACGCGGACGCTGCGCGCCTCATCGGCGTGGCGGGCGACCTGGGCCGGCCCTACTTCGGCCTCACGCGCGCGGAGTACACGACGCTGACCACCGAGGTGGAGGTCATCATCCACAACGGCGCGCACTCCAGCTACGCGCTGCCGTATCCCCGCCTGAAGGCCGTCAACGTGCTGGGCACCCTGGAGGTGCTGCGGCTGGCGTGTCGCAAGCGCGTGAAGCCCGTGCACTTCGTCTCCTCGCTCGCGGTGTTCCCGGGCCATCCGGGCCCGCAGCACTTCGCGGAAGCGGAGCTGACCGACCCGTCCAACGTCATGGGCGGCTACCGGCAGACCAAGTGGGTGGGCGACAAGATGGTCTCGCTCGCGGGGCACCGGGGCCTGCCGGTGTGCATCTACCGGCCGGGCCTCATCACCGGCGCGCAGGACACCGGCGCCTGCTCCACCGACACCTTCCTCAACGAGACGATGAAGGGCTGCATCCAGTTGGGCGCCGCGCTGGACTTCAACGTGCTGCTGGAGATGGTGCCCGTGGACTTCTGCGCCCGCGTCGTCGCGCACGTCGCGCTGAGCGGCCAGCGCCACGGCACCGCGTTCCACCTGCCCGGGGCCCGCACGGTGCGCTGGAGCGAGCTGGTGGAGATGCTGGACGCGTGTGGCTACCCGCTGCGCCGCGTGCCCTACGCCACGTGGTACCGCGAGCTGACCGCGTCGGTGGAGCGCGACGAGGGCAACGCGCTCACCCGCTTCCATCCGCTGTTCACCGAGGACACCCCGTCCGAGGACGTGGGCTACCCGAACAGCCAGCCGCACTTCGACACCACCCACCTGCACGCGGCGCTGGAGGGCACGGGCATCGTCTGCCGCGTGGTGGACCCCGACTTCCTGCGCCTCTACCTCGACTACTTCGTCTCCATTGGCTACCTGCCTCCGCCTCGCGCGGAGCCAAGAGGGTCCCATGTCCGCGTTTGAGCACGCCCCCAACATCACCGAGCTGCTGCGCGAGCACGCGCGGACCCGCCCCGACCAGGAGGCCGTCACGCTGGTGCGCGACCTGGACCGCGCGGACGGATCCACCACGCTCACCTACCAGCGCCTGGACACCGAGGCGCGCAGGCTGGGCGCGTGGCTCCAGGAGCGCTTCCCCGCGGGCGAGCGCATCCTGCTGCTCTACCCGGTGGGCGTGGACTTCGTGGCGGGCTTCTTCGCCTGTCTCTACGCCGGGATGATCGCCGTCCCCGCGCCGCTGCCCGGTCAGTACCCGCACCAGCGCCGCCGCGTGCAGGCCATCGCCCGGGACGCGGGCGTGCGCGCCGTCTTCACCGACAGCACCCACGTCGCGGCCGTCACCGAGTGGGCCGGCGCGGAGGGGCTGGAGGCCGTGGAGGTGCTGGCCACGGACGTCGCGGGCGCGGGCGACCCGGAGGCGTGGCGGATGCCTCCCACGCCTCGTGACACGCTGTTGCTCCTGCAATACACGTCCGGATCCACGGGCGAGCCCAAGGGCGTGATGGTTTCCCATCACAACCTGCTGCACAACGTGGCCAGCTTCCAGCGCGCGCTCGGCTTCACGGACCGGACCCGCTTCGGCGGCTGGATTCCGCTGTACCACGACATGGGATTGATGGCGCAGCTGCTGCCCGCGCTGTTCCTGGGCAGCGCCTGCGTGTTGATGACGCCCAACGCGTTCGTCATGCGGCCCCACCTGTGGCTGCGGATGATCGACAAGCACGACATCGGCTATTCGGCGGCGCCCAACTTCGCGTTCGAGCTGTGCCGCCGCCGTGTCAGCGACGCGCAGCTGGCCGGGTTGGACTTGTCGCGTTGGGAGTTCGCGGCCAACGGGTCGGAGCCGGTGCAGGCGTCCACGCTGCGCGCCTTCGCCCAGCGCTTCGCCCCGGCCGGCTTCCAGGAGTCCGCGCTCTGCCCCTGCTACGGGATGGCGGAGGCGACGGTGTTCGTCTCCGGCCGGGCCCACCGCGCGCCCGTCGTCCGCCGCGTCGCCGCGGAGCTGCTGGAGCGCCACGAGTACCGCCCCGCCACCGACGGCCAGCAGGCCCGGGAGCTGGTGAGCTGCGGCATCCCCGAAGGCTACGACGTGCGCGTGGTGGATCCGACCACGCGCGAACCCCTGCCTCCGAACAGCATCGGTGAAATCTGGCTGAGGGGTGACAGCGTCTCGCGCGGCTACTGGAACAACCCGGTCGCCACGGCCGCGAACTTCGGGGCCGTCACTTCGGATGGGGACGCGGGCTACCTGCGCACGGGCGACCTCGGCCTCGTGCACGAAGGCGAGGTCTACGTCACCGGCCGCCTGAAGGAGATGCTCATCGCGCACGGTCGCAACCTCTACCCCCAGGACATCGAGCACGAGGTGCGCGCGCAGCACCCGGAGCTGGCCACGCGCTTTGGCGCCGTCTTCACCGTGTCCCCTCCGGACGAGGAGGAGTCGGTCGTCGTCACCCACGAGGTGAAGGGCCGCTTCGACACGGAGGCGTTCCATCAGCTCGCCGCGCGCATCAAGGTCTCCGTGTCGCGCGAGTTCGGCATCCGCGTGGGCGGCGTGGTGCTGCTCAAGCCCGGCAGCGTGCAGCGCACCACGAGCGGGAAGATCCAGCGCGCCGCCATGCGCCGGCTGTTCCTGGCGAACGCGCTCCCCGCGCTCCACGAAGAGCTGGATGCCCAGGTGGCGCAAGCGCGTCAGGCGCAGTCCGGGGAGCTGCCTCCGGGGCTGGCCGCGATGAGGGGCCCGGGCGAAGAGGAGTTCGTGGGATGAGCACCGCCGCCCTGCCCTCCCAGGCGCTCGACGCGCTGCTGCGGGAGTTGGAGTCCCCGGATGGTCCGTTCGCACCCGCGCGCATCGCGGAGCTGGACCGCAAGGAGGCCTTTCCCGACGAGGCCTGCGAGGCGCTGAACGCCTTCGGCCTGGGCGCGCACTACGTCCCCACGAAGCACGGGGGACGGCTCGCGCACTTCCCGGAGCTCGTGGCGCTCTGGCGCACGGTGGCCCGGCGCGACCTCACGGCCGCCATCGGCCATGGGAAGACGTTCCTGGGTGGCGCGTGCACGTGGGTGGGCGGCACCGCGGAGCAGGCCGTGGCGTTGGGCGAGGCGGTGTCCCGGGGCATGCGTGTCTCCTGGGGCCTGACGGAGCGGCACCACGGCAGCGACCTGCTGGCCGGAGAGCTGTCCGCCACGCCGACGGCGGACGGTTGGCGCCTGCGCGGAGAGAAGTGGCTCATCAACAACGCCACCCGGGGCGAGCTGATCAGCGTGCTGGCCCGCACGGATCCCGCGGGCGGGCCCCGGGGCTTCAGCGTGTTCCTGGTGGACAAGCGACAGCTTCCTCCGGGCGCCTTCCACTGCCTGCCGAAGGAGCGGACCCACGGCATCCGGGGCGCGGACATCAGCGGCATCGCGTTCAACGACGCGGACGTGCCCGCCTCGGCGCTCGTGGGCAAGCCGGGCGGCGGCATCGAGCTGGTGCTCAAGGCCCTGCAGCTCACGCGCACCGCCGCGGTGGCCATGTCCCTGGGCGCCGCGGACCACGCGCTGCGCCTCACGGTGGAGTTCGCGAAGGGGCATCACCTCTACGAGCGCCGGCTCGTGGACCTGCCCCGGGCCCGTCGGCCCCTGGGGACGGCCGCCACGCAGCTGCTGCTCGCGGAGGCTGTGAGCACCGTGGGCAGCCGCGCCCTGCACGCGCTGCCCGCCGAGGCGAGCCTCACCTCCGCCCTCACCAAGGCGTTCGTCCCCACGGCCATCAACGACCTGCTGGCGCAGCTCGCGGACCTGATGGGTGCGCGCTCGTTCCTCACCGATGTGTACGCGCACGGCATGTTCCAGAAGGTGGAGCGCGACCACCGCATCATCGCCATCTTCGACGGCAGCACCCTGGTCAACCGCAACGCCGTCATCAACCAGTTCCCCGCGCTGGTCCGGGCCTTCCGCCAGGGCCGGCGCGACGTGGCCGGGCTCGCGACGACGACGACGCTCACCGCCCCGCTCCCCGAACCCGACCTGTCGCGCCTGGGCCTCATCTCCACCGGAGGGTGCAGCGTGGTGCAGGGGCTGCCGGATGCGCTCCTCCGGCTCCAGGCCCTCGCGGACCGGGGCGAGGCGCCGCAAGCCGTGGCGAAGCTGGCCCAGTCCCTGGGACGCGCCACGGACGCCGTCCACCAGCGCATGGCCGCGCAGCCTCCGTCCGCGCGCGACGTGCCACCGGAGGCGTTCCACCTGGCGGAGCACTACGAGGCCTGCTTCGCGGGCGCGGCGTGCGTACAGCTCTGGCTGGGCCACGCGCGTGAAGCCCGGGGCCCGCTGTGGCACGACGCGCTCTGGCTGGAGGCGTGCCTCGTGCGCGTCCTGTCCCGCCTCTGCCCGGAAGAGCAGCACGGCGATGCGAGCGTCTTCGACCGCCTGGCCGACGTGGTGGTGGATGCGCCCGGCCCCTTCTCGCTGCTGACCGACGCCAGGACGGAAGGTGCGCCGTGACGAGCATCCCTGAACCGACCTCCGTGGACGCGCTGGATCAACGCCTGGGCGACTCGCTGCTGACCGACGCCAGGACGGAAGGTGCGCCGTGACGACCCCTATCGATCCCACCTCCGTGGAAGCGCTGGAGCAGCGCCTGGGCGACCCGTGGGACGACACCAACCCGGTGGGCTTCTCGCAGGTTCTCGGCGCGGACGAGCGTGGCGAGCTGCTCGACGCAGGCGAGCGGATGCTGGACGCGTACGGCCTGGGCGCCGAGTTCGTCCCCGTCTCGGAGGGCGGCCGGATGGCCGGGCTGGACCGGCTCATCGACCTCATGCGCGCGGTGTTCCGCCGCGACCCGTGCCTGGGCCTCGGCTACGGCGCCAGCTCGCTCATCGCGGCGGTCAACGTGTGGACCGCGGGCAGCGCGCCGCAGCGCCGCACCGTGGCGGACCTGCTGCTGCGCAACCGCAAGCTCGCGTGCGGCTACTACGAGCTGGCGCATGGCAACGACCTGACACGCGCGGAGTTCGAAGCGCTCCCCGCGGGCGACATCCTGCGACTGAGCGGCACCAAGCAGGTCATCTCCAACATCCACCGCGCGGACGCGGTGGTCCTCTTCGCCCGCACGCAGGCGGGCACGGGCAGCCGCAACCACTCGCAGGTGCTGGTAGACCTGACGCGCGTCCCCGCGGACCGCGTGAAACACCTGCCCCGCTTCCGCACGGCGGGCATGCGCGGCGTGCCCCTGGGCGGGGTGACGTTCCAGGACTGCCCCGTGCCGGCGGACGGAGTGCTCGGCACGCCGGGCCAGGGACTGGAAACAGCGCTCAAGTCCTTCCAGGTGACGCGCGTCGCGCTGCCCGGGATGTTCCTGGGCATCGTGGACACGGGGCTGCGCACCACGTTGCGCGCCTCGCTGGGGCGCACGCTGTACGGCCGCACGGTCGCGGACCTGCCCCAGACGCGCTCGGTGCTCGCGGACACCTTCGCGGACCTGCTGCTGTGCGACGCCTTCACCACGGCCGCCGCGCGCGGCGTACACCTGCTGCCCCGCGAGGCCAGCCTCACCACCGCCGCCGTGAAGTACCTGGTGCCCCGCGTGCTGATGGACGCCATGGGCCGGCTGTCCACCGTGCTGGGCGCGCGTTTCTACCTGCGCGACGGGGACACCGCCGTCTTCCAGAAGCTGCTGCGCGACCTGCAGCCCGTGGGCTTCGGCCACCTGGCCCGCGTCGCAGGCCAGATGACGCTGCTGCCTCAACTGCCCCTGCTCGCCCGTCGCGGCTGGGCCCAACCCATGCCCGCGCCCGCGGACCTCTTCCGGCTGGATGCGCCGCTGCCACCCCTGCCCTTCGACAAGCTGGCCCTCAGTGGGGGCGGACAGGACGGACTCACCGGCTCGCTGCTGGAGGGGCTGGAGGCACTGAACGCCCACCCGACCGAGGAGACCCGCGAGCTGCGCGGACGCCTGGAGTCCTTCGCCCGGGAGCTGGAGGTCCTCCGGCGCGAGGCCGCCGCGCTCCCTCCCCGGGAGCTCACCGCCTCCGCGTCTCCCGCGTCCTACGACCTGACGACCAAGGCCATCACGCTGATGGCCGCGAGCGCCTGCCTCAACGTGTGGCGCCAGCAGGCCCATGATCCGTTCCTCGGTGACCCCGCGTGGCTGCTCGCGGCGCTGCACCGGCTGGAGGTCTGGCGGGAGCGCGCACAAGGCCCGCTGCCGGAGGGAATCCGCACGCGCCTCTTCACGGAGCTGCTCGCGCGCCACGAGGACGCGCGGGCCTTCGACCTGACCCGGAAACCGCTGGGAGGTGGGCGCCCGTCGCCCGCCTCCACGCCCTGACACCTGACTGAAAGGAATCACCCAATGCCTCCCATCCCTTCCGCCGACGCCCTCAGCGCGTGGCTCTCCGAGCGCATCGCCACCTATGTGCAGCGCAAGCCCGCCGACATCCGCGCCGACGTGCCGCTGGCCGAGTACGGCCTCGACTCCGTCTACGCGCTCACGCTCGCGGGCGACCTGGAAGACCACCTGGGGATGTCGCTGGATCCGACCCTGATGTGGGACCACCCCACCATCGCCGGCCTCACCCAGGCGCTGCTCCAGGTCATGACCAGCGTCTGATGCGCTCCCCGCCTCCCGCCGCCATGCCTTCGATGGAGCCTCCAATGAATCCTGCCGTGACCGCCGACGCCCTTCCTCCGCTGCCCACCACCCGGACGTGCCCGTTCGACCCGCCTCCCGAGTACCGCCGGCTGCGCGTCGAGCAGCCCATCACCCGCGTCCGCACACCACGAGGCGACCCCGCGTGGCTGGTGACGCGCCACGAGGACATCCGCGCCGTCCTCACCGACCGCCGCTTCAGCTCCAGCCCCCGCAGCCCCGGCTACCCGTCCTATGTCACCGGCGACGTGCCGCCCCCTCCGGGCTTCTTCATGCAGATGGATGCCCCGGACCACACGCGCCTGCGCGCGCTCGTCACGCGCGAGTTCATGGCCCGGCACATCGAATCCCTGCGCCCGAAGATGCAGGCGCTCGTGGATCAGCGCGTGGAGGCGCTCCTGAAGGAGCCGCAGCCCGTGGACCTCATCCGCGCGTTCGCCCTGCCCACCGCGTCCGCCGTCATCTGCGAACTGCTCGGGGTGCCGTTCGAGGACGCGGGCTTCGTGCAGAGCCGCACCGACGGAGTGCTCGACCGCAGCCGCACCGCGAAGGAGTCGGAGACGTCCGCCATCGAGCTGATGGGCTACTTCGACCAGCTGGTGACGGCGAAGGAGAAGGCCCCAGGCGATGACATCCTCGGCCGCCTCATCGCCGACAAGTCCCGCAGCGAGCAGGTCACCCATGCGGAGCTGGTGGGCATCGCCGCGCTGCTGATGCTGGGCGGCTACGACACCATGGCGCAGGTCATCGGCCTGGGCACCGTCACGCTGCTGGAGCACAAGGATCAGCTCGCGGACTTCCTGCGCGAGCCCGCGCTGGCGGACGCGCTGGTGGAGGAGCTGGTGCGCTACCTCACGGTGAACCACGCGGGCCTGCCGCGCGCGGCCACCGCCGACGTGGAGGTGGGCGGCCAGCTCATCCGCGAGGGCGAGGGGCTCATCGTCATGCTCAGCTCCGGCAACCGCGACGAGCAGGCCTTCCCCAACGCGGACGCGTTCGACATCCGCCGCGACTGCCGCCACCACGTCGGCTTCGGGCACGGGCTGCACCGCTGCATCGGCGCGACGTTCGCCCGCGCGGAGCTGGCCATCGTCTTCCGCACCCTCTTCGAGCGCATCCCGTCGCTGCGCGTCGCGGTGCCCGTGCAGGAGCTGCCCTTCCGTCACGAGATGGTCCTGTATGGTTTGAAGCAACTGCCCGTGGCATGGTCCGCCGCCGCGGAACGCCCCCCGCTGGAGACGTGAACACGCCATGAAGATCCTCGCCATTTCAGGCAGCCTCCGGAAGGTCTCCTCCAACACCGTGCTGCTGCGCGCCGCCATCAAGCTGACCCCACCCGGCGTGGAGATGACGCTCTACGACGCGCTCGGCGACATCCCGCCCTTCAACCCGGACCTCGACGACCTCGACAACGGCGTCGCGCCTCCCAGCGTGCTGGCCCTGCGCGCGGCGCTCCAGGCCGTGGACGCGGTGCTCATCTCCAGCCCCGAGTACGCCCACGGCGTCTCCGGCGTGCTGAAGAACGCGCTGGACTGGCTGGTGGGCAGCGGCGAGTTCTCCGGCAAGCCCACCGCGCTCATCAACGCCTCGCCGCGCTCCCAGCACGCGCACGCGTCGCTGATGGAGGTGCTGCGGACCATCAGCTTCACGGACGTCATGGAGGGCCTGCTCACGGTCCCCCTCGCGGGCCGGAAGGTGGACGAGGATTCGCTCGCGGCGGATCCGGACGTGGCGCCCGTCATCCTCAAGACGATCCAGGCCCTCATGCAGGCGGCCCAGGCCCAGGCGTCTTCCGACGCCCCGGCCTAGCTGGAGGGCTGCCTCCCAGCCTGCCGGCCCGGCGCCATGGCTCCATGGCGCCGGGTCTCCCCATGCAACGGGGGAGGCCGTGCGACCCGACGAGCGCTCCTGCTTCCGGTGTGACATCCCGGGCAGGCTCCGGCTACGCTCGTGTCCCAGATGACACCTGCCGTCCGGGCCGACATGGAAGCACGTGCCGACCGCGCCCTGCGCCGGGGTGAGCTGGCCGAAGCGTTCGAGCTGTTCGAGCACCTGCAGCGCGCCTTCCCCTCCGAAGAGGGCCTGGCCCTCAAGCTCGCCCACCTGCGCGACAGCCTCCAGCCGCAGGAACTCCAGCACCTGCGCAACCGCGTGAAGGAGCCCCAGCGCCTGCCCCTCGGCCCGCCCTCCGCCATGCAGGAGGGCGAGCGCCTCTTCACCCTGGGTGACTACGTGGGCGCCGCCGCCGCGTACCGCCGCGCGCTCCAGGAGCGCCCCGGCAACGAGCTGGTGCAGGAGCGGCTGGAGGAGCTGTACCGGATGGCCCGCGAGATGCCGGTGCAGTCCCCCACCGACAAGGCCCTGCCACCCCAGAAGGAAGACGCGCTCCAGGCCCTCCTGGATCGCCTGGCCTCCCGGCGCCGCCTCAAGCGCGACTGAGGGGTGTCCCCCTCGTCCTTGCGAGCGGAGATCCGACGCGTCGCGTGATTCGTGCGTTGCGCACCCTGGAGGTGGCACCTACAATCCGCACCGACGTTGCTGTCATAGTGTCGCGAGCCTCCACTGACACCCACGTCCGACTTTTCCCGTTCCCGCGTTCCTATGACACGACCTCTCCGACTCGGAGTCCTCACCGGCGGTGGTGACTGCCCCGGGCTCAACGCTCTCATCCGGGGCCTCGTCCGACGGGGCGTGCACGAGTTCGGCCACTCGTTCGTGGGCATCGAGAACGGCTACATGGGGTTGATGGAGCCGGAGCTCGTCCGCCCGCTCGGTGTGGAGGAGACGCGCGGCATCCTGCCCAAGGGCGGCACCATCCTGGGCACGTCCAACAAGGCGAACCCGTTCGCCTACCCGGTGCGTGAAGGCGCCGCCTGGGTGGAGCGGGACTTGTCGGATCAGGCCCTGCGCCGCTGTGAGGAGCTGCGGCTGGACGGGCTCGTCGCCATTGGCGGGGACGGCACGCTGTCCATCGCGGACCGGCTGGCGCAGAAGGGGCTGAAGGTCGTCGGGTGCCCGAAGACGATCGACAACGACCTGTCCGGCACGGACCAGACGTTCGGCTTCGACACCGCGCGGCTCATCGTGACGGAAGCGCTGGATCGCCTGCACTCCACCGCGGAGTCCCATGATCGCGTGATGGTGGTGGAGATCATGGGCCGGCACGCGGGCTTCCTCACGCTGGAGAGCGGCATCGCGGGCGGCGCGGACCTCATCCTCATCCCGGAGATTCCGTACCGGGTGGAGTCCATCCTGGAGACGCTGCGCCGCCGGGCCACGCGCCGCCGCAGCTTCTCCATCATCGCCATCTCCGAGGGCGCCTATCCCCAGGGCGGCACGCTGTCCGTGCTGGCGCAGGCGTCGGAGATCCCGGGCCGGGGCGTCGTGCGGCTCGGCGGTTCAGGCAAGGTGTGCGCGGATTTGCTCGCGAGCCACATCGATGCGGAGATTCGTGTCACGGTGCTCGGTCACCTGCAGCGCGGAGGCAGCCCCAGCGCCGCGGACCGCGTGCTGGCGACGCGCTACGGGTGCAAGGTTCTGGACCTCATCCGTGATGGTGAGTGGGGACACATGGTGGCGCTGCGGAACAACGAGATTGTCAGCGTTCCGCTGAGCGAGTCGCGCAAGGAGCGACGGGTGGATCCCCAGGGAGACCTGGTGCGGTTCGCCCGGAGCATGGGCATCGGTTTCGGGGACTGAGGGAGAAGCGCACCACGCCATGTCGCTCGTCGGCCGCCATATCGGTCGCTATCGCATCCTGGAGGAGCTGGGCTCCGGGGGCATGAGCGTCGTGTACAAGGGGCTCGACACCGCCCTGGACCGCGAGGTCGCGGTGAAGGTGCTGCACCCGCACCTGGCCGGCAAGGACGAGTCCCGCCGCCGGCTCGCCCGCGAGGCCCGCGCCGTCGCGAAGCTGCACCACCCCAACATCCTGGAGGTGTTCGACTTCTCCTCGGCGGAGGCGCACGACGCCTTCATCGTCACCGAGTACATCCGGGGCCGCACCCTCAAGACGTACCTGGATGACGGCCCCATGGAGCCGCCGGAGCTGGCGGCGATGGTCATCCACGAGCTGGCGGCGGCGCTGGCGCACGCGCACGATTCGGGCGTCATCCACCGCGACCTCAAGCCGGAGAACGTCATGGTGCGCGAGGACGGGGTCCTCAAGCTCATGGACTTCGGCATCGCGCGGCTGCTCGACATCGAGGACCGGATGACGTTGACGGGCGCGCTGGTGGGTTCGCCCGCGCACATGTCGCCGGAGATCATCGAAGGCCTGGAGGCCGGGCCGGAAGCGGACATCTTCAGCCTGGGCATCATGTTCTACGCGCTGATGACGGGCCGGCTGCCGTTCACCGCGTCCAACACCACCGCGACGCTCAAGCGCATCCTGGACGGGACGTACGAGGATCCGCGCCGCCGCGTGCCCACGCTGTCGGACGAGCTCGCGGAGATCTGCGCCACGTGCCTCCAGCGCGATCCGCAGCGGCGCTACCCCAACGCGGGCAAGCTGCGCGACGCGCTGGCGGACGCGCTCGCGGGGCTGGGGTTCTCACGCGTCGGTGAGGAGCTGATCTCCTTCTTCGCGGATCCGCCGTCGTACCAGCGGCTCGCGCGCCAGCGCATCGTCGCGGCGCTGCTGGAGCGTGGGGAGCGGCAGCTTCAGGAGAAGCGGACGCCGCGGGCGTTGGCGTGCCTCAACCACGTGCTCGCGCTGGACGTGACGAACGAGCGGGCGCTCGGACTGCTCAAGGGGATCCAGCGTCAGCAGCGGCGGCGCACCTGGAGGCGGCGGGGCCTGCGCATGGG
>NZ_RAWG01000098.1 GCF_003611735.1 Corallococcus sicarius | reverse complement strand
CGCCTCCCCCGAGTCCCTCCGCACAATGAGCCGACCCCGCATCGTCTTCATGGGCACGCCCGAGTTCGCCGTGGCGTCGCTCGAGGCCTGCTTCGACGTGGGCGACGTCGTGGCCGTCGTCACCCAGCCGGACAAGCCCAAGGGCCGCAGCAGCGCCCCCGCCGCGCCGCCCGTGAAGGAGCGCGCGCTGGAGAGGGGCCTCCCCGTGCTCCAGCCGCAGAAGCTGCGCACGCCGCCCTTCTCCGAGGAGCTGCGCCAGTACGCGCCCGACGTCTGCGTGGTGACGGCCTACGGAAAGATCCTCCCCAAGGACCTGCTGGCCCTGCCGGTGAAGGGCTGCGTCAACGTGCACGGGTCGCTGCTGCCGCGCTTCCGGGGCGCAGCGCCCATCCAGTGGGCCATCGCGCACGGCGACACGGAGACGGGCGTGACGCTGATGGTGATGGACGAGGGCCTGGACACCGGCCCCATGCTGGCCATGAAGCGGCTGCCCATCGCCCCGGATGAGACGAGCGCCACGCTGTATCCGAAGCTGGCCGCGCTGGGCGGCGACCTCCTGCGGGAAGCCCTGCCGCGCTACCTGAGCGGGGAGCTGACGCCCACGCCCCAGCCGTCCGAGGGGATGGTGCTGGCGCCCATCATCGACAAGGAGAACGCGAAGCTGGACTTCACGAAGTCCGCGGTGGAGCTGGACCGCCGCCTGCGCGCCTTCACGCCGTGGCCCGGCGCGTACACGTTGCTGGGAGGCAAGGTCTTCAAGGTGCACCGGATGCGGCCCGCCGCGGGAAAGGGTACGCCCGGCGCGGTGTTGTCCGCGGGCCCGGAGGGCCTGGAGGTGGCGTGCGGCGAGGGCTCGCTCGTCCTCCTGGAGGTCCAGCCGGAGGGCAAGCGCGTGATGCGCGCGGCGGACTTCCTCTCCGGCCACAAATTGCAGCCGGGCAGTCAGCCGTTCACGTCATGAAGTCTTGGAAGTCTTGGGTGTCTGGGGAGCCGAGTCGATGGGCATGAAGCTGTTGGTGTTGCACGGTCCGAACCTCAACCTGCTGGGCGAACGCGAGGACGCGGCCGGGGGACGTCTGTCGGACCTGGACGCCGCGCTGCGCGCGAAGGCGAAGGCGCTGGGGCTGGAGCTGACCATCGTCCAGTCCAACCACGAGGGCGTGCTCATCGACACGCTGCACGCCGAGCGCAAGAACGTGGAGGGCATCCTCATCAACCCGGCGGGTCTCTTCACGTCCTACGCGCTGAAGGAGGCGCTGGAGGCGGTGGGGCTGCCCGCCATCGAGGTGCTGCTCAAGCCGCCCGCCCGCGAATCCGTCGTCGCCGAGGCGTGCGCGATGCAGGTGCTGGGACTGCACGGCTTCGAGCCCTACCTCCAGGCGCTGGAGACGTTCTCCAGCGGCATCTTCCACCCCGCCATCCCCGGGCCGGTGAAGACGCTGGGCCGCCGCAAGGGCAAGGGCGCGGGTTCGGAGCCGGAGCCGACGGAGGCCGCGCCCCGGCCGACGCCCAAGCTGGTGGGCCGCGTGCACCCGCTCAAGGGCGGGACGACGGCGGACCTGACGCGGCTGGCGGCGCCCGCGCGCTCGCTGGCGCGCACGGCGCAGGCCGGTGGCCCGCTGAAGACGCTGGGCCGCAAGACGACGGCGACGTCCGACGCGAAGTCGGAGGACCGGCCGGGCAAGACGCTGGGCCGCGCGCCGAAGGCGGGGGCCGCGACCGCGTCGGACCTGCTCACGCGCGCGCTCGTGCGCCAGAAGATCGCCGACCGCCTGGCGGGGCGGATGAGTGAAGCGGAGCTGGCCACCTGGGCACGCGCGAAGTATCAGCAGGTCCAGCGTGGCGAACCCGCGGAGAGTGGCCACCGCGAGCTCCTGGAGGACAGCCTCCAGAGCCTCACCCTGTCCCATCTGCCCGCGACGCGGATGACGGACACGCAACTGGTGGATTTGATGACCCGGCTGGAAGAAGGATGAACGCCCGTACCCTCGCCATCAACATCCTCGCGCGCGTGCGCGCCACGGACGCCTACCTCAACGTCGTGCTGGACACGGCGCTCTCCGAACACCCGCCCAAGGACCCGCGCGACGCGTCGCTCGTGACGGAGCTGGCGTACGGCGCCACCCGCCGGCAGATGGCGCTGGACTACGCCATCACCCGCTTCGCGGACCGCAAGCTGGACGCGCTGGAGGACAAGGTGCTGGCCGCGCTGCGCGTGGGCGCCTACCAGCTCTTCCACACCCGCGTGCCCGCCCGCGCCGCGGTGGCGGAGACCGTGCAGGCCCTGAAGGACGTGGGGCTCGCGCGCGCGGCGGGCTTCACCAACGCCATCCTGCGCAAGCTGTCGGAGCTGCCGTCCGCGCCGCTGCCCTCGCAGAAGGACATGGTGGAGTACCTGTCCGTGCGCGAAAGCCACCCTCGCTGGCTGGTGGAGCGGTGGATCCGCCAGTTCGGCCGCGAGCGCGCGGAGGCCATGCTCGTCGCCAACAACCTGCCGCCCGCGGTGGTGGTGCGCGCCAACACCTCCAAGGTGACGCGCGACGCGCTGCTCGCCCAGCTGAAAGAAGTGGGCGTGGAAGCGCGCCCCACGGAGTCCTCGCCCGTGGGCATCATCCTGCCGCCCGTGGGCCGGGTGGAGGACCTGTACGGCTACGCCGAAGGGCTGTGGCAGGTGCAGGACGAGGCCGCGCAGCTGGTGGGCGTCTACGGCCACATCCCGGAGTCCGCGCGCGTGCTGGACGCGTGCGCCGCGCCGGGCGGCAAGGCCTGCCACCAGGCGGAGACGCACGACGTGGTGGCGGTGGACCTGCACGCCAACAAGCTGCGGAAGATTGAAGGGGAGGCCCAGCGGCTGGGGCTGTCCGGCCGCCTGAAGGCCTTCGCGCACGACGCGTCAGAGCCGTTCCCGGAAGCCTGGGGCGAATTCCACGCGGTGGTGGTGGACGCGCCCTGCACGGGGCTGGGCACGCTGCGCCGGCACCCGGAGCTGCGCTACCGCCGCAAGGAGGATGACGTGTCGCGGCTGGCCACGCTCCAGCGGCGCATCCTGGAGAACTGCCAGGAGGCGGTGCCGCCCGGCGGCCTGCTCGTGTACGCGGTGTGCACGCCGGAGCCGCAGGAGGGGCAGGACCAGGTGGAGATGTTCCTGCGCAGCCACCCGGAGTGGACGGCGGAGCCGCCCGTGCTGCCGGGGCTCAAGCTGCCGCTCGCCCAGGCGTATCTGCGCACGCTGCCAGGGCCAGAGGGCTACGACGGCTTCTTCGCCGCCCGGCTGCGCAAGATGTACTGAGCGCGCGCCGGGGTTCCCGTTTCGGTGTTCGCTGCCCGCGTCAGTCGTCGTGCGGAATCAGGGCGGCCTGCTTGAAGGCATCCAGCACGGCGGCGGACGCGCGGTCCAGGTACTTGCCCTTGCGGATGAGCAGGCCGATGGGGCGCGACACGGGCCCTTCGGCGAAGGGCTTCGCCACCAGCGAGTTCGCCTTGATCTCCGCGTGGGCCGTGGCGAGCGGGAGGATGGCCACGCCCAGGCCCATCTCCACCGCGCGCTTGATGGTCTCCACGTTGTCCATCTCCATCACCGGATTGATGTCGATGTTCTTCTCGCGGAACAGGCGGTCCAACGCCTTGCGCGTGGGGGCCTCGCGGTCAAAGGCGATGAAGGGCACGCCCGACAGCGCGGTGACGCTCACCTTCGCCTTGCTGGCGAACGGATGGTTGGGCGCGCACACCACCGCCAGCTTGTCGTCGCGGAACGGGAGGATGTCCACGCCCGCGCGCGGCTGCGGATAGGCCACGATGCCAATCTCCGCCGCGCCCAGAATCACGTCGTCATACACCTGATCATTGCGCCGGTAGTTCAGGCGCATGTTGACCTTGGGGTGTGTCTTCAAGAGCTGCTTCTGCACGGCGTTCAGCTCGTGCAGGCCCACCGAGTAGATGGTGGACACCGTGGTGGCGCCCTGGACCTCCGTGGCCTGCTCGCGGATCTCCTGCTCCACCTCCGCGAAGCGCGCCAATATCTCCTTGCAGCCCCGGAACAGGCGCTCGCCCGCGGGCGTCGGCGTCACCTGCCGCGCGCTGCGCGAGAGCAACTTCTGCTCATAGCGGTTCTCCAGCGCGCGAATCTGCTGGCTGACCGCGGACTGCGTCACATGGTTGAGCTGCGCGGCGCGTGAGAACGAGCCGGTCTCCACCACGTCACAGAACATCTTCAATGACTCAAGCTGCATAAGGCCGTCTCCTACCCTCAAACCTAATGGCCGGGCCAGTAGTAATTAGTATCACTACGGGGATTGTCTGTGCCTGCTTGTGCGTCGGGTTCAGGGCTCGGGTGGAGCCCGGGGGCGGGTGAGGGCGAAGAGGGCGGAGCCCAGGGCGATGAGCGCTCCGCCGGAGAGCGTCTGGACCCGGCCGAGGTCACGGGCGGTCTCCTGTTCGAACTGGCACTCCGGGAGGGACAGGCCGGCGCAGTCCCGGGGAAGGAAGACGCCCCTCACGCCCAGGGCCAGCAGGGCCAGCCCGCCCAGGAGCAGGCCGGCGACCAGCCCGAGCGACGCGGCGCGCAGGAGGGTGGCACCCCGGGAGGAGGGCAGGGAGGACATGGGCAGGGAGGCGTAGCACCGACGCGGCCTGGACGGGGCGGTGGAGGGCGCCCGCAGCGTATGCTTCCGGACCATGCGAATCCTTTACGGGGTCGTCGGCGAGGGGATGGGGCATGCCACGCGTTCGCGCGTGCTGCTCGAAGCGCTGACGAAGGAGCACGAGGTCCACATCGTGGTGTCGGGGCGGGCGCAGAGCTACCTGTCCCAGCGCTTCCAGAACGTGCACGGCATCTGGGGCCTGACCATCGCGTACGAGGGGAACTCGGTGAAGAAGTGGCAGACGGTGCTGCAGAACCTGCAGGGCGCCGTGAAGGGCTGGCCGCAGAACATCCGCCAGTACTTCGACCTGGTGGAGGGCTTCAAGCCAGACGTGGTGGTGAGCGACTTCGAGACCTTCAGCTACCTGTTCGCGAAGAACCACCGGCTGCCGGTCATCAGCGTGGACAACATGCAGATCATCAACCGCTGCCAGCACGAGCCCTCACTGCTGGCCGGCCACGAGGAGAGCTTCGAGGCCACGCGCGCCATCGTGAAGGCGAAGCTGCCCGGGGCCTTCCACTACCTGGCGACGACGTTCTTCTACCCGCCCATCCGCAAGCGCCGCACCACGCTGGCGCCGTCCATCCTCCGGCCGGAAATCCTCGCGGCGAAGTCGGAGCCGGGCGAGCACCTGCTCGTGTACCAGACGGCGACGACGAACACGCACCTGACGGACATCCTCAAGCAGTCCGGCGTCCCGTGCCGCGTCTATGGCATGCGCCGCGAAATCAAGGAGGACCAGGTGGAGGGCAACCTCACCTACCGGCCCTTCAGCGAGGCGGGCTTCATCGACGACCTGCGCACGGCGCGCGCGGTGGTGGCCGGCGGCGGCTACACGCTGATGGGCGAGGCCGTCTACCTGCGCAAGCCGCTCTTGAGCATCCCCGTGGGCGGCCAGTTCGAACAGGTCCTCAATGCCCTGTATCTGGAGAAGCTGGGGTACGGGATGTATGTGAAGGAATTGAGCCTGGATGCGCTCAAGACGTTCCTTGCGCGCGTGCCCGCCTGCGCGGAGGCCCTCAAGGGCTACGAGCAGGACGGGAACGTGAAGATGCTGGCGGCGTTGAACGACCAGCTCGCGCAGGCCTACGAGCACCGGGGCCACTGGCGCATGGAGCTGGCGGAGATGGACGGCAAGGCATAGGGCCCGCGCCCGGGTGTCCCTGCTTGTCCCGGCGCCTCTTCAGTGCAGGGACACCTCGTTCTCGTTGTTGCGCTCCGCCGCGCGGCGGCTCATCTCCGTGAGCCACGAGCGGGTGATGGGCGTCTCGCTCTCGCTGCCCTTGTGACGGTCCGTGGCGCTGTCCTGGGGCAGCATGCGGTTGAAGACCTCCAGCATGCGCGCGGTGAGGTTGGGCGCCAGCGCCCGGCCCGCGGTGGCGAGCTTCGTGGGCAGGCCCACCAGGGCCTCCGCGTCACCCCTGCGGCACGCGTCCAGCATCTTGCGCGCCGCGCGCTCGGCGCTCATCGACAGGCCCATCGTCGAATCGCTGATGTGGAACCACGCGTACTCCTTCTCGTGGTTGCCCTTGAAGGACGCGTTGCGCGGGCTGCCCGTGCGCATCAGGCCCGGGCACGCCGTCGTCACGCGGATGCCGTCCTGGGCCAGCTCCGTGCGCAACCCGTCCGACAGGCCGACGAGCGCGAACTTGCTCGCGGAGTACGGTACCAGGTGCGGCACGCTCACCTTGCCGCCAATGGAGGAGACGTTGAGGATGCGGCCCTCGCCGCGCCGCTTCATCTCCGGCAGCACCGCGAGCGTCGTGTACAGCGGCCCCCACAGGTGCACGTCGATGGCCTCCTCGAAGTCCTCCAGCGTCATGGACTCCAGGGGGCCCACCATGATGATGCCCGCGTTGTTGATGAGCACGTCCACCGCGCCCCAGCGCTCGTGCACCGCGCTCACCATCGCCTCCACCTGCACCTGGTCGCGCACGTCGCAGCGCAGGGCCAGCACCTCGCCCTCGCGCTCCAGCTCCACGCGGGCCCGCTCGAGCGTTTCGCCGTCGCGGGCGCAGATGGCCACGCGTGCTCCCTCCGCCAGCAGCAGGCGCGCCATCACCAGCCCCAGCCCCCGCGAGCCGCCGGTGATGACCACCGTGCGGTCCTTGAAGCTGAAGCGGGGGCGGAGCGCGCGCCGCACGCCCAGGGCCGCGGCGCCCATGCCCGCGGCCAGCGTGCCCAGGGAGAGGCCCTTTCGCTCGGTGTGACGTCGGTCAGCCATGGTGCGACTCCAGAGAGGGGAAGGTGGGGAGGGTGTGGCCCGGGGCGCGCTACGGCCCCGCCGGGGCCTGGGCTTCTTCGGCGTCGGACACCTCGCCCGACAGCGCCCGCTCCTGCTGCTGGGGCAGGTCCTTGAGCAGCGCGCGGATGCGGCGCAGCGCGTCCTTGCCCGCGGCGCGGTTGCTCAACCGGCCATCCGGGCCGAAGAGGAGGAAGGCGGGGTGCTTGTCCACGCCGTAGGCCTTCGCCAGCGAGCCGTCATCCACCGCGATGGGGTGGCGCAGGCCGTGCTCGCGCGCGAAGCCCTCCACCTTGTTGGTGTCCCGCAGCTCCGTCTCGGAGTGGGTGACGTCCACGCCAATGACCTTCAGGCCACGCGGCCCATAGTCCACGACCCACCGGTTCACGGCCTCGAACTGCGCGGCGCACTCCTCGCAGTCCATGGTCCAGAAGTGCAGCAGGACGGGCAGTCCATCGAGTTCAGAGACGTGGACGGGGGCATTCACCCAGCCGCCATCCGGGTCCAGGAGCGTGAGGGGGATTTTCGTCGAGGCCATACGGGCTCCCTAGGGTGGGAAAGCGCTTCAACGGGTCGCGACTGGAAGCTATGCATGCATCTCCGGCGGCTCCCGGCTGCGCGCCCGTCCGCTCGTCCGTCCGGCAGAGGCCCACGGCTCGCTCCTTCCCCAGACAGGCAGGCGGGCCTTCTTCGTGAAGGACGTCATGCACATCCCCGACTTCGAGCTGGAGCGGTACTTCGCGCGCTGGGAGTTCGCCGCGCCCTACCTGCTGTGCGCCTCCGACGTGGAGGGCTGGCGCATGGCGGACCTGCTGGCGCTCGCGACGCCGGAGGACCGGGCGCGCTGGGAGAACCTGACGCTGGGCTACACG
Source organism: Corallococcus sicarius (assembly GCF_003611735.1). Taxonomy (GTDB): domain Bacteria; phylum Myxococcota; class Myxococcia; order Myxococcales; family Myxococcaceae; genus Corallococcus; species Corallococcus sicarius. Next base: position 21,540 of record NZ_RAWG01000098.1, on the reverse strand, counting down.
GAGACGTCCGGGCTGCCCCCGCTGCGCGAGGCCATCGCCGGGATGTACCCGGGCCTTACGCCCGACGACATCCTCACCTTCGCGGGCGCGCAGGAGGCCCTCTTCGTGGCGATGAACGTCCAGCTGGGCCCGGGCACGCACGCCGTCGTCACCTGGCCGGGCTACCAGTCCCTCTACGAAGTGGCGCGCGCCACCGGCGCGGAGGTGACGCTGCTGCCCCTGCGCGAAGACACGGGCTGGGCGCTGGACCTGGACGCGCTGGAGGCCGCGCTGCGCCCCGACACGCGCGTGGTGGTGGTGAACTTCCCCCACAACCCCACCGGCGCGCTGCCGGACCGCGCCACCTTCCAGGCCCTGTGCGCGCTCTGCGAGGCGCGCGGCATCCTCCTGTTCTCCGACGAGGTGTACCGCCTGCTGGAGTACGACCCGGAGGACACGCTGCCGCCCGCCGCGTCGTGCTTCGCGAAGGGCGCGAGCCTGGGCGTGATGTCCAAGGCCTTCGGGCTCGCGGGGCTGCGCGTGGGCTGGCTCGCGTGCCGGGACGCGGAGCTGCTGGCCCGCTGCCGCGCCTTCAAGGACTACACCTCGCTCTGCAACAGCGCCCCCAGCGAGGTGCTGGCCCTCATCGCCCTCAAGGCGAAGGAGCAGGTGCTGGCGCGAAGCCGCGGCCTGCTCACCGCGAACCTCGCCCTGCTGGACGCCTTCTTCGCGCGCCACGCGGACGTCTTCCATTGGGTGCGCCCGCGCGCCGGCAGCGTGGCCTTCCCGCGCCTGCTGCGGAACGTCCCCGTGGCCCGCTTCACCGAAGCGCTCATCGCCCGCGAAGGCGTGCTGCTGTTGCCCGGTGACGTGTATGGCTTCCCCGGCGCGCACTTCCGCCTGGGGCTGGGCCGCGCGAACCTGCCGGAGGCCCTGGAGCGGCTGGAGCACTTCGTGCGCGCCGGCGGACTCGACGCACTGGGTTGACGCTCAAGGCCAGCGCACCGCGTCAGCTCTTCCCATGACAGCAGGGCTGTCGGCTTATCGCTTTCTTGTAATGCGACTTCTAGACTGGTTGTCCCCCCGCCCGGCCTGCGGCCGTGCGAACGCCCTCTCAGTTGCACGAGAGGCACTGGAGACACACCCCGATGAAGACGCTGATGGGCGCGGCCGTGGCCGCCGTGACGCTGCTGGTGAGCACCGAAGCCGCCGCGACGAACTACACCCTGTGGATCCACGGCAAGAACGGCAACACGACGCAGGCCGGCAACTACAACGACTTCAGCTATTGGGGACCGTCGAGCACCGCGGCGGGCGTGAACAAGAAGGCGGTCAACTGGAACGGCACGCAGCGCATCGGCACGGAGAACTACCGGGTGCGCAACGCGCTGGACTGTTTCTGCACGGGCACGAACTGGTGCTACATCGCCGCGCACAGCGCCGGTGACCTGCAGATCGGCTACGCCCTGTCGCTGTACGGCGGCAGCACGCGCACGAAGAAGAACGCCACGCCCGGCGCGAACGGCGAGTGCGGCAACCTGGACGGCACCACGCAGACGGGCTGGAACATCAAGTGGGTGAACGTGGCGTCCGGCGCGGGCGGCGGCAGCGAGCTGGCGGAGCTCGTCGGCTGGGCGGACGGTTCACCGCTGGTGAGCGACCTGGTCGTCTCGACGGCCCGCGCCATGTACAACCACAACACGACGCGTAATGTGTGGTTCTACATGTTCGCCGGCGCCAAGGGCACGGCGTACTCCGGCGTCCTCGCGGGACAGGACGACGAGGCGGTGGCCTACCACTCCACGGGCGGTGTGTCCGGCAGCGGCAACGGGTCCTACTGCAACCCGGGCGACTGGTTCTGCGGCGGCACGCTGAACACGGGCACGGCGGCGTGCAGCGACGGCCGGGCGAAGTGGAGCTTCCACACCGTGGCCCTGCGCGATGACGGCGAGGCGTACAACCACTACGCCAATGGCAACTGGGGCGGCATCGTCTCCAAGGTGCGCGAGGACGTCGTCACGTACGCGTACTAGACTGCACGGCTTCCCCCGCCCCCCTCTGGCGAAGCCCGCTCATGACCCCCGACGACGGCCGCCTCTCCTCCCAATCCTGGTCGCGACGCGGCCGGTGGTTCCTTGCCCTCGTGCCGTTGATGCTCGGGGGTGGGGTGTTGTTCTGGTGGCATGCGAGCGAGGGAGCGGAGGTCGCGCGGGGGACGCCGGAGCCGGAGGACGTGGTGGGCCCGGTTCCCGACGCACGAGACGGGACACGGGCCCCGGCCGGCCGCGCGGGCCCGTCCTCGTCCTCGTCTGCGGAAGCGGTGGCGGCGGCGCCGTCGCTGCTCAGCCCGGAGGCCCGCGAGCGCGAGGCCCGGCGCGAGCTGTGGCAGAAGCGCCTGGAGCGCGCGCGCCGCTCGCTGGAGGCCTACGTGGCGGCCACGCGCTATCCGCCCGAGTCCCGCCCCAGCAGCGAGCATCCGGATGAGATGGAATTGGCGGAGCCGGAGCGCACGCGGCCGTTGAGCGTGAAGGCCGCGGAGGACGGCACCTCCGACGTGCAGCTGCGGCTCAAGCAGGACAAGGTGTTCGTCGTCGGCAACGAGACGGTGCTCTTCACCGTGGCGTGCGAGGACTCGCGCCGTGAGCCGCGGCCGTGCTCGGTGGTGTCCGCGGTGGCCCATGAAGCGGACCACATGCGGGGCGCGGGAGGCGTGGCGGGCGTGCCCATCCCCTTCGGGGACGACGGCCGCGACGGCGACGCGGTGGCGGGGGACGGGATGCTCACGGGCCGCTTCCAGCCGTCGAAGCAGGGCTTCGCGATGTACTCGGGCACGCTGCGCGTGGACGTGCGCGTGCGCTCGGGGTCGGTGGAGGACGGGACGTTCTTCGACGTGCTCTACACGCCCGCGCCGCCGGCCACCTTCACGCGCCGGGTGCGCGAGTCCCTGGAGGGCGGCTCACTGGATTTGTACCTGTCCGTGCAGGTCCGCAAGCCAGGGCGGTACGTGGTGTCCGGGCGCATGGATGACGAGGGCGGCGTCCCGTTCGCGTCGGTGTCGTTCAACGAGGAGCTGCCCGAGGGCCTGAACGAGGTGAAGCTCTCCGTCTTCGGCAAGCTCATCCGCGACGAGGCGCCCACGTTCCCGCTGGTGCTGCGCGACGTGGAGGGCTTCCTGCTCAAGGAGTCCGGCGACCCGGACCGCGAGCTGATGGTCACGCTGCGCGGCCCGGTGCACACCACGCGCGAGTACTCGCTCCAGCAGTTCTCGAGCGCGGAATGGAAGAGCCCGGAGCGCGAGCGCTACACGGAAGAGCTCCAGAAGGACGTCATGGAGGCGCAGACGCAGCTCGACGCCGTGCTCGCGGAGAAGCACGGGCCCCCGCAGAGGCCCTGAGGTCCGAATCCGCCTGAGGCTCGGAGCGCTCGGCCGCTCAGGACTCCTGCGGCGGGGGCGGAGGCGGGGTGTCCGAGCCCGGCTCCGGCTCCGGCTCCAGTTCCATGACGTCGGCGTCCTGCACGTCCTCGACGCTGGCCTGGGCCGCGGATTCGACGTGCGCGTCCGGGGCCACCACGACGCTGGGCTCCATCGCTTCGGGCGCGTCCAGGGTGAAGTCGTTCACGTCCGCGAGGAAGTCATCCGGCGGCGGCACGTTCATGGAACCCAGGGCCGCGAAGTCCGGTCCGCTGTCCTCCAGCGTGGCCAGGAAGTCGCCCTCGGAGCCTTCCGGGCCCCCGGCCGTCCCCTGCGCGGACGCCTCCACCTCCGCGTCGGTGGACTCGGCCCCCACGTCCTCGCTCAGCGCGCGCAGCTCCTCGTCGCTCAGGTGGGACAGGTCCCCCGACTCCAGGAGGAAGAGCAGATCCTCCGCCTCCTGCGCGGAGACGGTGCGGGGCATGGTGTCCAGGTTCTGGAGTTCCCACGCGGCGTCGTCGGGGGACAGGATGTCGGACGGGTCCAGGGAAGGGTCCGTGTCCACGGCCTCCGTGCGCCGCCCCTCGTTGAACAGCCGCGCCTGCATCAGCGGCGACGACGAGGGCTGCGCCGTGCCCAGCAGCTGCGCGTAGGAGGGCGCCGAGGCCTCGAACTCGCTCACGCCCGCGAAGGTGCGCAGCTGGGAGTTCTCCAGCAGCGCGGCCCGGGAGGCCTCCGAGGCGTCAGGGGACGCGGGGGACGCGCGCCCCCGCGGGGCCGGGCCGGCTTCGGTGAGCCCCAGGTCGGCGAGCAGCGCGCCAGCCAGGTCGCCCTCGGCGTCCGCCTGGAAGTCGCTGTTGTCGGAGAAGCCGCGCCGCACCGGATCCACCGGCGCCAGGGCCTCCTGGCGCACGGGGGCGGTGACCTCCAGCTCCGCGGAGATGGAGTGGGCCCGGGACGTGGAGATGCCAGAACCCACGCGGCGGATGGAGGTCATGGTGGTCCTCGGGTGATGGCCCGCACGTCGGGCAGCGTCTGATTGTCCGCCGGGCCCGCGAGGAGTTGCTAGGGGGCGGCCGCGGAATCCGCCTCCTCGCTCGCCGCGTGGGCCTTCTGCTCCCGGTATTCACCGATGTGCGCGTACACGTGCTCCGGGAAGCGCAGGTCCTTGTAGACGTTGCACGCGTCCGGGTCGTCCGCGTTGGGGCAGATGGGGAAGTCCTGGCGCGACTGGAACTCCAGCACCTTCTCCCGGCGCGGCGGGCTGTAGTCCCGCCCCTTCACCTGCTCCACCAGGGCGTGCGCCTGGGCCTCGTCGCACGCGGGGTCCTGGCGCAGCAGGCGCACGAGCGCCGCGTCGTCCACGAAGTGCCGCGCCACCATCGCGAACACCAACCGGCCGTAATGGCCGATATCCTCTCCCGCCTCCAGCGACGCGAGCAGGTGCGACATCATCCCGTTTGCCTTCAAGTCCTCGACGGCCATGGCTCCCACCCTTTCTTGGGGGCTGGAAATCTGTTCAGTTCTCTCCTGCGAAGCTAGGCACGGCCGCCAAGGTGGCCACCCCGAACGAGCCTCAGGGCGAGGCGAAGCGGGCACGGGCGCAACGTCGCTCGGCGGACAGGGGAGTCCCATGGGGTCTACGGAAAGAGCATCCGCGCGTCTTTCAGGACAGAAAACCTCGTGGGGGCGCCCCGGGCGCGAAGAGACATGGCCGCTGGCCTCCCGCTTGCTGTACGGGAGCCCAGCCAGGAGGCGGCAGTCATGAGATTCGAGAGCGCGGGGCAGACCCACATCGGGCGGCGGCCGCACAACGAGGACGCGTACTGCGTCCTGCCCGAGCGCGGCCTGTTCGTGGTGGCGGATGGGTTGGGGGGCCAGGAGGGCGGCGAGGTCGCCAGCCAGTGCGTGGTGGACACCTTCGCGGGCTTCAGCGACCGGCTGGACCGCGACCAGGACGGCACGTGGCCGGATGCCGTGGATCCCGCGAAGAGCCGCGAGGAGAACTATCTGGCGGCCTGCACCGCGCTCGCCCAGCGCACGTTGCGCGTGCGCCGCGTGGGCAAGCTCAAGGAGATGGCCTCCACCGTCGTGGCGCTGGTGGTGAGCGAGCGCAGCGCGGCGGTGGCCCACGTGGGCGACAGCCGCCTGTACCGCCTGCGGGATGGACAGCTGGAGTCGCTCACGCGCGACCACTCGCTCATCGAGGAGCTGCGCGCGGCGGGCCGCGAGCCTCCCGGCAACCCGGCCAACCTGCGGCACCTCATCACCCGCGCCCTGGGCACCGAGAACGCGGAGCCCACCGTGCAGCGGCTGGAGACGCAGCCGGGGGACGTGTTCCTCCTGTGTTCGGACGGCCTCTACGAGCCGCTGGGCCCGGAGACGTTGACGGAGTGGCTGAAGGCCCCGTCCGCCCAGGTCGCGTGTGACGCGCTCGTGAACGCCGCCTACGAGGCCGGCGGTCGCGACAACATCACCGCCGTCGTGCTGCGCGTCGCGGCGGCCTGAGCGCCTCTCGCGCCGGAGCTGGGACGTGAAGGCCCGTGCGTGGACCCGTCAGGTCAGAGGGTCCCGCCGACCTGAAGAGGTGGGTCCGCGGGGACGGAGGGGAGTCGCATTTCACAGGGACTTCAATCCTCAAATATTTCCAGGTTAATCTGGTGCTTCCCCCCTCGCGTCACTCCCCCTTTCATCGACCGAGTACCCGTTGCGTATGACGCTCAGCCTTGCCGCGCGCCTGACCGCGGCCATTACCGCCGTGGTTGTCGTCCTCACCCTGGGGAGCGCGTTGCTGCTGGGGCTGTCGCTGCGCTCGCGGGTGGAGACCGAGATGGTCTCCTCGCTGGCGCAGGACAAGGTCCGCTGGGAGTCGCTGAAGGAGCAGGAGGTCCGCGTCGCTTCGGAGCTGGCCCGCGTGGCTGCGGCCCATCCGGCGTTCGCGCAGGAGCTGTCGCGTGCGTCCCCGGGCCGCGCGGTGGCGGGTCTGCTGGCGGAGCAGCGCGCGGTGCTGGGCGTGGACCTGCTGGCGCTCACGAGCGCGGACGGGCGGCTCGTCGCGGCCACGCGGGAGGGGAACCTCTCCGGGCTGGACAAGGTGGTGCGTCAGAAGGGGCAGGTGCTGCTGCCGGGGGAGGGCGCGCCCCTGCTCGCGGCGGCCGAGCCGCTGAAGCTCGACGGCACGCTGGTGGGCTACCTCGTGGTGGGTTCGGACGTGGGCGCGGAGGCGCTGGGGCGGCTTGGCGCGGGCAGTGAGCAGTTGGAGGCGCTGCTGCGCGTGGGGCCGCGCCTGGTGGCGCAGTCGGTGCACGCGGTGACGGCGCCAGCGCTGCTGGCCTCCGCGACGGCCGGGGCATCCGCGGACGGGAGCGCGGTGGCGGTGGGGGACGCAACCCTGCACCTGTCGCGGGTGGAGGTGGGCGAGGGGCTGGAGCTGGTGCTGGCGCGGGGCGCGGCGGCGGAGTGGGCGCGGACGCGCTCCACGCTGGTGCGCATCCTCGGGGTGGGCCTGCTCGTGGCGCTGCTGGCGGGCGCGAGCATCTTCCTGGTGGTGCGGCGGATGATGGCGCCCCTGCACGCGCTGACGACGGCGGCGGCGCGGGTGGTGGCGGAGAACGACTTCAGCGGCAGGCTGCAGCTCCACCACTCCACGGATGAGATTGGCCAGCTCGCCAGGTCCTTCGGGGACATGATGGAGCGGCTGCGCGCGGTGCTGCTGGCGCTGCGCGGGTCGGCGCGGGAGCTGGAGGCGACGGCGCTGGAGCTGGCCACGTCCGCGTCGGACCAGAACCTCGCGGTGACGCGGCAGGCGGCGGCGCTGCACCAGACGCAGATCGCCGCGCGCCAGCTCCAGGAGAGCTCCCGGGCGGCGGCGCAGCGGGCGACGGGCGTGCTGCGCGAGGCGGAGAAGGCGGGCGCGGTGGGGCAGGCCGGCGAGTCCGCGGTGGCGGGCAGCGTGGGAGGCCTCACGCACATCCGCACGCAGGTGGAGCGCATCTCCAGCACGGTGTCGGAGCTGCGGCAGCGCACGCGGCAGGTGGGTGACATCACCGGCACGGTGAAGGACCTGGCGGACCAGTCCAACGTGCTGGCGCTCAACGCGGCCATCGAGGCGGCGCGCAGCGGCGAGGCGGGGCGGGCGTTCGCGGTGGTGGCGCGGCAGATGCGCTCGCTGGCGGATCAGTCCGCGACGGCCACGTCGCGCGTGCAGTCCATCCTGGGCGACATCGGCCGCGCCATCTCCGAGGCGGTGAAGACGAGCGAGGGCGGCTCGCGCGAGGTGGAGGGCGGCCTGGACCAGGCGAGGGCGGCGGGCGAGAGCCTGCGCGCGCTGGCCATGCTCATCCAGAACAACAGCGAGTCGGTGAAGAGCATCGCGGACATGGTGAGCCAGCAGGACGCGGGCATCGCGGAGCTGTTCGCCGCGCTGAGCGACCTGGTCCGGCTGGCGGACGAGACGGTGGAGCGCGTGGCCACGAGCGCCGTGGCCGCCGCGCGCCTCACCACCGCCTCGCACGAGGTGACCACCATCGTGGAGCAGTACCGGCTGTGACGGCTGTGCCGGAGCCTGGCGTGGGCGCTGGGGCCTACCCCGCCTCGCCCCCGTCGATGGCGTAGGCCGCGCCGGTGATGGCGCCCGCCGCCTCCGAAGCCAGGAAGAGGCACACCGCCGCGACCTCCTCCGGCTGGACGATGCGGCCCATGGCGTTCATCGACGCCAGGGCCTCGCGGGCCTGCTCCTCGGTGCGGCCCGTCGTCTTGGAGATGGCGGCGGTGGCGCCGGCGAACATGTCCGTCTCCACCCAGCCCGGGTTCACGTTGTTCACCGTGACGTTCTTGCGCGCGTACTCCACCGCCAGCGCGCGCGTCAGGCCCAGCAGCGCGTGCTTGGACGCGCAGTACGCGGACGTGTACTTCGCCCCGCGCGTGGACGTGATGGATCCGATGTTGATGACCCGCCCGCCGCCCGCCGCCACCATGGCCGGCATCAGTTCGCGGCACAGGATGAAGGGCGCCGTCACGTTCACCGCCATCACCTTCGCCAGGTCCGCGGTGCTCGTCTTCGTCAGCGGCGCGGACACGGTGATGCCCGCGTTGTTCACCAGCACCCGGGGCGGCCCCATGGCGAGGATGGTCTTGCACGCGGCGAGCAGCGCGGCCTCGTCCGCCACGTCCACCGCGTGCGTGCGGATGCGGTCGCCGCCTTCCTTGCGAAGCGCCTCCAGTGACTCCGCGGAGCGCGCCAGCGCCCAGACGTCATAGCCCTCGCGCGCGAACGCCAGGGACACCGCGCGGCCAATGCCCCGGCTGGCGCCCGTCACCACCACCGTCTTCGTCGTCTCGCTTGCCATGGCCGGCAGCATATCCGCACGTCCGCGCCGATATGCGCGCGTGCGACGTGCGTTTCATGGAGCAGCAGCGCCGCCGGGCGCGGATGGCAGACACCCGGCCCCCCCAACTCCAGAGGTCTCCTGCATATGAAGTCCTTCAAGCGTGGCTTGCTGGCCGTGTCGTCCCTGATGCTCGCCTCCACCTCCGCCTTCGCGGCGGCACCGGGCCCCATCAACCCGCGGCTGCTGGGCACGCGCGCCATCGTCGCGTGCGACGCCGTGGAGAAGTCGTGCGGCGTGGCCAGCATCTCCTTCCCCGCGGGCATCAGCGGCCTCGTGCCCTACGGCCGCCCGGACGTGGCGGTGGCCACCATGTTCTACCCCTCGGTGGATGACGCCGAGGCGGCCATCGCCCGCACGGACGCGGGCGACACGGCCCAGGCCGCCGTCGACTACGTGTTCTCCGTGGATCCGTATGCGGACTACCGCCAGCTCGCCGTGGTGAAGCTCAAGCCGGACGGCACCATCACCGTGGGCCAGCAGACCGGCGCGCAGAACACCCCGCAGCGCTGCGCCGTGAAGGGCGCCACCTTCGTGGTGCAGGCCAACAACCAGACCACCGCTGAGATGTGCAACGCCATGGCCGCAGGCTTCCAGCGCGCCAAGGGAAGCCTTCCGCAGCGGCTGCTCGCGTCGCTCAAGCTGGGGGCCCGCGTGGGGCAGGACAACAACGGCGAGCGCTCCGGCGTCATCCGCGTCTGGACCTCGGAGAACGAATCGACCTTCTACACGAAGGTGCTGGCGGACGCCGTCGTGCACAGCAGCAGGACCGCGCTGAAGGACCTGGACGTGGAGATGAACCGCTACCAGGCGGGCATCGCGGCGCCGTACGCGGCGGACCTCATCCCGCTCAGCGCGGAGACCGCGAAGACCGTGAAGGGCGCGCTGTCCAAGGCCGGGTACTACACCGGGGTCGTGGACGGCATCTGGAACGACGCCGCCGAGCAGGCGCTGTCTGACTTCAACTGGGCGACCCTCTTCTTCCTCAAGCCCACCGTGGTGGTGGACGGCCAGCGGAAGATCGACGGTCCGCTGGTCAACTTCCTGCGCGACGCGGACCCGAAGGCGCTCGTCCCCGGCGGGGAGTGAAGCACCGGGTGCCGGACCCGCGGGTCCGTTTGACGGCTCCGGGAGTGCGACGCTAAGCACCCCGGCATGCCCCGCGCCGACATCACCGACCTGTTCCGCATCGACGACCTGCTGTCCGCCGAGGAGAAGGCCGCCCGCGACTCCGTGGCCCGCTTCGTGGACGCGGAGGTGCTGCCCATCATCGGGCGGCACTTCCGCGACGGCACCTTCCCCGCGCACCTCGTCCCGGGACTCGCGGAGCTGGGCGTGCTGGGCGCGAACCTCCAGGGGTACGGCTGCGCGGGGATGAACACCGTCAGCTACGGGCTCGTCCTCCAGGAGCTGGAGCGGGGGGACTCCGGCCTGCGCAGCTTCGCGTCGGTGCAGGGCTCGCTGTGCATGTTCCCCATCCACACCTTCGGCAGTGACGAGCAGAAGGCGCGCTTCCTGCCGGGCATGGCGAAGGGGACGCTCATCGGCTGCTTCGGCCTCACCGAGCCCGACTTCGGCTCCAACCCCGGCGGCATGCGCGCCCGCGCCCGGAAGGACGGCGACAGCTGGGTGCTCAACGGCACCAAGGCGTGGATTACCAATGGCTCCATCGCGGACGTCGCGGTGGTGTGGGCGAAGACGGAGGACGGTGGCGCGGAGTCCGTGCGCGGCTTCCTGGTGGAGAAGGGGATGCCCGGCTTCAGCGCCCGGGAGATTCCCGGCAAGTTCTCCCTGCGCGCGTCGCTCACCAGCGAGCTGACCTTCCAGGACGTGCGCGTTCCGGAGCGCAACGTGCTGCCCGGCGTGGTGGGCCTCAAGGGGCCGCTGTCGTGCCTCAACAACGCGCGAGCGGGCATCGCGTTCGCGGTGACGGGCGCGGCCATCGCCTGCTTCGAGGGCGCCCGCGAGTACGCGCTCTCCCGCGCGCAGTTCGACGGCAAGTCCATTGCCGGCTACCAGCTCACGCAGGAGAAGCTGGCGGACATGCTCCAGGAGATCGTGAAGGCGCAGCTCCTGAGCTTGCGGCTCGCGCGCCTCAAGGATGAAGGCAGGAGCAACCCGGTGATGGTGAGCCTGGCCAAGCGCAACAACGTGAAGAGCGCGCTGGAGATTGCCCGCGTGGCCCGGAGCATCTACGGCGCCAACGGCATCACCGACGACTACCCGCCGGTGCGCCACATGCTCAATCTGGAGTCCGTCTTCACCTACGAGGGCACCCACGAGGTGCACACGCTGGTGCTCGGCAAGGCCATCACCGGCATCGACGCGTTCGGCTGAGCCGCTGCCGCTTCGAGCGTCGGAGGTGGAAGGCCGCGCCTCCCCTCGCTCCCGGTGGGGAGGAGGGGAGGGCACGGGAAGGAAATCAGGACTGCGTGCCGCCCTCGTTGCCGGTGCCCGTCTCGGGCGCGGCGTCCGCCGTCGGTTCGGAGCCGGCCTCGGCTTCGGCTTCGGCTTCGTCGGACCCATCGTCTTCGGTCGCGGCGGCCACGGGCTCGTCGGGGATCTCCGGCGCGGTGCCGGCGGCCTCGGCGGCCTGCTGCGCCTTGAGCTCCTCGTCGTTCATGAAGCCGACGGGGCTGTCCTTGCGGTTGAAGAAGCGCACGGACTTGGCGGACAGCTGGAACATCTGCTCGGCCGCGGTGGCGGGCACGAGCGAGTGTTCAATCTGCGCGGGCTCCGGACGCTCCACGATGCCCAGCTCGCCTTCCTCCAGCTGCTTGGCCTGCGTGGGGGACAGCTCCATGCGGCGCAGCTTCCCCTTGCGCGTCATGAAGTAGAAGGTCGTCTCGCCCGGCTCCTGGGGCACCTGCGAGCCCAGCACCAGCTCGCGCAGCGCCCGGTCCAGCTCCACCTGCTTCTTGGACTCGGCGCGCTGGTAGGCCTTGGAGCCCGGCAGGGGCGGCAGCTTGGGGATGGGCTTGTCGGTCGCGGCCGGACGCCCGGACGCGGCGAACCCGCCCTGCGGTCCCCGGAAGCCTCCACCGCCTTCGCGGCGCGGCGGACCTCCGGCGCCTCCACCGCGTGGGGGGCCACCGGCGCCACCGCCCTCACGGCGCGGCGGACCTCCGGCTCCTCCACCGCCCTCGCGGCGCGGCGGACCTCCGCGGTCGTCTCGACGCGGCGGGCCTCCCGATGTCCGGTTCTCGTCACGTCCCCGGTGGGCGGGGGCGCGTGGAGCGCTCCCCCGGTCGTCCCCAGGGGGGGAGGCCGGTCGTCGGGGAGGCGTGGGAGAAGACTCGGTCTTCTTGGCCTGCTCCTCGGAGACGAGGCCCGCTTTCAACAACTTGTCTCGCAGGTTCTGCATGGGTTGGGCGTTCTATCCCTTGCACGGCTGCACGCAAGCCACCGCTTGCCGCTCCTGTGGCCCCCACGTAACTTGCCGCCCCCGCCGTTCCGTGTCGTGGAGGTTCCGTGAGAAGTCTGACGAAGTCCGCCGCCCTTGCCCTGGTCCTGGCCGCCACCGGCTGCTCAGACCCGGTCGACAAGGCGGCCAAGGCCCGCATCTTCTCGCCGGAGGACCCGCCGAAGGTCGTCGCCTCCGCGAAGCAGAAGCTGCCGCCGGAGGACGTCGCGGACAACCCCCAGGTGTCGCGCCGCATCCTGGGCATGGACGCCGCGGAGGTCACCGAGCGGCTGGGCCCGCACTTCTTCCAGTCCACCCTCAGCTACGAGTGGGCCGGTCCCAACGGGAACAACCCCGTGAAGCTCACGGAGACGCGCTCCTTCCGCGCCGGCCCCGGGGGCGTCAACGGCGACTTCCACGGCATCCTGGAGAACTCCCGCGACCAGGGCCTGGAGGTCATGCGCGTGCAGGGCCAGGTCTTCGCGCGCAACCGCTACGGCCCCTACCGCCAGCGCCTGCGCGACCGCGGCATGGCCGAGCGCACCCGCACGGAGCTCACCGGCGCCATCCGCGACTTCGACAGCCTCTTCCAGGGCCGCATCAAGCTGACCCCCGCCGGCACCGTCACCCACGAGGGCCGCACCGCGTGGAAGTACGCCGTGTCCCTGGGCCCCGCCCTGGAGGGCGTCACCGCGCAGAAGATGCCCGCCGCCTTCGCGCCCCGCTCCGGCGCGGACGAAACGACGAAGCGCCGCGCGAACTTCTTCACCCACCGGACGCCGCGCTCGCTGGAGGGCGAGGTGCTGGTGGACGCGCAGACGTCCGTCGTCCTCAAGGCCCGGCTGGACGGGCGCATCGGCGTGCCCCAGGAGAAGACGACAGAGGCGGCCGAGCTGCGCATGACCCTGGAGTCGAGCCTCACGGAGATTGGGAAGGACCCCAAGCTCCAGCCGCCCCAGGACTTCCTGCCGGACGCGGACAAGCCCCAGGGCATCGCGGACGCGCTGGACTACTTCGGCATCCCGCGCGGCAAGCCCGGCGACTCCCCGACCACCCCCGGCGCCACCACCCCCGCCAAGCCCGGAGCCGAGCCCGAGCCCGAGGACGAGGGCGAAGGCACCTGACACACCCGGTCCGGGCGCGCCCGGACCCGTTGGACGCCCCACGGCTTCAAAGGCTGTGACGGCCATGTCCTACCGGGCCTCTCAAAAGTTGAGAGGCCGCTCGCAAGTGCTTGATGTGGCTGGGAATCCCCCTGGCCCTCGCCTTGCTCTGGGGGTGGGGCATGTTCCGCTCCGCCCTCTCCCTGGCGTGCTGCGGGCTCGCGTTGTTCGCGGCCCCCGCCCTCGCCGAGTCTCCCCGAAGCCTGGGTGTCACCGTGGCGCCGCTCGGGGCCTACGTGCTCAAGGGCGCGGAGGTGGGGCGCAGCGTGGGCTACACCGCCGGCCTGGGCTGGGCGTACCGCAAGACGGGGGCGGTGCTGGAGGTGGGCGGCCACCTGGCGTCCGGCCGGCACCTCACGGAGGTGACGCCCATGGCGGTGCGCTTCGTGCCCCTGGGGGACACGCGGGTGCGGCCCTTCCTGGGCCTGGGGGCCAGCCTGCTCGTGCCCCACGCGAGGCCGCAGCCGTCAGCCCCGGACGCGCTGGGCAGCCGCGTGCTCCAGGTGGGCGTGGAGTTCAGCGGCGGCGTGGGCGTGGAGGTGGGGAGGGGCTTCTTCCTCTCCGGCGAGGCGCGCTACCAGAACTTCTCCGCCGGCGGCGACCCCTTCTCCGGCGACCGGCAGAGCCTGACGTCCGTCTTCCTGGGATTGGGGATGCGCCTGTAGCAGGTGGGGCGGGTCGCTACAGATTGGCAGCGACCTGTTGGAAGAAATTTTGACGGCCCTCTTGCGTCCCCTACAATCCTCGTCGGTTGCGGCCCAGACGCATCTGACATGCTCGGGTGTTCAGGCGTGCACAACGAAGGGAGCGGAGATGGAGCGCAAGGTCGGAAGTAGCACGTTGACCGCGAAAGACGTCAAGGCGGCGCTGGAGAAGTCCACGACGCTGACGGCCGAGGAGGAGAAGGCCCTGCGCATGCGGCATGGAGCGGGTGCCGCCAGCAAGACCGCGCCGCTGCCTCGCGCCGCGGGTGCCAACGCGGAGCTCGCCGACGAGCTGCTCGTCATCGAGATGCAGCTGATGAAGGCGATGCGCGCGCGCACCGGCCAGACGCGCACGGCGGCCAACGCCTCCAAGGCGCCCGCCGCGGCCCGGACGCCCGAGGCTCCGGCCAACGCGACGAAGGACAAGATCGTCCGCGCGCTGCGCACGAAGAAGAAGTAGGCGCCGAAGCAGGCGCCGAAGCGTCGGCGCCCCTCGCAGGGCGTCGGGGTGGTGCCACAGGGGGCGTGAAGCCCCTACTGGTTGAGGATGGCCACGAGGCGCGCTCCCGCCTCGGGTAACGCCAACGGCGTGCCCGAGATCTCCATGGCCAGCCCCTCCGCGTCCGCGGCGCCGCCCCGCGCGAAGAGTCCCCGCAGCCAGGCGAAGGCGGCCGGGTTGCGCCAGAAGTCCTCGTTGAACCGCTCGAGCAGGTACGCGGTGAGCCGGGGCTCCAGGGCCCAGGCCCGCAGGTAGCGGGTGACGTAGAGCTGCGGATCCACGTCATGCAGGAAGAAGCCCGGGTGCGGCTGCGCGAAGAGGGCGCGGCGCTGACCGTCGGCGTACTCGTCGGCGCGGTCGGCGGAGGCGCCCTTCGTGGACAGCGACAGCTCGTAGGGCAGCTTCGCGCAGTGCCGGCGCAGCACCGTCAGCGCGTGGAACGCGGACAGCCGCACGGAGTCCTTCACCGTGCCGGAGGGCAGGTGCAGGTAGCGCTTGAGCCACGCGGGCGACAGCAGCAGCCGCTCGAAGGTGGTCGCGTACGCCTCCGTGACGGACGCGTCCCCCAGCCGGCGCAGCTCCATGGGGGCGTCCTCGTCCACGTGGGCCAGGTGCCAGGCGTGGCCCAGCTCGTGGAGCAGGTCGCCCAGCGCGTCCAGGCCGCCCCGGGGCTGGAGGACGAGCCGGATTTCGTCCGGCACGCGCACGGCGGCGACGAAGGGGCGTGACGCCTTGCCCGGGCGGGCCTCGTCGTCCAGGCGGATGCGTCCGCCCGCGTCGGGGCGCAGGCCCCAGTCGGACAGCCAGCGCATCACGGCGGGCAGGGTGTCCTCGCGCCGGAAGTGGGCATCCATCCACGGGGCGCGCATGGCGGCCTGCACGTCGTGGCGCCGGGCCTCGCCGCCGGGGAGCGCGCGCAGGTTCGGTTCAATCTTGCGCAGCACGTAGCCCAGCACGTCGCGGTAGGCGTCCTCGGTGGCGCGGAGCGTCTCCTCGGCGGCCTCGGCGAGCTTGCCCGCGTCAATGCCGGTGACGTCCTGGCGCAGGGCGGGGTAGTTCGCGAAGCCCAGCTGCTCCGCGGCCTGGAGGGCGGCGTCGCGCCGGTCTCCATAAGGGCCCCGGTGCTCCCACAGGAAGTTGCCGGCGCCGCGCTCCAGCAGGGCGCGGCGGGCGCGGTTCTGTTCGCGGGGAAGCTGGGCCAGGGCCTGGGAGAGCGACAGCGTCTGGTCATCCGCGGGGATGTGCGAGTGCGCTTCCAGCGCGACGACGGCGTCCCCGGCGCGGGTGGCGAGGGATTCCTCCACCTGGGTGGCGATGAGCTCGCGCACCAGGGTGATGCGGCGCACGGCGAGGGTGTCCTCGCGAAGGCGGGCCTTGGCGAGCGCCTCGTTGGCGGCGGAGAAGGTCTCCAGCGAGGACAACTCCGGAAAGGAGGCGTGGAGGCGCGCGACGGGGAGGTCGGGGGAGAGGCCCGCGCCGTAGCGGTACTGGAGGGTGGCCAGCTCGGCGAGGAAGTCATCCAGCCGCGACCGGACGGTATGCAGGGGACGGTCCATGGCGGCGCGGAAGGTAACAGGAAGCCCGCGTCACGGCAGGGATGGCGCGCATAGAGTGTCGCGCCATGTGCTCCGCCTCCGCCGTCTGGCTGCATGCCCCCCTCACGTCCCGGGTGGAAGGGGAGGGCGCGCGATGAAGCGCCGCACGTTCCGGGGAGAGGGCGCGCACGTGGGCCGCGCGTTGGCGGACGCGGTGGCGGCGGAGCTGGGGCTGCCGGTGGCGGACGCGCGGCGGCTGGTGGAGGTGGGCGCGGTGTACGTGGCGGGCCGCCGGGCGCGCGACGGGGCGGTGAAGCTCCAGTCCGCGCAGGTGGTGACCGTGGTGCTGGAGGAGGCGGGGCAGAGTCCGCTGGAGGCCGTGGGGCCGTCCGCGCCCCTGCGCGTGCTCTTCGAGGACGCGGACGTCATCGCGGTGGACAAGCCCGCGGGCCTGAACGCGCAGCCCTCGGAGGGGCGCGTGGGCACAAGCCTGGTGGACCTCGTGGGCGCGCACCTGGGGGGCACGGCGGGGCTGGTGCACCGGTTGGACCGGGAGACGTCCGGGGTGACGGTGTTCGGCAAGTCGGCGTCCGCCACGGCCGCGCTGGCGGAGGCGTTCCGGGAGGGCACCGCGCGCAAGCGGTACCTCGCGGCGACGGGGCCGGGGCTTCCGGCGGGCGGCACGGTGGACCTGCCCCTGTCGAAGGATCCGTCGCGGCCCGGGCGCTGGAGGGCGACCCGCGCGGCCAACGGCGTGCCCGCGTGGACGGACTACCGCACGCTGTTCGCGGGCGATGCGTTCTGCCTGGTGGAGCTGCTGCCCAGGACGGGTCGCACGCACCAGCTCCGCGCGCACCTGACGGCGCTGGGGACGCCCATCCTGGGGGACGCGCGCTATGGCGGGGCGGGGAGCGCGGGAGGGCTGAAGGCGCCGCGCTGCCTGTTGCATGCGCAGGCGCTGGAGCTGGGGCATCCGCGCACGGGTCAGCCGCTGCGGCTGGAGGCGGCGGTGCCGGAGGACCTGCGGGCGTTCTTCGTCGCGGCGGGAGTGCAGGTGCCCGAAGGCCCCATCGGGGGCGGGGACGCTGCTTCCTGAAGCGGAAACCGGGATTGCCCGGGGAGGGAGGACAGGGCCCCACCGTCCGGCGCATCGTGTGTAGACTGGGAACCTCATGGGTGGCGGGAGAAACGGCAAAGGTCCTGGAACGCCGGAGCCTTCCCCGCGCGGACCTGGAAGGGCCCTGCGCGGCGAAGACGTGCGAGGCGCGCTGGCCCAGGTCTGCCAGGACGCCGCCCGCCTGCTTCGGGAGGGACAGGCGGCCCGGGCGTACTCCGGGCTGGTCGCCGCCAGCCGCACGCTGCCGATGACGCCCCGGCTCGCGGCCGTGCTGGTGCGGCACGCGTTGCGGGCGGGCACGGAGCGCGAGGTCATCTCCCTGCTGGATGCGGCGATGGTGGCCGAGCGGGGCGAGGTGCGCCGCGAGGTGCGCCGGCAGTTGTCGAGGGTGCTGCGCCGCAGTGGTCAGGAGGCGCGCGCCGCGGCCGTGCTCAACGGCCTGCTGCTGATGGATGCGCCGGGCGACGCGCGGGCCCGCTTCGTGATGGACGTGCTGCGCGAGCGGGTGGCGAAGGGCGCGCCGTCGCGGCAGGAGCCGGAGGACGACGAGTCCCGGACGAAGACGGTGGAGGTGTCCGCCCTGGCGTTGTCGGATCCGGAGCGCGGGAACACCGTGCTGGAGCTGCCGACGGTGCCCGTGGAGGTGGTGAAGGGGGCCTCGGCGAGGGCCGCGACGGTGCAGGTGCCGCTGGGCGAGTGGGCGGCGGTGGGGCGTGCGGCGGCGCGAGGACCGGAGTTTCCCTGGGAGGATGAAGGACCGGGCAGGGCCCGCGCGGTGACTCCTGCGGAGAGGGCGGTGGCTTCGCCTGGAGCGAGGGACACGGGCCCGGTGGACGCCGGTGGGAGTGGCGGACCGGTGGGGCCCGCTGACGGGGCCGCGACGCAGCCGGTGGCCGAGGAGGAGGCTCCAGCGGCTGGGCGTGCCGACGCGGCGCTGTCCTTCCATTCGACGGAGTTCCCGTTCGTGACGGGGGACTCCGCGGCTGCGGTCTCCGGCCCTGCGCCTTCTGCCGTGCCGTCGGTGACGACGCTGGAGGTGTCACCGACCGTCGACGTGGCGCAGGTGGCCGAAGAGAAGTCAGGTGGGGCTTCGTCGGTCGACGTCCCGCAGGAGAAGTGGGCTCACCCGGGTTCGCTCGATGGTGGCTCCGCGGTGCCCCCGAGCCCGTTGCAGCAGGGCGCTCCGGTATCGGATGGATCGCCGAAGGAACTCAGCGCGAACTCGACCGTGGTGACAGGGTCGTCCGCACCGGGTGATTCCGCTTCGACCGAAGCCGGTCCTCCGAACGAACCCGGTACGAAGTCGACCTCGGCGCCGGATTCGAACGCACTGCGCGATGCCGTGTTGCTGGAAGCCGCCTCCGCGGAGGACCTCGACGCGGAGTCCATTGCTGCGCCGGAGTTGTCTTCATCGCTCGATGCCTTGGCGGAAGGCGCTTCTGCGAAGGACCTCGACGCGAAGTCGACTGTTGCGCCAGAGCAGCCCGTATCGGTCGATGCCGCGTTGTTGGAGGTAGGCGGCTCTTCGAGGGAGCGCGACGCGAAGTCGGCACCTGCGCCAGGACAGTCCGCATCAGTCGATGCCGCATTGGCGGAAGTCGCCTCTGTGAAGGCGAGCGAAGCGAAGCCGACTGCTGCGCAGGAACAGCCTTCGTCGCTTGATACTGCGCCGACGGCGGTTGCCTCCGAGAAGGCGAGCGAAGCGAAGCCGACTGCTGCGCTGCAACCGTCCTCGATGCTCGATGCTGCGCCGACGGCAGCTGCATCCGCGAAGGAGCGTGAAGCGAAGTCGACTGCTGCGCAGGAGCAGTCTTCATCGCTCGATGCTGCGCGGACGGAAGCCGCCCCCGCGAAGGACCTCGCCGCGAAGTCGGCTGCCACTCCGAACCCGGCCGCACAGCCCGAGGCAACTGCATCGGGAGCACAGGCTCCGGCGCCCCGGGACTCCACGCTCACGTCGCAGCGGGGTGCGCCGCGCCTGCTCGACTCCGTGCTGGTCCCGGGCGCTCCGTCGAAGGCGTTCGACGAAGACGAGCCGACGTCGGAGATGATTCCGCCGCGCCCGCTCGACTCCGTGTTGGTCCCGGGTGCTCCGTCGAAGGCCTTCGACGAAGAAGAGCCGACGTCGGAGATCACCCCTCCGGCGCGGAGCGATGCGGAGACAGACAAGGACGCTTCGGGTTCGACCCGGACGGGCGACAAGAAGTCGCGCACGAAGTCGCCGGCTCCCTCGCTCCGGCGGACCACCGTGCTGGTTCCCGCCGCTTCGAATCCTGCGTTCGACGAGGAGGAATCGACCTCGGAGGTCGTCGTTGCTCCGCCGGATGCGGGTCCTCCCCAGGCCGCGACCCCGCCGACGCGCGACTCCGGCCGCTTCCCTTCCGTGAAACCGACAGGGAGTGGCGCAGACGCTGACGCGGAGCTCGCCGCGCCTCCCGCCGCGCCTCCCGCCGCGCTCACGCCGGAAGAGGGCGCGGAGCTGGCCCGCTCGCAGCGTCAGGAGTCCCTGCTCATCGCGCGCCAGGCGTGGCGCGAACTGGCCCAGCTGTACCTCAAGCGTGCCGACCGCGCGAAGGCCGCGCCCGAGCGGGCCGAAGCCCTCACGCGGCTCGCGGAGGTGATGGAGAACGAGCTCCAGGACTCCGCGGGTGCCGCGCGCATGTACCGGGAGATCGTCGAACTGACCGGCGAGCGCACCGCCCTGCGTGAACAGGTACGGCTGCTGTCCCAGCGCGAGGACGCATCCATCGTCCGCCGTGCGCTCGACGACGCCATCCAGCGGGCGAGGACCTCGCGGGCCCGGGCCATTGCCCTGCTGACGCGCGGCGAGCGGCTGTTGAACATGGGCTCTCGCTCCAAGGCGCGCGAGGACTTCGAGGCGGCGGACGCGCTCGTGCCGGGGCTGTTGCCCGTGCTCGCGGGGCTTGTGCGCTGTGCCTCCGATAAGGAGCGCGCTGCCTTTACCGAACGCCTGCGCGCCGCCTGTGCCGCCGCGCCCCGCCGCGCTCCGGATCGTCTGGACGCCCTGCGGGTGCTCGCGCAGACGGCGGAGGAGTCCCTCGGCGACCTGCGCATCGCGCAGTGGGCCTGGGCTGAAGTGCTCGCGGAGAGTCCCGACAATGAGCAGCCCCGGGAGCACCTGTTGGCGCTCGCGCGTCGGTTGGGGGACCTGCCCGCGCTCAGCCAGCTCCTGCATGCGCAGCTTGCCCGCGAGCCCCGGGGACCCGCCGCGCGCAAGGCGCACCTGGAGCGCGTGGCCACGCTGGAGGCCATGGGGGACGCGGGCGCGGCGCTGGCGGAGCTGCGCCAGGCGGTGCGCTTCGAGCCGGGGCACAAGGAAGCGTGGCTGCTGCTCGCGGAACGCTGCATCGAGCGTGAGCAACTGGGCGAGGCCGCCTGGGCGATGGAGAACGCGGCCACCGCCACGGAGAGCGACGAGGAGCGCCAGCGCACGTGGGAGCGACTCGCGCTCTTCTGCCGCGAAGTGCTGCACAACGCGGAGCGCGCCCGCATCTACGCACGTCGCGCCGAGAGCCTGCGCAAGGCCCGGGAGGATCGCGCCCGCCCGCCGCCGCCCGAACCTCCGCGCACCGCGCCTCCGCCGGCGCCCGGTGTGCCGCCGCCCTCGGTGCTCGTGGCGCCTCCGGTCACCACGGGCCTCATTCCCGCGAGCCGCAAGGACCTGTCCGACGAGGTGACGGCCAACACCGACGTCCCGTCGATGAACGCGGCCGAGGAGGACGCGACCTCCGCTGCGTCCGCGAAGCGCTCGGCCCGGGCGAAGGACGGTGCGGCTCCGAAGTCAGCGGCCAGGGTGGACGCGGGTGCGCCGCAGGGCTCCACTGCGACCGGGGACCTCTCCGGGAACGCGAGGGCTTCAAGCGCGGCCCCGGACGCTCCAGATTCCATCGCCGCTTCGCGCAAGGCCCGGAGCGAGGCGAAGCCCACGGCTGCCGTGAAGGCACCGTCGGGCAGCCACGCATCCGTCGCGGAGGTGGCACCGGGCGCTCGGAAGGGCGCCGCCGCAAAGGCTCCATCCGGAAAGCACGCTTCGGTCGCAGCCGCGTCTCCGAGCACAGAAGCTTCGCGCCGCTCCGAGTCCGCCAAGGCTCCATCCGGAAGCCCTCCCTCGCTCGCGGAGTCCGCCCCGGGGCCCAGCGCCACGGCCCGTACTCCTTCCGCCAAGGCTGCACGCGGCACCGCGAAGGACCCAGGCCGCCGCCCTCGGTGCTCGTGGCGCCTCCGGTCACCACGGGCCTCATTCCCGCGAGCCGCAAGGACCTGTCCGACGAGGTGACGGCCAACACCGACGTCCCGTCGATGAACGCGGCCGAGGAGGAC
>NZ_RAWG01000097.1 GCF_003611735.1 Corallococcus sicarius | reverse complement strand
GGACGGCGGCGGTGGCGGTGGCGGTGGTGCTGATGGGGACGGTCGCGGGGGCTTTCCCGGTGCAGGTGCCGGTGGGTGCGCAGGGTGAGGCGCCGGATGTCGCGGCCCTTCGTGCGCAGCTGGCGGAGAAGGACGCGCAGCTGAAGCAGGCGCTCGCGAAGCTCCAGATGTACGAGGACGAGGCCGACTACATCCGCGCCGAGCAGCTGGGCATCACCGAGGCCGTGCGCGCCTCCGGGCTCCCGGAGCGGCAGCAGCGGCGGCTGGCGGTCGCCATCGTTCGCGAGGCGGAGCGCAACAACCTGGATCCGCTGCTGGTGGTGGCGCTGATCCGCTGCGAGTCCTCCTTCAACAACTACGCGGTGTCCGGGGTGGGCGCCATGGGCCTGATGCAGGTGATGCCGGACACGGGCAAGTACCTGGCGGACAAGGCCGGCTACCGGCTGGGTCGTCACACCAACCTGTTTGATTTCGAAACGAACGTGAACCTGGGCACGGCCTACCTGGCGGACCTCATCAACCGCTTCGGCTCCGTGGAGGGCGCGCTCGTCGCCTACAACGCGGGCCCCGGGCTGGCCCGGCGCATCCTGGCCAAGAAGGAGAACCGGGTGAAGTTCATGGCCGGCTATCCCGCCAAGGTCGTGAAGGAATTCCACAAGCTGAAGGCCCAGCAGCAGCGCGCGGTGAGCCTGCGTGCCGAGCAGCCGACGGACGGTCGCAAGGGTTGACCGCTTCGTGACACGCGCTTAGACCGCTCGCCAACACTCGGGCGGAAGTTGCACGCCTGCCACTGACCAGGCGGCCCGTGAAGGTGCACTGTTCGGCTCCGGCTGTGCACCCCACGGATCACCTTGGGAACTCCGAACCACCCCCAGGGGTTCGGAGCGTGCCTCGGCCGCCATCACCTACGGTTAGACGGCACACACGTGCACACTTCAGCGGGAGCGCGGATCATGACGGGGCTACAGATTCTTCGGGAGGAAGCAGCGGGTCGGGTCACCCTTCGGCTGGAAGGGACGCTGGACGGTCGTACGGCGCAGGAGCTGCGCACGTCGCTCCAGGCCCTGGGCCAGAGCGAGGTCGTCCTGGACTTCGCGCACCTGCGTGAGTTCAAGGACAGCGCGGTGGGTGTCCTCACGCACGGCCTGAAGGAAGGCGCGGTGGAGATGCGCGGCCTGGCCTCGCACCACGAGCGGATGTTCCGTTACTTCGGCGTGCTGTCCTCGCCGGCGACGCACCGGGCCTACTACACGCCCGAGGACATCCTCTCCGTCTGAAGTCCAGGGCAGTCGCCCCGGGACGCGCAGCCCATCCGAAGAGCCCCCGCGCAAGCAGGCGGGCATCCGGGAGGGGAATGCGCGGCCCTGGAGGGCATGCCGGCTCGAAGTCGCCTGGGGTAGAGTCCGCCCAGGATGATCCAGCCCGCCCGCGTCCTCGGTCCTGTTCCCTCCCCTGCTTCCGCGCGCGCGGTGATGGAGCGGCTCGCCGCCCAGCTTGGCCGCGCCGTGCAGGGCAAGCCCTCCGAAGTCCAGCGCGTCGTCACCTGCGTGGTGGCCGGCGGGCACCTGCTCCTGGAGGACATGCCGGGCGTGGGCAAGACGACGCTGGCGGAGGCCCTGGCGCGCGCGTGCGCCCTGTCCTTCTCCCGCATCCAGTTCACCGCGGACCTGCTGCCGGCCGACATCCTCGGCGCGCAGGTGTTCCACGCCGCCACGGCCACCTTCTCCTTCCGTCCGGGTCCCCTCTTCCGGCAGCTGGTGCTGGCGGACGAGCTCAACCGGGCCCCCCCGCGCACCCAGTCCGCGCTGCTGGAGGGCATGGCCCAGGGCCAGGTGTCGCTGGACGGTGAGACGCACCCGCTGCCCTCGCCCTTCACGGTGGTGGCCACCCAGAACCCGGTGGACTTCTCCGGCACCTATCCCCTGCCGGACTCGCAGCTGGATCGCTTCCTCGTGCGCCTGTCGCTGGGCCACCCGGCACCGGACGTGGAGGCCCGCCTGCTCACCACGCGGGGCGCGGCGTCCCCGCTGGCCTCGGTGGAGGCGGTGACGGGGCCGGAGGAGCTGGCGTCGCTGCGCGCCTTCGCGGCGGAGGTGAAGCTGGACACGGCGGTGGCGGAGTACGTGGTGCGGCTGGCGCGGGCCACCCGCGAGCACGGCGACCTGGAGCGCGGTGCCTCCACCCGCGCGGTGCTGGCGCTGGGCTCCGCCGCCCGGGCGCAGGCCCTCTGGGAGGGGCGCGACTTCGTCACCCCCGGCGACGTGCGCGCGATGCTGGTGCCCTGCTGGGCGCACCGCGTGCTCCTGCGCAGCGCGGTGCAGGGCGTGTCCGCCCGGGACGAGGCGGCGCACCTGGTGGAGGAGCTGTCCCGCAAGGTGGCGGCGCCCCGGTGAAGGCCCCTGCCCGCCCCTCCTTCCGGGCGCGGCTGCGCGCCCGGCTCCGTCCGCCGCGCACGCTGTCGGTGACGAAGAT
Organism: Corallococcus sicarius; assembly: GCF_003611735.1. Lineage (GTDB taxonomy): Bacteria > Myxococcota > Myxococcia > Myxococcales > Myxococcaceae > Corallococcus > Corallococcus sicarius. Next base: position 27,091 of record NZ_RAWG01000097.1, on the reverse strand, counting down.
GGGCCGCACCTACCTGGTGGTGACGTTCGGGGTGGGGCTGGGCGCGCTCAACACCGGCAACAACCTGCTGTACCTGCTGCTGGGCCTGCTGCTCAGCATGGTGGTGGTGTCCGGCGTGCTGTCGGAGCGCTGCCTGCGCGACCTGACGGTGCGGCGGGTGGGCGCGGACGCGGCCTTCGCGCGGGAGCCCTTCCCCTACCGCTGGGCGGTGTCGCGCAAGGCGGGCCATGGATTCGCGCTGACGCTGGCGGAGGACCTGTCGCCGCTGGCGGGCACCGGCAGCCTGGGCCACCTGCCCCCGGGCACGGAGGTCGTCGTGCGGGCGGACCTGGCCGCGCCGCACCGGGGGCCCGTGCGCCTGTCCGGCGTGCGCGTCACCACGACGTGGCCCCTGGGCCTGTTCGCCAAGACGCGGGTGTTCTCCCTGGAGGGCACGCTGCTCGTGTACCCGCGCCGGGGCTATGCCTGCCGTGAGCCGGGGGCCGCCGAGTCCGGCCCCATGGGCGAGACGGGCAGCCCGCGCCACCAGGACGGCACCGGCGACGTGGCGGGCCTCCGGGAGCTGGCGCCGGGCGAGGACGCGCGCCGCATCCACTGGCGCAAGAGCGCCGCGGCGGGGCGCCTGCTCAAGGTGGAGCGCGAGCGCGAGGAGCGCCGCACGTGGAAGCTCGCGCTGGACGCGGGGCTCACGGGCGAGGCGCTGGAGCGCCGGTGCGAGGAGGTCGCCGCCCAGGCGCACCAACTGCTCGACGCGGGCCATGAAGTCGGCCTCACGCTGCCGGAGCACACGCTGCGGCCGGCGGCCGGGGCCGCGCAGGAGCGGCGCATCCTCCAGGCGCTCGCGTGGGTGGGCTTCGAGGACGCGGCGCGGGAGGCAGCGTGAGGCAGCCCCTGCGACTGAGGCTGGTGCTGCGCGACCTGGCGGCGGGCGCGGCCTTCGGCGCGATGGCCGTGTCCGGGCAGCTCCCCGTGTGGGCGCTGGCGGTGTTCCTGCTGACGCTGGTGCTGGCGCTGTGCAACGTGCGGCTCGTCGCGCGGCATGCGCGCCTGTCCGCGCTGCTGCTGCTCGTCACGGCCGTCCTGCTGGGGCTCCAGCTCACGTCCGGCGCGATGAACGCGGTGGTGGTCGCGTGCTCCTTCGCGGGCCTCATCGCCGCGCAGCGGATGCTGTCCACGCCGGACGGCGCCGCGGATGGCCAGACGCACCTGACGGGCCTGCTGATGGTGGCCGGCGGCGCGGCGCTGTCAGGCGACATGACGTACGCGCTCTGCCTCATCGCCTTTGGCGTGCTGGCCAGCCTGTCGCTGGCGCTGGGCGTGGTGGAGGCGGCGGTGCCGGACGGCGAGCCCGTGCCGGTGCGCGCGGTGCTGCGTCCGCTGTCGGGGGGCGTGGCGTTCGCGGTGGCCGGCGCGGTGGCCTTCTTCGTCCTCTTCCCCCGCCTCAACTGGGCCATGGTGGGCCCGCGCTCGGCGCCGGGCCTGGGCGCGGCCAGCAGCGCGGGCTTCTCCGACACCGTGCGGCTGGGCGGCGCGGGCACCATCAAGAGCAACCCGCGCGTGGTGTTGCGCGCCACGCTCACGCCTGATCCGGGCCGCGACGCGCTGGACGCCTACTGGGTGGGCCGCACCTACGACACCTTCGACGGGCAGGAGTGGACGAACGTCGCCGGGGCCCAGCGCACCGAGCGGCAGATCACCCTGCACCCCGCCACCGACACGCTCCTGCACCAGCGCGTGGAGCTGCTGCCCGCCTACGGAGGCCGCACGCTCATCTCGCTGGAGACGCCTTCGCGGCTGGGCAACGCCGTGGCCCACACGCCCACCGGGACGCGCAGCAGCACCGTCCAGCTCCACGGCGGCAGCGAGGTGCGCTTCACCCTCACCGCGACCTCGTACACCTACGAGGCCTACAGCCTGCCCCCGGACGCGAAGGCGGGCACCCACCTGAACCTCCTGCAGGCCGAAAGCGATCAGCTCCTCGCCCTGCCCGAACACCTGGATCCCCGCGTGGCCCAGCTCGCGGCGCGGGTGCTCGCGGGGGAGAAGGAGCCGCTGGCCGCGGCGCGCAAGCTCACCGCCTGGCTGCAACGCGACTACGCCTACACGCTGGAACTCGCGGGCAACTCCGAGGATCCGCTCGCGGACTTCCTCTTCGTGCGCAAGGCGGGGCACTGCGAGCACTTCGCCACCGCGCTCACGGTGCTGCTGCGCTCGCAGGGCTTCTCCGCGCGGCTGGCCACGGGCTTCTTCGGCGGCGCGAGGCTGGATGGCGGCTACATCGTTCGCGCGGGGGATGCCCACGCGTGGACGCACGTGCTGGTGCCCGGGCGCGGCTTCGTCACCGTGGACGCCACCCCGCCCTCGCACCGCACGAGCCAGGCCTCCGCCCTGCTGGAGCAGGTGCTCGCGCTCTACGAGGCGGTGGAGGCGCGCTGGCGCAACTCCGTCGTCGACTACTCCTTCCGCGACCAGTTCGAGCTGGCAAGCGCGCTCGTCCGCCCGCCACGCCGGCCCGCCCAGGCCAGCAACACCCTCTCCTCCCGCCTGCCCCCCGCGCGCGCGTGGCTGACGGCCCTGGGCGTGGCCTTCATCGTCTGGCGCGTATCCCGCTTCCTCGCCCGCCGTCCCCGGCGTGCCCCGCGCATGGAGGCCACGCGCTTGCTGGACCGGGTGGACGCGCAGCTGGCCCGCTTCCGCGTGCCCCGCTTCGAGGACGAGTCGCTGGAGGAGCTCACGACGCGCTTCGCGCGCGAGGGCCATCCGCTGGCGCTCGCGTTGGTGCCCCTCACCCGGCGCTACCTGGAAGCCCGCTTCGGCGGCCGGGCGCTGCGCGAGGGAGAGGCCGAGCACCTGCTGAACACGCTGCGTCGCGCGCTGGAGGCCGAAGCCGCCCGCCGCGCCCCGAAGGCAGCCGAGCAGGCAGGCCCTACCGCCCGCGCCTCCTGAGCGGAAAGGAATTGCCCTCCGAAAGGAAGCGGCCTTCCGCTCCCGGTCGCCCGCCCTCCCCAGGGCCACTCGGGCGGTTTGGAAATGGCTCGACCATCACCTGGCGCCGCCATTAAGCGTTTCCGTGAACCTCAAGCCGCGAGCGCTTCGGCGCCGCGCCACTTCCGGGGACGCGAGACGTGCACTTTCTACCCTCTCAGCCCCGCGGTTTTTCTCCGGGTGGCGGGTAACCCTTACAGACCGCGCCCGCGCCCCCTCCACCTGCGTCCGCCAACCCCTTGGAGACACACGCGAATACATCCGACCGCGGTTGGCATCGCGGTTGCTCAGGGCAATGCACGTCAAGTTGTAGGACTTGAATCCAGAGCACTTTCATCCGCCTCCCCAACGCAGGAGGCCCAATTCGGAGAATCCATTCATGCAGGCCTCGACCGAGCAATCCTCCAACTCCGGCTCCCTCGCGATGTACCTGTCGGAGATCAACCAGTACTCCCTGCTGAAGGTGGAGGAGGAGCAGGAGCTGGCGCGTCGGTTCATCAAGGGCGACCTGGCCGCGGGCCACCGCCTGGTGACGAGCAACCTGCGCTTCGTGGTGAAGGTCTCCTACGAGTACCGCTCCTACGGCATCAAGATGTCGGACCTCATCCAGGAGGGGAATATCGGCCTGATGAAGGCGGTGCAGAAGTTCGATCCGGACAAGGGCATCCGGCTCATCTCCTACGCCGTGTGGTGGATCCGCGCGTACATCCAGAACTACATCCTGAAGAGCTGGTCGCTGGTGAAGCTTGGGACCACGCAGGCGCAGCGCAAGCTGTTCTTCAGCCTGGCCCGCACGCGCCGCGAACTGGAGAAGCTGGGCAGCGGCGAGGCCGTGGTGAACGTGGATGAGATCGCCCGCAAGCTGCACGTGAAGCCCGGCGAGGTGCGCGAGATGGAGCAGCGCATGGGCGGACGCGACTTGTCGCTGGACGCGCCCATGGGCGAGGACGGCGGCAACAGCCACGTGGACTTCGTGGTGAGCGCCGCGGCGCCCCAGGACGACGAGTTCGCGGACAAGGAGGAGGCGGGCCTCATCAACAACCGCGTCCGCACCGCGCTCATGCGCCTGGACCCGCGCGAGCGCTTCATCATCGAGCAGCGCGTGATGAACGAGCGCCCCATGACGCTCAAGGAGCTGGGCGAGCACTTCGGCTTCTCGCGCGAGCGCGCGCGCCAGCTGGAGATCCGCGCCAAGGACAAGCTCAAGTGCGAGCTGGCGGCGCTGATGGCGGAGGTGGATCCGGAGACCCTCGCCGCCCAGGGCTGACGCGCACCGGCACACCGGAAGGCCGTGCCCTCCGCCCCGCCGCCTCCCACGAGGCGCGCGGGGCGTGCGCGTTTTTCAGGGGCATGGCTGTTTTCGCGCCCCGGCGGGGACCCTGCTAGAAGGAGCGCCTGGTTCCCTGTCAGGAGTCCCTGCTTGTCCCACGGTTCCCCGCCGGTCGTTGATGATCGCGTCCCCCTTGCCGGGGCGCATGCCCCCGCGACGCACAAACCCTACGTGCCCGCGGAGCAGTCGCCCGCGGAGCTGACGATTCGCGGCCTGGTGCTCGGGTCGGTGCTGGGCATCGTGTTCGCGGCCTCGTCCGTTTACCTGGCCATCAAGGTCGGCCTCACGGTGTCGGCGTCCATCCCGGTGGCGGTGCTCTCCATCGCCATCTTCCGGGCGCTGGGCCGCTCCAGCATCCTGGAGAACACCATCGTCCAGACGACGGGCTCCGCGGGCGAGTCGCTCGCGTTCGGCGTGGCGGCGGCGCTCCCCGCGCTGCTCATCCTGGGCTACGACATCAGCCTCACGCACGCGTTCCTCACCGCGGCGCTGGGCGGCGTGCTGGGCGTGCTGATGATGATCCCCCTGCGCCAGGGGCTCATCGTCCAGGAGCACGGCAAGCTCACCTACCCGGAGGGCACCGCGAGCGCGGACGTCCTCATCGTCGGTGAACAGGGCGGCACCAACGCGCGCACGGTCATCCTGGGTTTCATCATTGGCGGCGTCTACAAGTTCGCCTACTCCGGGATGAAGCTCTTCAAGGAGGCCATCGGCATGCCCATCAAGGGGCTGAAGGCCGCGACGCTCTCCACGGAGGTGTCCCCGGAGCTTTTGGGCGTGGGCTACATCATCGGGCCGCGCGTCGCGTCCATCACCTTCGCGGGCGGCGTGCTCAGCTACCTCATCCTCATCCCGATGATCTCCTTCTTCGGCAGCGGCATGGAGACGCCGCTGCTCGTGCACAACGGGCAGCTCATCCGGAACATGTCGCCGGATCAGATCCGCAACGCGTACGTGCTCTACATCGGCGCGGGCGCGGTGGCGACGGGCGGCCTCATCAGCCTCATCCGCTCCCTGCCCACCATCGTGGGGGCCTTCAAGCGCAGCGTGGAGACGCTGCGCGCGTCGCGCACGCAGGGCCCCCTGCCCACGGTGCTGCGCACGGACCAGGACCTGCCCATCACGGTGGTGCTGGTGGGCAGCGCGCTGCTCATCCTGGCCATCTGGCTTGCGCCCCCGCTGCACGTGAACTTCATCTCCGCCATCCTCATCGTCATCTTCGGCTTCTTCTTCGTGACGGTGAGCGCGCGCATCACGGGTGAGATTGGCAGCTCCTCCAACCCCATCTCCGGCATGGTGGTGGCGACGCTGCTCGTCACCTGCCTCGTGTACCTGCTCTTCGGCTGGACGTCTTCGCCGGACCGGTTCATGGCGCTCACCACGGCGGCCATCGTGGGCATCGCGGCGTCCAACGGCGGCACCACCGCGCAGGATTTGAAGACGGCCTACCTCGTGGGCGGCACGCCCAAGAAGCAGCAGATCGCCCTCTTCGTCGGCGTGCTGACGAGCGCCATGTTCATTGGTCTGGTGCTGGTGCTGCTCAACCAGGGCGCCACCACGGTCATCCCGGAATCCCACCCGGGCGTGCAGGTGACGGAGATGTCCACCGAGACGCGCACCCAGCACACGTACCGCTGGGCGGTGTCCCAGGACGCGCTCACCCAGCGCGGGATGACGCCCGCGCAGCTCAAGCGCTCGCTGTGGGCGGAGCGCCTGGACATGGTGCCCGCGGACGGCGCGCTGGAATTGCGCAGCTGGCGTCCCCTGCCCGCCACGGAGCTTGCGGCCCTGACGCTCGCGCCGGCCAACGGCCCGTCGCTGAAGCTGTCCGACGCGGGCGCCGTCACGGCGGGGCCGGACCGCATCTACAAGGAAGGCTACGTGCGCGGCGCGGACACGCCGGTGCCCGCCGGCCGCTACCTCGTGGATGATCAGGGCAGCATCCAGTACGTGGTGGACCCGGGCATCGGCGGGCGCATCAGCGAGTACGAGGGCCAGACGCTCACGCGCTACTCCGCGCCCAAGGCGCAGCTCTTCGCGCTCATCATCGACGGCATCCTCACGCAGCGGCTGCCGTGGGACCTGGTGCTGCTGGGCGTCTTCATCGCGCTGATGCTGGAGCTGTGCGGCGTGTCGTCGCTGCCCTTCGCGGTGGGCGTGTACCTGCCCATCAGCAGCAGCGCGCCCATCTTCGTGGGCGGCATGGTGCGCCACTTCGTGGACAGGCTGCGCGGCGGCAACGCGGCGGAGTCCGAGTTCTCCCCCGGCACGCTGATGTCCTCGGGCTACATCGCCGGTGGCTCCATCGCGGGCGTGCTCATCGCCTTCCTCGAAATCGCCAGCGACGGCACCTGGACGCGCGCCATCAACCTGCCCGCCCTCTTCGGCCACGAGGGCGCCGTGGGCGCCTTCCTCAACGCCGTGGGCGAGAGCGAGCTTTCGCACCCGACGTGGTCCAACGTCTGGGGCCTCGTGTTCTTCGCGGGCCTCACCGCGGTCCTCTTCCGCTCCGCCCTCAAGGGCAAGAGCGGCGCGGAGGCCCCGCCGCCGTCGCACTGACGTCCTGCGACGCAGAGCAGGCCCCTCTCCCGGGCCCCGGGGATGCTCGGGAGGGGCGCTACAGCCCGGGGACCGAGGGAGGCACCCCGGCCTCGTCCCCGCCCGCGTCCGGCCCCTGCGCGCAGACGTACTCGGCGCGCAGCGGGGCCACGACGCCGAAGGTGAAGACGTAGACGATGGGGCTCCACCACGGCCAGTAGACGTCCACCCGGGAGAGGCCATTGCGGCACTCGGCCGCGGCCACGTTGGACGTCGTCAGCCCCGCCACGAAGCTCGCCCCCATCTGACCTTCGGGTGCGCCGTCGCGCGGTGCCGGGCTGCGCACGCTCATGCGGAAGCACCCCGTGAGGGATGCCAGGACGAGGGCGGACACGACCAGTCGCTTCATCGGCGAGGACTCCGGCGGGAACGGGGCCCCTTGCGTAACACACCGGGGATTCCCCGCCAGTCCACCGGCTGTTGCCCCGTTGTCACTCCAACCCCCCGGTTTCCTGGCGTTTCCCGGACTGTGAGCCGGCCCGGGACGGGAGTAGGATGGACACCCCACATGGCCCAGCCCCAGAAAGTCACGGACGCCGGCGCGGAGGCGGAGCAGTCCCCCGAAGTCCGCGAGAAGGTGGAGCTTGCGCGCACGTTCGCGTTCCACCTGCTCAAGGGCATCAAGCAGATTGGCATGTACCGCCACAACGAGGCGCGCTTCCCGGAGTTCCTCGCCAAGGCGCAGGAGGCCATCTCCGCGTACACGGAGAAGTTCGGCCCGCTGTCGCTGAAGGTGGAGCAGCAGAACTTCATGCTCCACAACGAGCCGCTCTTCTCCGAGGAGTCCGCGCTCCCGTACAAGTTCTTCCGCGACGGCATCCGCCAGCTCATCTTCCGGCCGGGGCTGCCGCTGGAGGAGCTCGTCACGCTCACGCTCATCGCGCTGTCGGAGCCGGAGCGCGGCGCGGAGGACGTGCTCGCGCAGCTGTGGCGCGCGGGCATGCAGCAGGTGGAGTACGTGGTGGTGGAGGGCTTCTCCATGGAGGGCGCCTCCGAGGACGAGGTCCAGGTGGAGGTGGACAAGGTGGTGGGCTACCTCTACTCCCGCCTCCAGACGAACTCGGACGACTTCCTGCGCTTCGCGCGCGTGTCCGCGGAGGACCTGGACGCGAAGCTGGACGGCGTGGAGCAGATCCGCGGCCTCGTCGTGGGCGGCCGGCACGCGACGGATGATTTGAAGGCCCGGCTGCAGAAGGAGATCACCGAGGAGGAGAACGCGCGCCTGTTCCCGAAGCTGGTGGGCGCGGTGTTCCAGGTGGTGGAAGGCGGCGTGGAGGACGCGGCGCTGCTGGAGGAGATCTTCCTGCAGCTCCTGGACATGCTGCTGCTCCAGGACGACTTCGGCACGGTGAACCAGATCGTCCTCAAGCTGCGCGCGCTCGCCCAGCGCGAGAGCGGCGATGACCTGGCGCGCCTGCTGTCGTCGTTCCTCCACAAGATGGGCGAGGAGCAGCGCCTGAGCCGCGTGGGCGAGTCGCTCCGGACGACGCGCGCGAAGCAGCCCCAGGACGTGACGCGCTACCTGCAGGCGCTGGGCGTGGACTCCGTGCTGCCGCTGCTCAACGTGCTGGAGACCATCGAGCTGCCGGAGAACCGCGTGCTCTTGTGCGACGTGCTGGGCGGCTTCGCGCGCGACCTGCCGGAGCCCTTCGTGGCGCGCCTGCTGTCGGACCGGCCGCAGACGGTGCGCGACATGGTCGCCATCCTGGAGAAGAGCAACCACCCGGAGCGCATCAAGATGTTCGCCCAGGTGCTCAAGAGCCCCAACCTGGTGGTGAAGCTGGAGGTGCTGCAGATCATCGGGCGGGGGCGCACGGCGGAGGCGCGGCGCATCATCCAGGAGTCCCTCACCGACAGCGTCTCCCAGGTGCGCATGCTGGCCGCGAAGCTGCTGCCGGAGTTCGACCGGGACAAGGCCTTCCCGGACCTGGTGAAGCTGGTGCGCGACCCGGGCTGGGACAAGAAGACCTCCGACGAGAAGGCCGCGGTGTACGCGGCCATCGGGGCCACCAACCTGCCCTCCGCGCTGTCCATGATGCAGCAGCTCCTGGCGGTGAAGCCGTCGCTGCTCAACAAGCGCCGGGTGATGGAGGACAAGCTGCTGGCCATCGTGGGGCTGGGCGGCGCGGGCTCCATCCAGTCCTACAAGGTGTTGCAGTCCGTGGTGGAGGACAAGACGCAGCCACTGGAGGTCCTCACCGCGGCCCGCAAGGCGATGTATCAGACGCGCAAGGCCCTGTTCGGGGACTCGGCGCTTCCGGAAGAGACGACGTGACGCCATGGCCGACAACCTGAAGATCACCCAGAACCAGGGCGAGAACCTGGGGGAGTACGGGCGCGAGCACAACGAGAAGCTCCAGGGCCTGTCGCGCTCCATGCTCGCGGGCCTCTACATGCTCGTGCGCTCGGTGAAGATGTACGACCCGGAGAACGCGGTCTTCGAAAAGCCGCTGCACCAGCTCCAGGACATCATCAACCAGATCATCGGCAAGGAAGGCCGGCTGGAGCTGTCCGGCGTCAAGGACTCGTACTACCTCAACGGCATGCTGGTGAAGGTGGACCTGAACTCCATCGAGAACCAGCGCTACCTGCTGGCGGAGATGCGCGCCAAGGACGTGGGCGGCATCACGCTGACGAAGCCCGTCACGGTGCAGGAGCTGAAGAACTTCGTCTGGATCTTCAGCAAGGAGCAGTCCGCCGCGGCCGAGGAGGACGGGCTGTCCGGCCGCAAGCTGCTCAACATGCGCGTGGCGAAGTTCTCCAAGCTCAAGGAGAAGCTGAACAACGACATGGACACGCCGGGCGACCAGAAGGTCGACCGCAAGAAGTACGCGATGACCGTGTACGCGCGAGCGGTGTTCTTCCTGCAGAAGTACCTGGAGTCCGTGCGGGCGGGGAAGCCCATCGGCTCTTCGCGGGCGCTGCGGCTCGTGCAGGACTTCGTGGACATCTCCTACGATCAGCGCACGCACTTCCTGGGGATGACGACGCAGAAGCGCGAGGACGACTACCTCGTCTACCACCAGGTGAACGTGGCGCTGATGTGCATCGTGTTCGGCGCGGAGCTGGGCTTCACGAAGCCGCAGCTGCGCGACCTGGGCTACATCGCGCTCTTCCACGACGCCGGCATGACGACGCTGCCGGAGGAGCTGTCCACCAAGCGCGGGGCGCTCACCGCGGACGAGAAGGTCACGGTGGCACGCGCGCCGCTCATCAGCGTGCGCAACATCCTGATGGAGAAGGGCTTCAGCCGCTCCACGCTGCTGCGCGTGGTGACGACGTTCGAGCACAAGACGGACTACGGCACCGCGGTGCGCGACGCGCGCGGCAACATCCAGATGATCATCCCCAAGACGAACCTGGGGGTGTACGCGAAGATCATCGCCATCTGCGACGCCTACGACGCGCTCACCTCACGCCGGCCCTACCGCGACGCGTACGGTCCGGAGGTGGCGTTGATGCTGATGTGGACGGAGATGCGCCAGAAGTTCGACCCGGAGCTGCTCGCCGTCTTCATGCGGGTGATGGCCATCCAGCCCATCAAGGTGCTCTCCCGCCGTCAGCAGCAGATCAGCGTTTCCGGCCTCTAGCCGTCTTCGCCGGAGCCTTGGCCTTCGCGGGAGGCCCGGCCGGAATGGCCGCTTCCCGCAGCAGGCGCAGGGCCGCCGTGAGGTCCTCCGGCACGGGCGCCTCCAGCGACAGCAGCTTGTGGGTGCGCGGGTGTTCAAAGGCCAGGCGCCACGCGTGCAGCGCCTGGCGGCCCAGGGCCTCCTGGGCCTCCGCCACCGCGCCCTTCGCCTTGCGGCCCGCGCCGTAGAGCGCGTCACAGAGCAGCGGGTAGCCGGCCTCGGACAGGTGGACGCGGATCTGGTGCGTGCGGCCGGTGAGCAGGTCCACCTCCACCAGGGCCGCGCCCTCGAAGGACTCGAGCACGCGGAACAGGGTGACGGCGGGCTTGCCCTCCTTCACCTTGCCGGTGAAGCGCTGCCGGTTCACCGGGTGGCGGCCGTAGAGCGTCTCGATGCGCCCTTCCGCGGGGGGACTGCCGTGCACCAGCGCGAGGTACGTCTTCTGGACCTCGCGCGTCTTGAAGGCCTTCTGGAGCGCCACGAGGGACTGCTCGTGCTTGGCGACGACGAGGCAGCCGGTGGTGTCCTTGTCCAGCCGGTGGACGATGCCGGGGCGCAGCTCGCCGCCCACGCCGGACAGGTCCTTCACGCGGTGCAGGAGCGCGTTGACGAGCGTGCCGGTGGCGTGGCCCGCGCCGGGGTGCACCACCATGCCGGCGGCCTTGTCCACGACGACGAGGTCTTTGTCCTCGTGCAGCACGGAGACGGGCAGCTCTTCCGCCTGGGGAATGGCGGCGACGGGCGCGGGGATGTGGACGGTGAGGAGCTCGCCCCCGCGCAGGCGCTGCGCGACCTTGCCGGGCTTGCCGTCGGACAGGACGTGCCCGTCGGCGATGAGGCCCTGGAGGCGGGAGCGGGTGAGGTCCGGGAACGCGCGGGCGAGGTATTGGTCCAGGCGCTCTCCCCGGGCTTCGGGGAGGGCGCGGTGTTCGCGCGTGTCGGGTGAGGCCACGGACCGGGTGACTACCAGATCTTCGACTTCACGTGCGCCTTGGAGCGCAGGACGATGTCGTTGACGGCGCGCTCGAAGAAGTTCGCCTGGGTGCTGATCTCCTGGCTCACCCGGCTCTTGTAGAGCGCGCGCCCCTCCTCCAGCTCCTCCTTGAGGACCTCGAAGAGGTTGTCCTGCTCGATGCCCTTGATGATCTTCTGCTCGTTGTAGAGCGAGATATCCGAGGCAATCGCGCGGGCCAGACGCATTGCCTTGACCTTTTCCTCTTCCGTCATCGTGCCATTACTTAGGCACCCACCCCGTGCGAGTCAACTTTCCTGATGCGCGGAGTGACGGCAGGCCGCCCTCCAGGTCAACGGCCCGACTTGGGGGGTTTCTCGGAGAACAGCCCCAGGTAGCTCTTGGACACGCGCAGCGGATCCAACCCCAGCTCGCGGGCGAGGTTCATCAGGATGCCGCGCAGGTACACCGGCGGGGGCAGCGCGGTGTAGCGGTCCGCCTCCACGTTCTCCAGGTGACGCACGGAGATGCGGGTGCGGTCGGCGAGCTGCTGGATGGACAGGCTCCGGGCCTCGCGCACCCGGCGCAGCAGCTCGCCGTTGAACTCGGCGTCCGCCGGGATGTCCACGCCCCGGGGACGGGCCTCGCGCACCCGGGCGGCCACCTGCGCCAGCGCGGACTCCGCGGTCGCGATGGCCGAGTCCTGCGCCAGCACCTGCGCGTCTCCGAGCTTCGGACCGATGGGGCCCCGCGCCCCGGAGCCGGGGCGGCTGTTCGCCGCGGAACGCGAGTCGATGGGGCGTGACGTGAGGGGCCGCACGGCGGTCTTGGAAGCACCGGTGGCCGGGGTCGTCCGTGCCAGCGCCGTGGAGGAGGCGTCCGGGGGCGCTTCGGCGGGCGTCGGAGCACGGGTGGGGTTCGGATCCGACTCGCCCTGGGCGGTTGCTCCGGAGACGGGCGAAGCGGACGCGGTGTCACCGCCCGGTGCGCTGACGGGCTCGCTCGGAGCGGGTGAGGTGCTGGCGACCACGGTCTCAGGCGGCGTGGCGGTGCCCGGCTCGCCCGGCGGCGTCACCGCGTCCGGTGCGGCCACGGCCGAGGCAGCGGTGGGAGGCTCCTCGCGGACCGTGGTGGTGCTGGCGGCCGGGCTTGCGGCGGGGTCCTCCGTGAGCGTTGCGGCCTCCTCGGCCGGCTCCGGAGCGCGCTCTGGCGACGCTGCGATGGTGACGGTTTCGGTGGCAACGGGAGCGGTGGCGGGGACCGCGGTGGCTTCGGACGAAGCGCTCGCGCCAGGCCCGGCGTTCGGGGGGCTCACGGCCTCCACGGCGGGACGGTGCTCCTCCACGGGCGCGGAGACCGCGGACGCGACGTTCGCCCGGCCCTGCCCTCGCAGCGGACCCGTGGGGACGTAGACGAACGACAGGCTCTGGTTGAATGAAGCGCGGAAGGCATCCACCACCGCCATGCCGCCCACCATCACCGGCTCGGAGGCCGCGTCCGACGCGTCCTTCCCCGAGGGCTCCTGTCGCTTCGGCTCCTCCGCCCGCATCCGCTCCTCGCTCTTTCCGGGCGTCGCGCTCGCTTGCGGCGCCTCTTCCTCGTTCACGGACGCCGCGGCCTTCAGCCGGGACTCCGCCTCCACCCGTTCGGCATCCACGGCGCCCGCGGCCTTCGCCAGCGCGGCCGCCGCGGTCGCCAGGGCCTCCGCGACCCGGGCCGCCGAATCCGCCTTGTCCTGGGCCGCTGGCGTGGAGCCCGCCTTCGCGAGCCGTTCCATGGGCAGCCCGATGGAGCGGTCATACTCGAGACGCAGCTGCGCGTCCGTGAGCATCTCCATCGCTTCCGTCATCCGCTCGCGCAGCGCATCCACCTGCTCGGGGTCGCCCAGCGCGTACACCGCGACGGAGTCCGGCGAGTACAGCTCCATCAGGCGCTGATGGGCCGCGCGGATGTCCTCGTCGGACGCCGTGGGCGGCACCTCCAGGAGCTCGTAGTACGTCTGCTGCGCGAAGGGCTTCATGGGATGGCGGACTCGGAGGATGGGCCGTCGAGCGACAGCAGACGCGCGGCAATGCGCTGGAGCCCCAGGGAGACGGGCGAGTCGGGCCGCTCGATGAGCACCGGTCGCCGCTTGCGCACCGCGCGCCAGGCCTCGTCGTCGTAGCGCAGTGCGCCCAGATCATCCATGTCGATGCCGAAGAACTTCTTCCAGGCGGCCACCATCGCGCCGCCCACCTTCTCGTCCGCGTCCGTGCGGGCCTGGTTCACCACGAGTCGCACGCGGAACGAGGCCAGCTCCCGCTCCAGCCGCTCCGCGTCCGACGGGGCCTTGCGCCGCACCTGCGCGACGACGTCATGCAGCGTTCGCAGCCCGCCCTCGCGGGTGGACAGCGCGCCTTCGACGAGGTCCTGGATGCCGTACTGCGACTCCACCTGCTGCAGCTTGCGGAAGAAGGCCGCCTTGACGAAGCGGTACGCGTTCTCCACCGACGTGGGCTCCGGCAGCACCACCAGGAGCCCGTGGTCCGCGAGCAGGAAGAAGTCGAGCGTGTTGAAGCTGGTGCCCGCGCCCAGGTCCAGGATGAGGTAGTCCGCCGTCTGCGCGAGCAGCGTGCGCAGGAGCTTCTGCTTCTGCGCGTACTTGAGGTTGGCCGCGTCCAGCGAGTCCTGCGCCCCGGCGATGAGGGACAGCCCCGGCACGCCGGTGGCGACCATCACCTCTTCCAGGTTCCCCTTCCCGCGCCGCAGGAAGTCCGACAGCGTGGACTCCGGAGGCCCGACGCCCAGGCACGTGTGCAGGTTGGCGCCGCCCAGGTCCGCGTCCACCAGCAGGACCTTGTGGCCAGCCTGCGCGAGCGCGACGCCCAGGTTCGCGGACACCATCGACTTGCCGATGCCGCCCTTGCCCCCGCCCACGGCGATGATGCGCCGCGAGCGCGGCTTCCGCGTGAGTCCGACAGGGCCCGAGCTCACATCATTGTCCACGGCGCTCAAGGGACGCGCCGACGCGCCAGCCAGGGAGGCAGGAGCGGAGCCGGGTGGAGGAGACAGGGGGGCGGGCTTCACGGAGGCTCGCATCAAATCCCGTCCTACTGCCCGAGTCGACACCCCGCCATTTCACGGCCTGCTCCCACGACCCACCCGGGGTGCCACCCTGCCCGCCCCCGACGCCTGGAAGGTCGGAGGGCAGGCGACCGGAGGGCCGGTCGGTGTCACTCGTCGAGCAGTTCGACGTTCCAGTACGACAGGTCCGCGAGGTGGAGGAACGGCAGCCACTCCCGGTAGGTGACCTTGCGGACGGCGCCCCGGAACAGCGGCGTCCAGCGCGGGCGCACGGGCTTCTTGAGCAGCCGCATCCCCGCCTGCTCCGGCGTACGACCGCCCTTCTTCAGGTTGCAGGGCACGCAGGAGCACACCACGTTCTCCCACGTCGTCTTCCCTCCCTGGGTGCGCGGATTGACGTGGTCCAGGTTGAGGTCGCTGCGCGGCAGCTGCTTGGAGCAGTACTGGCAGGTGTCGTTGTCGCGCGCATAGATGTTGAGGCGCGAGAAGCGCACCTTGGCGCGCGGCAGGTGGTCATACGCTCCGAGCACGAGCACGCGGGGGACCCGGATGGTCCGGTCGATGGTGGTGATGCTGTCCTTCGTGGCGCTCAGGGCCGCCCAATCCGCGAACTCATACAGCCGGTACTGCTCGTCAATGGCCTTCGCGACACCCTGATACAGCAGTGAGAACGCCCGTTTTACCGACGTCACGTGAACCGGTTGGTAGTACCGGTTGAGAACGAGCACGGCGCTGTTGATCATGGCTGGCTTCCCGAACGGGCGGCCGCTACGGATTGCGCGACCAGGCCCAGGTCCTCCTCAGAGAGACACCGGACGTCGAGAACGACCTCGCCATCCGCGATCCTGCCAATAACCGGCACCTCGCCCCCGCGCAGGTGATCCAGGAATACTTCCGGCGCTTCTACGGTGAGGCTGCAAGCGTAGGAAGGCAACCGGGCCAATGGCATGGCCCCCCCTCCCACCTGTCCATCCACGGACACCACCCGTGCTTCGACACCGCGCGCTGTCAGCAAACCCAACAACCGACCGGCCCGAGCGCTCAACACCGCCGGCTCCTGAACGAGCAGGCTTTGCGTGGGCACGGCTTCCGGGCGGCCATCCCGGTACAGCTCCAGCGTCGCTTCCAACGCCGCGACCGTCATCTTGTCGACACGCAGCGCCCGCGTGAGCGGGTGGGATTTGATGCGCTGGAGCAGGTCCTTGCGGCCCACGATGACGCCTGCCTGGGGGCCTCCCAGAAGCTTGTCACCGGAGAACGCTACCACATCCGCTCCGGCGGTGACCGCGTGGCCCACCGTGGGCTCCGGGGTGAGCCCAGGTCCGACGAGCGGCACGAGCGCGCCGGAGCCCAGGTCCTGGAACACCGGCACGCCGCGTGCGCGGCCCAGGTCCGCCAGCTCCGCGAGGGACGCCTCCTCGGTGAAGCCGACGAGCGCGAAGTTGGAGCGGTGCACCTTCACGATGAGGCCGGTGTCGGGGCCCAGCGCGTGGGCGTAGTCCGCGCGGCGGGTGCGGTTGGTGGTGCCCACCTCCACGAGCTTCGCGCCGGACTGGCGCATGACGTCCGGTACGCGGAAGCCGCCGCCAATCTCCACCAGCTCGCCGCGAGACACGACGCACTCGCGGCCGGAGGCGAGCGCGGCCAGGACGAGCAGCACGGCGCCCGCGCAGTTGTTGACCACGAGCGCATCCTCCGCGCCGGTGAGCGTGCGCAGCAGGCCCACGAGCGGCGCATAGCGGCTGCCGCGCTCGCCTTCGTCCAGGTCGTATTCGAGGTTGGAGTAGCCCCGCGCCACGGCGGCGACGCGCTCTACGGCTTCGGGGGCCAGCGGCGCGCGGCCGAGGTTGGTGTGGAGCACGACGCCGGTGGCGTTGATGACAGGCCGCAGGTTCGGTTTGGCGAGTGACGCGAGCGCGGCTTCGACGTCCGCGTCCTCGAAGGGACGGGCGTCCCCCGCGAGCAGCCGGGCGCGCACGCGTTCGACGGCGAGCCGCAGCGCCGCGACCGCGCGGGCATGGGGAAGGTGCGCGAGCCGAGGCTCCAGCGACGGCCGACGCAGGAGTTGCTCAATCGAGGGAAGGTTGCGCAGGAGCGCGTTCTTCCCTTCCGGCGGATTCGAAGCAGCGCCCATGGCCGGGAGTCTACCCGGCCCGAGCGCTCCGTTACTTCCCGCCGTAGGGGACGGTGATGGCTTCCATGTAATGCCCCGACGGGTCCTGGAAGTAGACCCCGCGCCCGCCGTCGTGGGTGTTGATCTCACCGGGTTGCTGCCCGCGCGGGTCGGCCCAGTGCGGGATGCCGCGCTCGCGAATCTTCGCAATCAGCCCGTCGAAGACGTCGTCCGACACGAGGAACGCGTAGTGCTGGCCGGGAAATTCGCCGCCGTGTTCGGCGTAGTCGAGCGACGCGCCATCCTCCAGCTTGACGACCACGAAGTGGCCGGCGCGCTCCGGTTCCGGGAGCCCGAGCAGCTCCGCGAGGAATTGCGCGGACCGCACCTTGTCCTTGGCGGCGACAATCGTGTGATTGAAACGGACGGGCATGGACTCCTCCTCAACCCCAGGGTCGCAGAAAGAGCACGTACCCGGCGAGCCCCAGCTGCACGAGCAACGTCAACAGCGCGCCCGCCGCCTGCACAGGGCTGTTCTTGAGCATCCCGAACGCATGCCCCAGGCGCCCCACGAGGAGCGCGCCTCCAAAGACATGCAGCGCCACGGAGTTCCCGCCGCACAGCTCGGCCAGCAGCAACAGGATGAGGGCCAGGGGAACGTGCTCGACGTTGTTTCCGTGCGCGCGGATGGCGGCGATGAGGCCCGCGTTTCCTCCGTCGCCCCGGAACACGTTGAGCTTCGTGCGCACCCGGCTGACATTGACGCCGAGTCCCAGCGTGAGAAACGCATTGAGTGCGCCGTAGAGCGACGTGACGGGGACCGCGAGCAACGTCATTCCAAGCATCGGATCGGCCAAGGGGGGGTCCTCCACCTGCGAGAGGCCGGGACCGTACCCCGGCCGGCTCGCCCAGGTGCACCTCCTGGCGTGATTCACCGGGCGCCGGCCACCACCGTCGAGGGCGGAGTCAGGGCCTCCGGGGAGGAAGCCCTGGGCTGGAAGGGACGCGAGTCGAGCGGCACCTCGATGGTGAACGTCGTCCCCTCCTCCACACCGCTCTCCACCGACACCTGCCCGCCGTGGGCCTCGACACAGCCCCGCACCAGCGTGAGCCCGAGTCCCCAGCCCACCTGGCTCGAGGCCTCGGCGCTGCGGGCGCGAGCGAACGGTTCGAAGAGCCGCCGCCGGTCGTCGGGCGACAGCGGCGCCCCCTCGTTGTGGACGGAGATCCGGGCTCGCCCCTCGACGCGCCGGATGGCGATGGTCACCGGCGAGTGCGGGGCCCCGTACTTGATCCCATTGGTCGCCAGGTTCCAGACCGCGCGCCGGAGCTCATCCGCGCTCCAGATGCCGTGGACCTCCTCCACCGCATCCAACCGGACGCGGTCCGCGTGGAGGTCGTTCAGCTCCTCCACCACGTCAGCGACGATCGTCGTCAGCTCACAGCCCTCCAACCGCAGCGGCAGCGGCTGCCCTGCCTGAACCCGGCTGGCATCGAGGATGTCGCGGATCATGTGCTCGATGCGGTCCAGGTTCCGCTTGATCCGCACGCCCAGCTCCCGACGCGGGTCCAGGCGCTCCGGTGAGCGGAGCAGCACCTGCGCCGCGAGCATCGCCGCGGAGACCGGGCCCCGCAGGTCGTGAGCGAGCAGGGAGACAAACCGGGCGCGCAGCTCACGCTCCGCCGTGAGCGACTCCATCTGCCGCTGCACCTGGAGGTGGAGATCCCGCATCTGGAACTGCCGGGCCCGCCCCCGAAGCGCTGACTGGACGGCGGTGACCATCGTGAAGACCCGGACGGGGCGCTCGAGGATCGTCACATTGCCGCTCGGCTCCAGGGAGCTGACCGCCCGGACCCGTGCGGCGGTCGTCTCGCCCGCTCCGGTGGAGATGATGATCGGAACATCGGACCACGGACACTGGGCCCCCACCGCCCTGGAGAGCAGGGCCAGTCCTGAGACGGTGAGGGCCTCCTCGGCGAGCAGCAGCGCTCCGGCGCCCTCCTCGAATTTCGCGCAGACCTCCGCCAGGTTGGCGCACGGCTCCGCGACGATGCCCGCGCGCGCGAGGACGTCACGCGTGACGAGCGCGTCTCTTCCAATGGGAGCGAGCACCAGCACGCGCTGCTCCAGCGCCCTGTTCGTCTCGGTCGTCATTCACGCGGGGGAAGCAAGGGCCCCTCCCCGCCACGGTCGCTGGGCGTGCCGGTGAGCACACCATGGGACTCCCTGAGCGGCCTGCCGACGTGGATCCCCTGGGTGTCGAGCTGGAACTCGCGGATCGTCCGCTCGTGCCTGCCGCTGCGCTTCTTCACCGCGGAGATCGACTGCCGCACCTCGCCTGCCGCCTCGAAGAAGCGAAGCAGCAGCACGCAGTCCGCGAGGTAGCTGACGTCCACCGGGACGTCCATCGTCGGCCCCAGCAGCCCGTACTGGGCCATGTTCAGGATCGTCGTCACGCCCTTCTGCCCCAGGTAGGTCAGCAGCTCGTGCAGATGGAGGATCAAGAAGGACTCCTCCGGGACCGACTGCAGGTAGCCGTTCAAGCTGTCGATGACGATCATCTGCACCTGCTGCTTCTCCACCGCCTCGCGGATGCACGAGGAGAGTTCTCCCGGTGAGAGTTCGGCGGGGTCCACGTGGACGACCCGGATCGCCCCCGAGCGGAGGTGCGCCTCCACGTCCGGCCAGAACGCGCTGGCGCGGGCCCTCCACGTCCCGACCGACTCCTCGAACGTGAACAGGACGGACTTCTCTCCCCGCCTCGCGGCGGCCACCGCGTACTGGCTGGCGAGGGAGGACTTGCCCGTCCCCGCCGAGCCCAGGATCAGCGTGCTGGTGCCGCGCTCGAGACCGCCACCGAGCAGGTCGTCGAGTTCGGGGACGGCACTGGAGACCGGCTCGCGGCTGAAGGCCTTGGGGTGCTCCGCAGCGACCAGGCGCGGGTACACCACCAGCCCCCCGGTCTTGATCTGGTAGTCGTGGTAGCCCTCGCGGAATGAGACCCCCAGGAGCTTGTCCACCATCAGCCGGCGCCGGGTGGTGCCGTACGCAGGCGTCGTCTTCTCCAGCACGATCAGCCCGCCAATCAGCGTCTCCAGGATGCCGCCGCTGTCGCGGCCCGCGAAGCCTTGCGAGTCGATGAGCAGGACCGTGCACTCGCGCTCGAGGAAGAACTGCTTCAGCAACAGCAGCTGCCGGCGGTAGCGCAAGGGCTCGCGCGAGAGCAGGCGGATCTCCGAGAGCGAATCGATCACCACGCGGGCCGGCTTCACCCGGTCGATCTCCTCGAAGATGGGCCGCGTCGTCTCGTCGAGTTCCACCTCGGCCGGGTGGAACATGGTCTGATCGTCCTCGCGCCGGATGCGCTTGAAGGCGGGAGTGATCTCCCAGATCGGAAGGTCTTCGAGCGACCAGCCATGGGAGCGTGCGATCAGCTCCACCTCACGCCGCGTCTCGGTGAGCGCGACGTACAACCCCGGCTCCCCAAGGGCCCGGCCTTCGAGCAGGAATTGGAGCCCGAGGGTCGTCTTGCCGACCCCCGGGTTGCCCTGCACCAGATAGATGCCCTTCCTGGGCAGCCCGCCCCCGAGGACGTCATTGAGTCCCGGGATGCCGATAGGAATCTTCTCGCTGTCGGAGACCGTCATATGCGCCCCCCTCTTCTCTTCTGGGCGACGACGGTGCTGTCAAGTCGGGTTACCCTCCCCGTCACGCCGGGCGCTTGAGCACCTCCGGCCACAGCTTCGCCAGGTGGGCGCGCAGCACGGTCGCGCTGGGAGGACGCTCCTCGGGCCGCTTCTGCATCAGTTGGAGCACGAGCTTTTCGAAGGACTCCGGCAGCTCCGACCGCAACGTCCGGGGCGGCACCGGGGCCTCCTGGACGTGCAGGAACATCAGCGGCACGGGCTGCGCGTGACGGAAGGGCAGCTGACCGGTGAACAGCTCATACGCCACCACCCCCAGGGCATACAGGTCCGTGGCGGGAGAGACGGGGGTGCCCATCACCTGCTCGGGCGCCATGTACTCCGGCGTCCCCAGCGTCGTGCCCTGGGTGGTGGCGCCCATCACATGGGTGCTCTTGGCGAGGCCGAAGTCCATCAGCTTCAACACCCCGGTGCGGGTGATGAAGAGGTTGCCGGGCTTCACGTCCCGGTGCAGCACCCCCTGCGCGTGCGCATGCTCCAGCGCCACGGCGGCGTGCGTGAGCCACCGCAGGGCACTGGCCAGCGTGGGGCGCCCTTCGAGAAGAACCTGCCGCAGGTCCCTGCCCTCCAGCAGCTCCACTGTCAGGTAGTGCCGCTCGCCATCCCAGCCCACGTCAAAGACATGCAGGATGTTGACGTGCTCCAGCGCCTGCGCGTGCTCCACCTCCTGCCGGAAGCGCGTCACCAGCGCCTCGTCCGCGTGCGGCACCGCCAGCACCTTGAGCGCCACGCGCTGCTGCTTCTTCAGGTCCAGCGCCTGGTACACCGTGGAGGTGCCTCCCACGCCCAGCCACCGCTCCACCCGGTAGCGCTCCGCCACCACCGACCCGGGGACGAGGCCCCGGTGCGGCAACTGCGGCGGGGTCACCGCGCCCTGGATCCACGTGCCCTTCGGCGCCGAGGGCGGCGTCAGGTAGGTCACGCCTCCGGCGACGTCCTCCTCCGAGGGCGCTGTCTTGTCGTCTTCCCGCCGCATCAGGCTCAGGTCTCCAGCAGGGAGACCGGGGCCGGTCCGCCCGAGCCCTCGATGTCCAGGTGGGGCGTGGGCAGGTTGTATTCCGAGGCGGCGACGGTGGCCTCCACCATGATGGGACCGGAGATCTCCGGGGGCTCCCCCTGGCAGAGCAGCTCCACCACGTGCTCCAGCGTCCACTTGCCCAGCCGGTGCACCTCCAGCCGTTTGCCATTGAAGCGGGCCGTGTCGGACAGCTGCTCGCTCGCGGTGAGCTTGGCCTCCACGGAATCGCCCAGGTAGCCGCGCGCCAGGGTCAGCACCCGGTCCACTACGGAGTTCCACGCCTGGAGGAACGTGCGGTCCTGCGCCTCGTCGATGATGTCCAGGCCGACCTGGAGCCGCTCCATGCGCTCCAGGAACTGCTGCACCAGCCGGCCCCGGATGACGCGGCCGTGCTGCGGCGCGATCATCTCCACCGCGGGCGTCAGCTGGCGGATGGCGGCCACCGCGCGCACCAGCGCCGAGTTCACCGGCATGTAGATCTGATGGAACGCGCGGATGCCCGTCCAGTCGGACTCCTCCGCCCACAAGCCCTGGGCCTTGGAGTCCGTGAGGCCTCCGAAGAGATCCCCCGTGAAGAGGACCCGCGTCTGCGGGTCGTACAGCATCACCGCGCCCCGGAAGTGGCAGAAGGGCGAAGGCACCGGCAGCAGCTTGTGCCCGGTGGGCACGCTCAGACCCTTGGTGAACTTCTCCGTGGGGATGAAGCGGTTGCGCGGCAGGTTGAAGTGGACGATGAGCCGCCAGGTGTCCTCGGAGCACAGGATGCTCGCGCGGGGCGAATAGCGCGCGGAGATGATGGCCGCCGAGGAGCCCACGTCCGGGTCCTGGTGGTTGATGAAGAGCGCCGACAGCCGGTCCATGCCACCAATCAGCGACACGACCTTGGTGTGGATGGTGGAGAAGTCGCTGCTGGAGCCCGGGTCGATGAGGAGGTTGAACTCGGAGGGCTTCTTCGTGCGCACGTCCGTGCCGCGGAAGCGCCGCAGGAACGGGTTGGCGTAGAAGATGCCGCCGGGTTCGCGCTTCCCGACCCAGAAGGTCTCGGGTGCGATTTCCACGGCGGTGCGGTTGAGGTCTGGGAGGGGGCCCGGGGGGGCGACGTCAGTGCTGCTCATGGCGTGTTGTTCCTTCACGCAAACGAGAGGGGGTGGAACGGCGCCCGGACCCTAGCAGACCCCGCCTCAGCGCACCCCGGACTCGACACCCGGGCGGTCGTCGAACAGCTGCACCCAGCGTCCGTCGAAGCCGCCATTGCTTCCGAGGTACCAGCCGCCGGTCAGCCAGTACCCCTGCTCCACACCGTCGGAGGAGTCCACTGCGCCGCTGTGTACGAAGTAGTCGTGCTGCCACCACCAGGCATTAGCCGACGTGCTGTAGCCGCTGGCGCTCGCGCGCGTCCGGCCGCGCGAGTCCACCGCCGTGCTGGCCCAGGCGTTGTCGTGGAAGGCATTGGACCCGCCACCGCCCGTGTCCGAAGCGCTGCTGTTGAGCTCGAAGGTGCCGAAGAACCACTTCTTCGACGGGTAGCCCTCGCGGTCGTCCTCGTTCTCCACGTCCCGCGTCTTCGAGAAGAAGCGCTGCATCCCCGTGGCCACCTCCGCCTGTCCCGCCTCGTTCACGACGGGGCTCTCCAGGAAGAAGCTCTCCGGCCCTTCTGGCAGCCAGTGCGTCGCGTAGCCGCCGTACTCCCAATGCGTGGGCACGATGTCCGCGATGTCCTGCAGCTCGTACGTGACGCGCTTCACGGCGGGCCAGTTGGCGGAAGTCCCGTTGTCGTAGCGGCTCGCCTGCGCATCCGCGTTGGCGTACCGCACCGGCTGAGCGTTGAACGCCGCCACCGCCGCCGCCGAGTCCTCCGGCACGAACACGTAGTGCAGCTTCTTGCGGCCGTCGTCGTTGTTCACGTCCGCCTCCGCCTTCCCGCCCGACGCCATCCGCCCCGCGAAGAAGGAGTACGGCTCCGTGACGAAGCGCAGCTCCTGCCCGTGCGCCGCGAGCAGCTTGTCGGACCACTCCGCCTGCCAGATGAGCAGGTGGCTGCCCGTGGGCGTCTGCATGAAGTTGAGGTCGGCGCTGCCCTGCTGGCGCACCACGTTGCGCTTGTGCTGCGTCACCACCGCGAACGCGACGGACTCGCCGCTGCCCGGGTTGCCCACCACGTTGCGCACCTGCATCTCCACCCGCTCCCAGTCGTGGAGCTGGTAGTCGCCCGCCGCGTTCTTATCCAGCGCGTGATACAGGTGATACACGAGGGTGAGGTTCTTTCCCCCGTCCATGTATTCCATCAGCGACGTGTACAGCGTCGGCCGGACGCGCCACCTGTCAAAGGCGCTCGGCCCCGTGCGCGACGCGTCCACGTACTGGGGGATCTGCTTCCAGTGCAGCTTGTTGTTGGAGAAGTCGCCGTCCTGGTCGAAGTCGAAGTTCGTCAGCCAGTCGTAGCCGTGGCGGCCGTCGTCCGCGTTCGCGCGCTTGAAGATGACCGGGGCGTAGTAGCGCAGGAACGCCTGGCGCTGCGCGTTCGTCAGCGACCACGGCTGCGACTGCGCCTGGGCCCGGCTCGGTGCCAGCCAGCTCAGGCCCGCCAGGATGCAGGCCAGGACGACGAGGGAACCAACGCTCTTGCGGGATGGGTTCATGGGCGGCCGAGGAAACCACGGCCCGCCCTGCCCCTCCACGAAGAATGCGTGAATTCAGGCTTCAGCCAGGATTACACACTAACGCGATGCGCTGGGCATCACCGGCACCTTGGGCACGCGGCCGTAGAGGAGCTGGTAGGTGTTGTAGGAGCGCAGCACGCGCTTGATGTAGCCGCGCGTCTCCGCGATGGGGATCTCCTCCACCCACGCGTCCAGCGGCAGCGCCGGGTTGTTCGCGCGCCACCGGTTCACCGCGCCGGAGCCGGCGTTGTAGCTGCCCACCGCGTAGGGCGTGTGGCCCTTGAACTGCTTGATGAGGCCCCCGAGGTAGTGCGCGCCGAAGCGGATGTTGAGCTCCGGATGGAGCAGCGCGTCCACCTTGAAGTTCTTCACCTTCAGCTCGCGCGCCACGCCCTTCGCCGTGGACGGCATCAGCTGCGTGAGGCCCAGCGCGCCGGCCCAGGACAGGGCCTTGGGGTCCAACGCGCTCTCCTCGCGCATCAGCGCCTGGAGCAGGTCCGGCTCCACGCCCGCGGGCGCGGTGTGCTTTTCGATGAGGTCTCGGAAGGCGTTGGGATAGGCCACCTCCCACACCGGCCGCGTCTGCGCCGTGATGCGGCCGCTCAGGTCCTTGCGCAGCGCGAGCCGCGCGATGGCGTGCGCCGAGCGCGTGTCACCGGACTGCGACAGCACCATGACGAGCAGGCGCATCGACTCCGCCGGCTGGTTCGTGCGGTTGACCAGCATCAGCTCCGAGGACACCGAGTCCGGGAAGCCCAGCCGCAACAGCTCCACGCCCGCGCGGAAGTGGGAGTCGTCCCCCATGGGCCCCGCGAACAGCGGCCAGGGGCTGGCGGCCTCCGGCACGTCGAAGATCTGCTCCGAGACACGCTCCAGCCGCTGCGGATCCAATTCGCCCAGCTTCGAGCGCGCCATCAGCCCGTAGTAGGTGGCCGGGTGGTCCACCGCGAGCTTCTCCATCAGCTCCACGGCGCCCTGGATGTTGCCGCGCTCCTCCAGCGTGCGGGCCCGCCAGTACCGCGCGCGCTCCACGTCGTAGGACTCGTCCGCGGTGGCGAACTGCTGCTCGATGCGGTCCAGGAAGGAGAACCCGCCGTCCTCCGCCTTCGACGTGCGCGCCACCCAGAACGCCTTGAACAGCGCCTCGCCCAGGAAGTCGCCGCGCGGGTACAGCCGCGCCAGCTCGTCCAGCCGCGCCATGGCCTCCTTGGGGCGGGACGTCTTCACGTACAGGTCCGCCGCGTAGAAGAGCGCGTC
Source organism: Corallococcus sicarius (assembly GCF_003611735.1). GTDB lineage: Bacteria > Myxococcota > Myxococcia > Myxococcales > Myxococcaceae > Corallococcus > Corallococcus sicarius. The sequence goes on along the minus strand of NZ_RAWG01000097.1, from coordinate 1,781 downwards.
GTCCGCGAACGAGTGGTCCGGGAACTCGCGCGCCAGCCGCTCGTACGTCTCCGTCCCGCGCGCCTGGTCCACGATGGAGCGCGACGAGCCCAGCACGTACAGCGCGCGCGCCAGCAGGTCGCGGTCCTTGCACTGCTCCACCACGGGGGTGAGCACCTGGATGGCCCGCGTGTGCTGGCGCTCCTTGCGCTGGCCCTTGCCGAAGGCGAAGTGCGCCTTGCACGCGAGCGGGTCCGGCAGCTTCATCTGGGGCAGCAGCGGCTCCAGGATGGCCAGCCCCTGCTTGTTGCGGTGCGCTTCGATGAGCGCCTCCGCCCGGCCCACCTTCGCGTCCAGCGGCGTCGCCTGGCCCTTCAGGCGCTTCTCCACCTGCTTGATGATGGGCGACAGGGGCTGGCTTGCCCACAGGCGCCACAGCGCGGCGCGTTCGGCGGCGCGGTCCTTCTTCTCCACCGCGAGGTCCGCCGTGGCGACCAGCGCCTCCGCCCCCACGTTGCGGCCCCAGCCCGTCATGGCGCGCAGGGTGAGCGGCGTCAGCGCCGCCATGGCGCCGTCGTAGTCCTTCTTCTTGCGCAGCACGCGCGCGAGCCCCAGGCGCGCGTCCACGTACATGCGCGAGTCCTCGGGCACCAGCTTGTAGCTCGCCGCCGCGTCGTCCAGCCGCCCCTGGGACTCCAGCGCCACGCCCGCGTGCGTAAGGCACCGGTCCCTCAGCGCCGGGTACTCGTTGGCCAGCGCCGCCATCTCCGTCGCCGCCGCCTTGTCGTCTCCCGCGCGCACCGCCGACAGCGCACGCAGGTAGCGCACGGGCAGGCTGTCACCGGCGCCTTCCAGCAGCGTGCGCGCCTTCGTGTACTGGCCCTTGTCGAACGCGTCCTTCGCGTCCTTCGCCTTGCCGTCGCTGAAGTACGGCGTCAGGTCCTCCAGCCCGTAGCGGCGCCCCCGGTGCACCACCGGAGCGGGCGGCACGATGCCGGGGAAGGCCGGGTTGAGCACCTCCACGTAGCCGCCCGGCAGCGGGGCCTTGTCGGCGTCCGGGGGCGGCGTGAGCTGCGCCTCCGTCGGCGCGCTGCCCGTGCGTGACGCGGGGGCCTGATCGGTGTCCTCGGTGAGGGCCGGGGCCGGAGCCGAGGCCGGAGTCGGCGCCGGCGTCACGGCGGGCGCCGGGGTGGCGGCCTGCGTCGGAGCGGTCAGGGCGGGAACGACGGGGGCGGGAGCCTGGGCGGACAGCAGGGCCGCGGAGGCAAGGAGGGCGAGATGCTGGAGGGACACTTTCATTCGCGGGGGCCTCGGGGACCCTGGGAGATGCGCTCGGGCACGCCCGAGGACAACTGGGGATGCATGGAAAATTTCCAGCGCCCGACAGAGGTTAGACTGTCCGCCTGCACATGGATATCCGCACACAGAGCGCCCTGCTTGCTTCCATCATCGGTCTGGCGCTGGGCGTGTCCATGTTGTTGCGGCCCGGACGTCCCCGGGTGCTCACCCTCTACTCCGTCTTCACCCTGACGGTCGCGGGGTATTACCTCAGCCTCTTCTTCCACAGCATCTTCCCCGCCCAGGACTACCCCTGGGTGTCCCGCATCGCGCTCGGCTCCACGGTGCTCATCGTCTCCCTGGTCCCCGGGGCGGCGGTCGCCTTCTTCCTCGAGTTCCTGGGCGTCAGCAAAGGGACCCACCTGGTCGGCCGGCGGCTCGCCCTCCTGTCCGCCGTGCTGGGGCTCACCGTCGCCGTTACACCGTTGGCGGACAAAGCATGGGCGCGGGTGGGGATGGGGGCC
>NZ_RAWG01000096.1 GCF_003611735.1 Corallococcus sicarius | reverse complement strand
GGTGGTTGGCCAGCCCCCCAAGTCCCACGCGTTGCCAGGACCGCCCCTCCGCTGCGTATGTCTTGGGGGCGTCACGCCCACGCAGCCCCCCAGGGGGACCCTGAGGAGTATCGGCATCATCGGAGCGGGCCAGGCGGGCCTGCAGCTTGCCTTTGGCCTGCTCGCGAAGTGCCGTACTTCGACCGCATCCGCCAGGCCACCGCCGCCTGACCCGGGCTTGCAGGCAACGGAGCGCCGTGGCCTCCGCGCTCCGGTCCGGCCTCCGGGCAGGGAATCGTCATGGACGGAAGCGTGGGGTTTCGCCGAGAAGCGGGACGCATACTTCATCCAAGGGTCCTTTCTTCGGAGGGTGCTCATGGGGAAGCGGGCACTGCGCCCGCCGTCAGGCCGACAGGTGGATGGACGGAGGTGGAAGATGGTCTCGCAACCGGGCCAGGAGCGGAGCACCGGGGAGCCGGTGGCCGTCGCCGAGGGCGAAGCCATCCATGCCCTCGACACCCTGGAGCGCCTCTCGGATGCGGTCTTCTCGCTCGACCACTCCTGGCACTTCACCTACCTCAACGCGCGCGCCGAGCGCCTGCTGCGACGACCGCGCTCGGACCTCATCGACCGCGAGCTCTGGAAGGAGTTTCCCGCTTCGCTCGGCTCCCTCTTCGAGCGGGAGTACCGACGGGCGCTCGCGGCCCAGGTCAACGTCACGTTCGAGGCCTTCTACGCTCCGCTCGAGACCTGGTTCGACGTGCGGGCCTACCCCGGCCCGCAGGGGCTCACCGTGTTCTTCCGGGACATCGGCGCCCGCAAACACGCGGAGCAGGCGCTGAATGAGTCGGAGCAGTTCCTGCGCTCCACGCTCGACTCGCTCTCCACGCACATCGCCATCCTCGACGGGCGCGGCCTCATCCTCGAAGTCAACGCCGCGTGGAAGCGCTTCGCGCGCGAGAACGGCTGTACGGACGAGCCGGGGCCGTGCGGCGTGGGCGCGGACTACCTGGGGGTGACGGACGCCGCGCGGGGTGACTTCTCCAGCGAGGCCCCCTCCGTCGCGGCGGGCATCCGCGACATCCTCGCCGGCCGCGCCGAGCAGTTCCAGTTGGAGTACCCCTGCCATGAGCCCGAAGGCGGCGCGCGCCGCTGGTTCCTGATGCGGGCCACGCGCTTCGCCGGGCCCGGTCCGCTGCGCGTGGTGGTGGCCCACGAGGACATCACCGGCCGCCGCGAGGCCGAGGAGGCGCTGTGGCGCCTGGGGCGCGAGGAGGCCGCGCGCGAGGAGGCGGAGGCCGCGCGCGAGCGGATGAACGCGGTGCTCGAGCGCATCACCGACGGCTTCGCCGCCTTCGACCTGGAGGGGCGCTTCACCTATGTGAACCGGCACGCGGAGGCCCACTTCGGCCGCCTGCGCGAGGACCTCCTGGGCCGGCGGCTGACGGAGGTCTTCTCCGGGCCCCAGGCGCTCGCCATGGAGGCCCTGCTGCTCCGGGCGACGCAGGCGCATGTGTCGGTGGAGGAGGACCAGCCCTCGGCGATGGAGGACCGGTGGCTGCGCGTCGTCGCGTACCCGTCAGACGAGGGCTTCTCCGTCTACTTCCGCGACGTCACCGTGCAGCGCAGGGCGGAGGTGTGGAGCCGCTTCCTCTCCGAGATGGGCGCCGCCAGCACGCACTCCCTGGATTGGGGGGACGTGTCCCACGCCGTGGTGAAGCTCACCGTGCCCACGCTCGCGGACGGCTGCGCGCTCGTCACGCTGGGCGGCGCCTGCGGAGAGGAGGCCATCACCGAGGTCGCCGCGGTGACGCCCGAGTTGGAGGACACGCTGCGAAAGGTGCGCACCCCGGGCCCCAAGGACGCGCTCGGCCGGGCCGTGGAGCAGGCCCTGCACAGCAAGTCGGTGGTGCTCCTGCCAGGACCGTCCGAGGAGGGCTGCGCCATGGGCTCGGCGGTGGCCGTGCCGCTGATCATCCAGGCGCGTCCCATGGGCGTGCTGCTGCTGGTGTCCGGGCACGCCGGCCCGCGCTATGGGACAGAGAGCGTGTCGCTGGTGCGCGAGCTGGCGCGGCGGGCGGCGCTGGCGCTGGAGAATGCGAGGCTCTATCGCACCGCGCGGCTGGCCGTCACCGCGCGTGACGAGACGCTGGGCATCGTCTCGCACGACCTGCGCGCGCCCCTGAACACCATCTCCCTGCTGTGCAGTGGCGCGGAGCGGCACCTGGCCAGGGCGGACGACGGAGGTCACAGCGTCGAGGAGTCGCTGCGGAAGATCCGCCGCGTGGTGGGCGACATGGACCGCCTCATCGACGACCTGCTGGAGGTGGCGCGGGTGGAGTCGGGGCGCTCGGAGCTGGACCTGGAGCCGCTGGACGTGCCCGGGCTGCTGACGCAGGTGCAGGGAATGACCGAGCTGTGGGCGACGGACAAGGGGCTGCGCCTGGAGGTGTCGCTCGCGCCGGACGTGCCACGGGTGCGCGCGGACCGGTCGCGGGTGCTGCGCGTCTTCCAGAACCTGGTGGGCAATGCCATCAAGTTCACGCCGCCCGGGGGCCGCATCCTCTTGAGGGCGGAGCGCCGCAAGGGCCTCGTGTGCTTCTGCGTGGTGGACACCGGGCCCGGCATTGATGAGCAGTCATTGCCCCACGTGTTTGATCGCTTCTGGCAGGCGCTGCACGTGCGCAAGGCAGGCGCCGGGCTGGGGCTCGCCATCGCCAAGGGCGTGGTCGAGGCGCACGGCGGCCAGATCTGGGTGGAGAGCCCGCCGGGCCACGGCGCCTCGTTCTACTTCACGCTGCCGGGCCTCCCGGACACGTCCAGCGACTGAGCCCGGCCCCCCGAAGCTCACGCCCGGCGCAGCGTGATGACCGCCAGCTCCGCCGGGGCACCCAGCCGCACGGGCGGCCCGGTGGTGCCGGCGCCCCGGTTCACGTACAGCCAGGAGCGGCCCTCCCGGTACAGCCCCGCGGTCCACCGCGTGATGAACCGCGCCAGCGACCAGCGGCGGACGCCCGGGACGCCCAGCTGCCCTCCATGGGTGTGGCCGGAGAGCGTCAGCTCCACGCCTTGTGCCTGCGCCTGGGGAAACAGGTCCGGATCATGGGCGAGCAGCACCGTGGGGGCTCCCTCCGGCCGCGACGCCAGCGCCCGCCCCAGGTCATGGCGCGACGTCCAGGTGTCGTCCACGCCCGCGACGAAGAGGCGAGCCGTGCCCCGCTCCACCACCACGCCCCGGTTGCGCAGCACGTCCAGGCCGTGGCGCTCCAGCTCGCGGACCAGGTGCTCACCGTCGGTGAAGTAGTCGTGGTTGCCCATGCAGACGAAGGCGCCGTCCTTCGCGCGCAGGCCTCCGAGCGCCCGCGCCACGGCCTCGACATGGGAGGGGCCGTGGGTGATGAGGTCGCCCGTCACCGTCACCAGGTCCAGGTCCAACCCGTTGAGGCGCTTCACCCACGCGGCCACGCGCGCCTCGGGCACCTGGGGGCCGCAGTGCACGTCGGAGAGCTGACCGATGCGGTAGCCCTCCAGCCCGGGCTCAAGCCCTTCGATGCACACGGTCCTCCTGCGCAGGCGCGGCCAGCCGAGGACCGCGTCACCTCCCAGCACCAGCGCGACCGCCCCCGCGAGCCCCCAGGTTGCCCACTCGGGCGCTCCTGCGCGGATGGCCAGCACGGCGGGGAGCATGAGCAGATCAAACACAAGGCAGGCGCACCACCAGCCCAGCGCCAGGGTGGTGGACCCCGAGCGCGGAGTGGTCTGCCACGGGCTCTCCAGCTGCCGCAGGTAGGGCCAGGAGAAGCACAGCGCCACGAGCGCCGGCAGGGGCGTCCGGGTGCGGACGCAGAGCCAGAGCACCGGTGGGAGCTGGACGACCGTGACGAGCAGGGTCGCCATGAGGCGGAAGCGGCCCTGGAAATGCGGGAAGGGCATCGGGGCCAGGTGTCTAACCGGTTCACGGTCCGGATGCCTGGGGCATGGAACGGCCCCACGCTCCCACGGCCCCCCTCCACGCCTGTATGCTCGGCCACCGCTGCCGCCACGGCCCGGGAGTCCTCCTTGCGCGCCCCTTCCCCTCCCCTTCCTGCCTTCTCCACGCGCCGCTTCCGCGCACGCGCCGGTGTCCTCGGGACGTGGCTCCTGCTGGGCCTGGGCCTCACCGGCTGCCCCGACGCCCCGGAAGGGCCGCTGCGTCCGTTCGAGGTGGGCACGGGCTCCATGTTCACCGCGCTCCAGGAGGGCGACACGGTGGAGCTGCACTCGGGGTTCCAGGGCGGCCAGCACGTCTTCGTGTCCCTGCGGGCCTGGGAACTCACCACCCTGAAGTCCCGCGTGGAGCTGTCCCTGGAGCGCACGTCGGATGGGGACCGGGTCTCCTCCCCCTACGAGGTCGACCTGCGCTTCTCCCCGGGCCTCCAGCCGGGTGAGCCGGCCCAGCTCGAAGGGCTGCTGCTCGTCATCCCCGATGCGAGGCAGGCCGTGGGCCAGGAGGTGCGCCTGAACGCGTCCTTCGAGTCCGACGCCGGCGAGCACGGCGCCGACTCGCGCACCGTCAAGCTCCAGTGGGCCTCCGACCTGGAGCCGTAGCTGCTGGTAGCGCCCTGCCTCGCACCGAAGTCCACGCCCCGCCGGAGCCGCTTCATGCCGCAGCCCCCTGCATCCCCTTCCCTGTCACGGACACCTGCGCGCGGTGGCTGGCTCCTGTCGCTGCTCATGGGCGCGCTGCTCACCGGCTGCCCGGACGAGCCCGAGCCCACGCCGGAGCCCGTCCCCTGGGCCGCGCTGGCGAAGACGCGGCCGGAGGCGCTGCTCTCCATCTCGGGCCGCTCGGCGTCGGACGTGTGGGCGGTGGGCGCGGACCGGGGCCGCGGGCCCGCGGTGCTGCACTTCGACGGGACGGCGTGGAGCGAGGTGCCCACCGGCGTGCGCACGGACCTGTGGTGGGTACACGCCTTCCAGGACGGCCCCGTGCTGATGTCCGGAGGCAGCGCCACCATCCTGCGCCACGAGAATGGCGCCTTCACCCGCATGCCCACCCCGGGCCTGGCGCGGCACACGGTGTATGGCGTGTGGGGTTCGCGCCCCGATGACGTGTACGCCGTGGGCAGCGTGGCCGACCGCGCCGGCTTCATCTGGCACTCGGACGGCACGCGGTGGAGCGAAGTGGCGCTGCCGCTCGCGGACCTGCCGCGCACGGAGGACGGGGACATCCCCGGCTTCTTCAAGGTGTGGGGCACCGGCGCTGACGTGTACGTGGTGGGCGCGCGGGGCGTGGTGCTGCGCTCGCGCGAAGGCCGCGCCTTCGAGGTGATGCCCACCGGCACCACCCGCCGGCTCTTCACCGTCCATGGCGGCGGGGGCGTGGTGGTGGTCGTGGGCGGTGAGGGCTCGGGAGAGATTTTGGAGCTGGATGAGGCGGCCGGCCGCTTCGTGAGCCGCGCGCCCCAGGGCTGTCCCCTGTTGCAGGGCGTGTCCCTCTCCGCGAATGGCACCGGCTGGGCCACGGGCTTCCGGGGCGAGCTGTACCAGCGCCAGGCCGGCTCCTGGCGCCGGGTGGACGCCGAGCCTCCGGCGACGGTGGAGTCGCTGCACGCGACGTGGACGGATCCGGAGGGCGGGGTGTGGGCCGTCGGCGGCAACGTGCTGTCGGGCTCGCTGGACTCCGGCGCGCTCCTGCACCGGGGCGCACAGGTGGCCGCGGTGCCGCCCGTCCCGGACCCGGGGCCCGCGCCCGCGCCGAGCTGCCCCGCCGCCGCGGTGGATCCGCGTCCGTCGGGCACCATCGCCCGCCGCTGGAACGAGCAGCTGCTGGGCGCCATCCGCCGGGACCTCCCCCGCCCCACGGTGCACGCGCGCAACCTGTACCACCTGTCCGCGGCCATGTGGGACGCGTGGGCCGCGTATGACGCGACGGCGGACGGCGTCTTCCTGCGGGAGAAGCACACCGCCCCGGACGTGGCGGCGGCGCGCTCGGAGGCCGTCAGCTACGCCGCCTACCGCGTGCTCGCGCACCGCTACACGAAGGCCATTGGCGGGCCCACCTCCGCCGCGTGCTTCCGCGCGTTCATGGAGCGGCTGGGCTACGCGCCCGACGACGCCGTGACGACGGGCGACAGCCCGCGCGCGCTGGGCAACCGCATTGGCCAGGCGCTCATCAGCGCGGGCACGGCGGATGGGGCCAACGAGCAGAACGACTACAAGGACACCACGGGCTTCCAGTTCGTCAACGCCGCGATGGTGGTGGACACGCCTGGCGCGACGCTGGTGGATCCTTCCGTCTGGCAGCCGCTCAACCTCGCGGTGGCCGTCACGCAGAACGGCATCATCACCACGTCGGGCGTGCAGGGCTACATCGGCGCGCACTGGGGCAAGGTGACGCCGTTCGCCCTGGCGCGGCCGGACGGTGGCGGGCTGTACCTGGACCCGGGTGCGCCGCCGGTGTTCGGCGCGGAGCTGCGCGCGCACGTGGTGGACGTGCTGCGCAAGGAGAGCGGGCTGGGCAGCGACGAGTGGGTGGACCTGTCCCCCGGGGCCCTGGGCAACAACAGCCTGGGCACGAACGACGGCACCGGCCACCCGCTCAATCCCATCACCGGCCTGCCCTACGCGCCGCACGTCGTGCGACGCGGTGACTTCGGGCGCGTGCTGGCGGAGTTCTGGGCGGACGGCCCGAAGTCGGAGACGCCGCCGGGACATTGGAACGTGCTCGCAAACACCGTGGCGGACTCGCCGGGCTTCTCGCGGCGCCTGTTCGGCGAAGGGACGGAGGTGGATCCGCTGGAGTGGGACGTGAAGGTGTACCTGGCGCTCAACGGGGCCGCACACGACGCGGCCATCGTCGCCTGGGAGGTGAAGCGCGCCTTCATCGCCGCGCGCCCGCTCTCGCTCATCCGCCACATGGGCCGGCTGGGCCAGTCCACGAATCCCTCGGGGCCGGCGTACCACCCGGACGGCCTGCCGCTGGTGCCGGGGCTCATCGAGGTCGTCACCGCGGAGAGCTCCGCGCCGGGACAGCGGCACGCGCACCTGGCCCGATTCCAGGGGCAGGTGGTGGTGCACGCGTGGCGGGGCGAGCCCGGGGACCGGCGCAACGAGGTGGGCGGCACCGGCTGGATTCGCGCCATCGAGTGGATGCCCTACCAGCTGCGCACCTTCGTGACGCCTGCCTTTCCGGGCTTCATCTCCGGGCACAGCACCTTCAGCCGCGCCTCCGCCGAGGTGCTCGCCGCCCTCACCGGCAGCGCGTACTTCCCCGGCGGCCTGGGCGAGTTCGTCGCGCCCCGCGACAGCTACCTCACCTTCGAGCGCGGCCCGTCCACCGACGTGCGCTTGCAGTGGGCCACATACTACGACGCCGCGGATCAGGCCGGTCAGTCCCGGCTGTGGGGCGGCATCCACGTGACGCCGGATGACCTCATCGGCCGGCGGCTGGGCAGCACGGTGGGCCTGTCCGCCGTCGTCCGGGCGCGGCGCTTCTACGACGGTACCCAGGTCCCCTGAAGCAGCGACCTTGTCGCCCCGAGCGGTAGGGGGCGTGCTGTAAACCCTCACATCCCACGGAAGGAACTCCGGTGAATCTCTCCCTCGCGCGTCTCACCCTCTGCTGCGTCCTGTCCACCTCCCTGCTCGCCTGTGACACCAGCGTCGCCGGCGATGACGATGACGACCTGGACACCGGCGGCGACAACATGGTCGTGACGGGCATCTGGAACCGCGTCGGCAGCGAGTACGGCTACAAGACCGACATCGCGTACGGCGGCATCGCGGGCCAGTCGTCCGACCGCGTGTACATGTGCGAGCTGCCCGGCTCCCCCTCCGCGGGCCTCTACAAGGGCCGGCTCATCAGCCCGCGGATGATCCGCTGGGACGCGAACCACGGCCTGCCCGACTACGAGGTCGTGTTCGAGGACACCACCATGCGGTTCCGTCCCCAGAACGGCACCAACACCTTCCTGGGCCAGTACCAGAAGGGCACCTGGACGCCCGGGGCCTGCGACTTCACGCTGAAGGATGGCGAACTCATCGACAACTCGTCCACCGCCTACGTGGTCTTCGACAACAGCGGCGACATGAAGATCAACAGCGTGAAGATTGGCGGCGAGGGAATCCCGGTGAAGGCCAGCGCGGAGACCGCGTGCAGCGTCACGACGCTCATCCCCGCCGGCACCGGGAGCAACGGCGACCTCACCGTGTCCATCAGCTACAGCGGCGTGGGCGTCAATGGGCCCTACAGCCGCACCCAGACCCAATCCATGTATCGGTCGGACTTCAAGCCGGGCTGCAACAAGCTCGCGGTCGAGTTCGGCTGCGGCGCGCTCGCGGTCTGTGTCTATCCGGTCCCCTAGCCACCGGCGACCTTGACGGGGGCGGCTCCTCCTGGGAACAGTATTCCTTGCATTACCTGGAATACAGAGAGAGCCCCCCTCCATGAAAAATCGCCTGCTGTTCCCCCTGGGTTTCTTCCTCCTCACGGCCTGCGCGCCGGAGCCCGCGCCGCAAGAGGCTCCTGCGCAGGCCTCCGCCACCGGTGCCGTGACGGCGCCGCTGGCGCCCCTGCCCCCGCTGCGCGTGAGCAGCAACTCGCGCTTCCTCGTGAGGGCGGACGGCACGGGGTTCTTCTATCTCGCGGACACCGCGTGGGAGCTGTTCCACCGGCTCAACCGCGCGGACGTGGTGACGTACCTGCAGAACCGCGCGGACCGGGGCTACACCGCGGTGCAGGCGGTGGCCGTGGCGGAGCTGGACGGGGTGAACACGCCCAACGCGCAGGGCGACCGCCCGTTCGTGAATGGCAACCCGGCGACGCCCGCCACCACGCCGGGCGCGGACCCCGCGGACGCCACCCAGTACGACTACTGGGACCACGTCGACTACGTCGTCGGCGAGGCCGAGGCGCGCGGCATCTACACCGCGATGCTGCCCACCTGGGGCAGCCACGTGCTGAGCGGCGTCATCAACGCGTCCAACGCGCAGGCCTACGGCCAGTTCCTCGGCAGCCGCTACGCGAACCGCTCCATCATCTGGGTGCTCGGCGGCGACCGCTCTCCGGTGGGCTACGAGGCCGTGTGGCGTGCCATGGCGAAGGGCATCGCCATCGGCGTGTCCGGCACGGAGGACTACAGCCGGGTGCTGATGACGTACCACCCGCCGGGCAGCGCGAAGTCCTCCACGTGGTTTCACAACGACGCGTGGCTGGACTTCAACATGCAGCAGAACGGGCACTGCGCGAACACGGACGTGTGGAACCGCATCGCCGCGGACTACGCACTCACGCCGACGAAGCCCACGCTGGATGGAGAGCCGCTCTACGAGCAGCACCCCATCTGCTTCAACGCGGGCACCTACGGCTACTCCAACGACTACGAAGTGCGGAAGTTCGCGTACTGGAACGTGTTCGCCGGGGCCTTGGGCCACACGTACGGGCACCACTCCGTATGGCAGATGTACGCGCCGGGCCGCTCGCCGGTGAACGGGCCGCAGAACTATTGGTACGAGGCCATCCACCAGCCGGGCGCCGCGCAGATGAAGCACCTGCGCCGGCTCATCGAGTCGCGGCCCTTCCTGGTGCGCATCCCCGACCAGGGCGTGCTCGCGTCAGCGGCCGGCTCCGGCACCAGCCGCATCCAGGCCACGCGCGGCTCGGACGGCGGCTACGCGTTCGTCTACAGCGCGTCCGGACAGGCCTTCACGGTGAACATGGACCGCGTCACCGGAGGCACCGTGCGCGCGTCCTGGTACGACCCGCGCGTGGGCACGTCCCAGGTGATTGGCACGTACCCGAACACGGGCACCCGGCAGTTCACGCCGCCGGGCAGCGGCGCGGGCAATGACTGGGTGCTGGTGCTGGACGACACCACGCGCAACTTCCCGCTGCCTGGGGACGTGCTCCAGCCGGGCACGCTGTACCGCGCCATCAACCTCAACGGCGCCGCCACGGTGATTGACGGCCAGAGCTGGGAGGGAAGCAACGCGCCCGGCTACACGTACACGGGGACGGCGTTCGCCAACCAGGCCGTGACGCTCAACCCGGCCACGGACGCGAACCGCGCGGCGATGATCCGCTCCTCCATCTACAGCGACGCCGCGGCGGTGCGCCTGCAGTCGGTGCCGTCGGGCGCGTACACCGTGTACCTCTACACCTGGGAGGACAACGCGGCGGAGACCTTCAGCATCTCCCTGGAGGGCTCGCTGGTGCAGGCGAACTACAACAGCGGCGCCGCGGGGACGTGGCGGCGGCTGGGCCCGTGGACGGTGAACGTCACCGACGGGACGCTGGACCTGACGACGTCCGGCGGCGCGGCCAACCTGTCCGGCATCGAGGTCCACCGCGCGGGCAGCCAGCCGAGCGGCTTCGTGCGCGGCATCAACTTCAACGGCGGCGCCGTCACCCTCGAAGGCAACCCGTGGCAGTCCTACGCCGCGGCACTTTCGGACGGCCTGTCCGTGAACGCGCCCAACCTGACGACGACCAGCGTGACGCCCGTGCCGGCGACGGACGCGAGCACGAGCGCGATGCTCAACTCCGCCATCTGGAAACAGACGACCCTCCAGGTAGGGCAGCCGGTCTCCAACGGCAACTACCAGGTGTACCTCTGGGTGATGGAGAACTATCAGTCCAACGCACGCAGCTTCCAGGTGCGGCTGGAGGGCGTGGAGGTCGCGAGCAACGTGGGCAACCTCTCCCTGGGCGCGTGGAGGAAGTACGGGCCGTACACGACGACGGTGGGCGACGGGTTCCTCAACCTCGACCTCGTGCCCACCGCCGGTGACACCCACCTGATGGGTATGGCCTTGTTCCGGTAGACCGTCCCGGACGCGCAAAGGGGGGCCCGCCAGTCGAGCACCTGCTCCTGGCGGGCCGGTGGAGTCACCCGCGCTCCAAGCCCGGGTTGATAACCGGAATAGACAGACATTCCCCCGTCATTGCCCAGACAAGCCGCGATTCCCGTCCTGACGCGCGCGAGCGCGAATGAAACATGCTCGCCCTGGACACGACGGTTCGATTTTCTTATACAGCAACAATCCACTCAGACAGGCACCCCGCTCGAGTCGGCGGCGGCGTTCCCCACGGGCGCCGTTGAAAGGCACTTCCATGTTTCACCTGCGATGGCTTTCCCTCTGTCTGGGAGTCCTCCTGCTGTCCGGCCCCGCGTCCGGCATGCCCCTGGCGGATGGGAAGTTCTTCATCCACGGGTACGGACACCTGAGCACCGGCAGGACGTGGGAGAACGTCTACCTGGGCAGCAACGACGAGTTGGGCCAGCACGACGTGGGCAGCACGCTGATGTTCCGGGCGCTCCCCGTGCAGCGCCTCGTCGTCAACACGCAGTTCTCCTTCGAGAAGGAGCCCGGCGAGTCGCTGGAGCTGGAGGTGGACTACGCCTTCGCGGAGTACGCCTTCTCCGACAAGCTCCGCCTGCGCGTGGGCCGCAACCAGCTCCCGCTGGCGCTCTACTCGGAGATCTACGACGTGGGCACGCTGCGGCCCTTCACCGCCCTGCCGCAGGGGACGTACGGGCCCACGTCGATTGGCGCGGAGAACTACGACGGGCTGGGGCTCACCGGCCGCTTCAACCTGCCGGCGGAGTGGATGCTGGAGTACGACGCCTACGGCGGCTTCCTCGACCAGAAGGATGCCCTCGCCATGGACTGTGAGGACTCCGTGGGCGGCGTGTGCGTCGTCGAGTCGCAGATGGCCGGCGGACGGCTGGCGCTGTGGGCGCCGCTGGAAGGGCTGCGCTTCACCACGTCCGGGTTCGTGTCCCGGATCCCCGAGAAGTCGGAGGAAGGCGAGCACGACGTGCTGGGGGTGCTGGGCGTGGGCGCCGAGTACCTGGGCGAATCACTGTGGCTGCGGGCCGAGTTCTTCAACCTCTTCTCCGACGCGGCCAAGACGCGCACCGCCTACCTGGAGGCGGCGTACTTCCTCACCCCGCACTGGCAGGTGTCCGGCCGCCTGGAGGGGTCGCGCTCCTGGTCGCCCACCCCCATTCCCGCGGCGCTGCTCACGTACCTGCGCCACCGCGAGGTCGCCGTGGGGCTCAACTACTGGTTCAACCCCCACCTGGTCTTCAAGGTGTCGTTCCACAACGTCAACGGCAACCGCTTCGCCCAGCCCGAGCCCAGCGATGATCCGACGGCGTTCCTTCGCCCGGAAACCCACACGAAGCTCCTCTCCCTGGGCACGCAGTTCAGCTTCTAGGCCCCGGCCCCTCTGGAGACGCCATGAGAACGCTTCCGCTGTTCCTGCTGTGTGGGTTCCTCGTGCTCTTCGCCCGGCCGGCGCAGGGCGCACCCTCGAGGACCTACAAGGTCGTGGTCCATGAATCCAACCCGATGACGGAGGTGAGCCGCGCGCAGCTCTCCCAGCTCTTCTTCAAGAAGAGCACGCAGTGGGAGTCGGGCGCCACCGCGCTGCCGGTGGACCTGAACGACAGCTCGCCGGTGCGCGCCGCATTCTGCGACGAGGTGCTCAAGCGCTCGCTGCCCGCCGTCCGGGCCTTCTGGCAGCAGCGCATCTTCTCCGGCCGCGACGTGCCGCCCCCCGAGCTGGCCTCGGAGACGGACGTGCTCGCCTTCGTTCGCGCAAACCCGGGCGCCGTGGGCTATGTGGCCGTCGGCACCCCCACCCCCGGGCTGAAGGTCGTCACCATCCTGGACTGAAAGAGCGACCCCGGCGCCATGCGATTCAAGCACAAGGTCCTGCTGCTCCCCGTCCTGGCCGCCCTCTTCCTGGTGGCCATCATCGGCCTCTCCGAGCTGCTCGGGCGCAGCACCCGGCAGCACCTGCAGCGCATCGAGAAGGGCTATGTCCCCGCGGTGCTCCTCAGCCGGGACCTGGACGTGCTGCTGCAACAGCTGCAGCGGGGTCTGCAGGACGCGGTGGCGGCGGAGGACCTGGAGCAGTTGGAGGAGGCGGACGCCATCGCGAAGCGCTTCCTCCAGCGCCTCGCCGAGGGGCGCGGCAACACCGCCATCGACCCGGCGCGCCTGGACACGCTGGAGACGCAGCTGCGCGACTACGTGGTCCTCGCCCGCGAGACGAGCGAGCGGATGATCCACAAGGACGCCCAGGCCGCCGCCCGGCTCCCGGAGCTGGCCGCGCGCTACAACCGGGTGCGGGACGCGCTGACGCGCGCCACCGAGGAGGATCAGCAGAAGATGGGGGCCTCCTTCGCCCTCACGCTGGAGGAGCACAACGGCTCCCAGCGGCGTCTGGTCATCCTGGGGCTGGTGCTGCTGGGCGTGCTCGCGTCGCTGTCGGTGTGGCTGGTGGCGCAGGTGGCCCAGCCCCTCTTGCGCCTCACGGAGGTGGCCTCGCGCATCGCCACCCAGGGAGACCTCACGCAGGTCATCACCGTCCAGTCCGAGGATGAGATTGGCCTGCTGGCCCAGAGCATCAACCAGCTGGTGCAGCGGCTGCGCACGATCCCCGTCACCCTCCAGGAGACCCTGAAGGAGCTGGCGGGCAGCGTCGAGGGGCTGACGCACATCAGCCGCGAGCAGTCCCAGCAGCTGGCGCGCCAGTCCTCGAGCATCGAGGAGGCGAGCGTGGCCATGCGGGACATCCAGGACCGGTCGCTGGAGGCCTCGCGGCAGGCCAACACGGTGCTGGAGGTGGCCAGGCGCGCGGAGCAGACCAGCCTGACGGGACAGGCGCGCCTCAAGCAGAGCGGCGAGGCGCTGGAGCAGCTGCGCGCGCAGGTGGGCGAATTGATGCCGGCCATCGGGCGGCTCACGGAGGGCTCGCGCAAGGCGTCCGCCATCCTGGAGACGGTGAAGGACCTGTCGGACCAGTCCAACGTGCTGGCCATCAACGCGGCCATCGAAGCGGCGCGCTCGGGCGAGCATGGGCGCAGCTTCGCGGTGGTGGCCCGGGAGATGCGTTCGCTGTCCCAGCAGTCCCAGCGCGGCGCGCAGAGCATCAGCGGCCTGCTGTCGGAGATGAGCACGTCGGTGGGCGCCGTCACCGAGTCCGTGGAGAGCAGCCATCACAAGATGGCGGAGGGCATCAGCGAGGCGCTCGCCTCCGGGCAGAGCCTCCAGTCGCTGACGGAGGCCGTGCGGGACAGCAGCAGCGCGGCCCAGGACATCGTGCGCTCCTTCACCCAGCAGAACGCCGGCATCGTGCAGATGACGGCGGTGGTGACGGACTTCTCCCGGATGATGAAGGACAGCGTGCAGGCGAACGAGGACGTGGAGTCCGCCATCCAGCGGCTGGAGGTCGCCTTCCAGGGCATCCAGGGCGTCGTGTCCGGCTTCCGCGTCTAGGCCCTGCGACCCGGCCCGCGGTTCCTGCTAGGAACCGCTTCCGCATGGCCGCCCCTGCCTCCCCCGTGCCCCCGCTGGACCGCGAGCGCTTCGACGCGCTCGTGGCGCAGGGCCATACCCAGGTGCCCCTCGTGCGGCCCCTGGACGTCGGCGCCGCGAGGCCCGTGGACCTGCTGCGGGCCCTGCCCTCCGGGGACCGCTTCCTCCTGGAGAGCACCCGCACGAGCAGCGAGGGCCGCTACTCGCTGCTCGGCGCCCGTCCCTTCCTTCGCTACACCGCGCGAGGTGGGCAGTGCTGGCTGGATGGCGTCCTCCAGCACGACGCGCCGCTCGCCGTCCTGCGCGGGCTGCTGCGCCGGTGGAAGGGCCCGGACCTCCCCGGCCTGCCGCTGTTCCGCGGCGGCGCGGTGGGCTTCTTCTCCTACGAAGCCAGCCACTACTTCGAGGCCCTGCCCCGCCACCCCCACGACGACCTGGGCGTGCCGGACATCGCGCTGCACTTCGTGGACACGTTCCTCGTCGTGGACCACCTGGAGCACACCGTGTCCGCGGTGGCCACGGGCTCGGACTGGGAGGACTGCTCACTCCGCCTGGACCTGCTGGCCTCCCAGGTGCGCGCCGCCGTGCCCACGCCGCGCCCTGCCCCGCCGCCTCCGGACCTGGCGCTGGCGCCCTGGCGCTCCAACTTCACCCAGGACGCGTACCTGCTCGCGGTGGAGCGCGTGCGCGAGTACATCCGCGCGGGGGACACGTACCAGGTCAACCTCTCCCAGCGCCTGGAGGTGGACTTCCCCGGCGACGCGCTCGCCCTCTACGAGACGCTGTCCGCCACGAGCCCCGTCCACTTCGCCAGCTACTTCGAGGCCGATGGCTTCCAGGTCGTCAGCGCCTCGCCCGAGCGCCTGGTGCGCGTGGAGGACGGCCGCGCCACCACGCGCCCCATCGCCGGCACGCGCCGCCGGGGTACGCCCGAGGAGGACGCGCGCTTCGTGCATGAGCTGCGCACCAGCGAGAAGGAGCAGGCCGAGCACGCCATGCTCGTGGACCTGGGGCGCAACGACCTGGGCCGCGTCTGCGCCTACGGCACGGTGGAAGTGACGCGGCTGATGGAGATCATCGAGTACGCCCACGTCCTCCACATCGAGTCCGAGGTCTCCGGCCAGCTGGCCCCGGGCGTGGAGCCGCTCGATGTCGTAGGCGCCCTGTTCCCCGGTGGCACCATCACCGGCGTGCCGAAGATCCGCACCATGGAGCTCATCACCGAGCTGGAGCCCCACCCGCGCGGCCTCTACACGGGCTCGCTCGGCTACTTCAGCTTCGCGGGCGGGATGGACCTGAACATCGTCATCCGCACCGTGGTGGTGAAGGACGGCCGGGCCTATGTGCAGGTGGGGGGCGGCATCGTCCATGATTCGGAGCCGCGTCGCGAATACAAGGAGACGCTCAACAAGGCCCGCTCCCAGCTCCTCGCCCTGGCCGCGAGCATGAGCCCCCGATGATCCTCCTCATCGACAACTTCGACTCGTTCACCTTCAACCTCGTCCAGGCCCTGGGCGCGCTGGGGGCCACGCTCAAGGTCGTGCGCAACGACGCGCTCACCGTCGCCGAGGCCCAAGCGCTCCAGCCCAGCCACGTGGTCATCTCTCCCGGACCGAAGACACCCGATGCGGCCGGCGTGTCGCTGGACGTCATCCGCGCCTTCGCGGGGCGCGTGCCGCTCCTGGGCGTGTGCCTGGGCCACCAGGGCATCGGGCAGGTGTTCGGCGCGAAGGTGGTGCGGGCGCCCGTGCCCGTGCACGGCAAGACGGCCGAGGTCGAACACCGGGGCCAGGGGGTGTTCCGGGGACTGCCCCAGCCCTTCACCGCCGCGCGCTACCACTCGCTGGTGGTGGACCGCGACAGCCTGCCTGCGTGCCTGGAAGTCACTGCGTGGTCCGGGGACCTGGTGATGGGCCTGCGCCACCGGGAGCTGGCGAACCTGGAGGGCGTGCAGTTCCACCCTGAATCCTTCCTCACGCGTGAAGGCCCCCGCCTGCTCGCGAACTTCCTGGAGTGCTGAGAGCGTGGGCAGGACACTCCAGGGCTCCAACATTTTGTTCCTGCTTCAGACCTGACCTATACCCACAGGAGGACGGGCCCACCTACCCGAAATCACATGCTCGAAAAGCTGGCGCTCAAGGATGTCGGACCTGCCCCGCAGCTCGCGTTCGACTTCGCTCCACGCCTGAACCTTCTGACGGGCGACAACGGGCTGGGAAAGACCTTCATCCTGGATGTGGCCTGGTGGGCCCTGACGCGTTCATGGCCCGATGCTCCGGCCATGCCGCAGCGGGGCGCAGGCGTCGCGCCCACCATTGCTTTCAAGTTCAGCGGCAAGAGCGGCCCTATCGAGTACACCAGTCCCTACGACTTCCCCAGCCAGTCCTGGACTCGCAAGGAGGGCCGCCCCGCCAACCCCGGGATGGTCCTCTATGCCCGGATCGATGGCTCGTTCTCAGTCTGGGACCCGGCGAGGAACTACTGGAAGAAGGCACCCTCCCTTGGAGTTGATGCACCCGACCGGCCTATCGCATACCAGTTCGCGCCACAGGACGTCTGGAACGGGCTGGAGCCTCAGGGCAAGATCTACTGCAACGGCCTCATCCGTGACTGGGCAACTTGGCAGGGCAGAAATGGCGAAGCCTTCCATCAACTGCTCCTCGCACTCAAGACGTTGTCACCCTCCAGCAGTGAACCTCTTGTCCCTGGAGAGTTGACCCGAATCAGCATCGAGGATGTCCGTGACATGCCCACGCTCAAGGCGCCTTACGGGCAGGAAGTCGCCGTCATCCACGCCTCCGCGGGTGTCAAACGCATCATCTCGCTTGCCTATCTGCTTGTCTGGACATGGCAGGAGCATGTTCAAGCCAGTCGCCTCCTCAACAAGGACACGACAAACCAGATCATCTTTCTCATTGATGAGATCGAGGCACACCTCCATCCACGCTGGCAGCGAACCATCCTCCGCTCAATCCTGGACGTCATGGCGGCCCTGACAGGCCAGGATGTCGACGTGCAGCTTCTCACGGTCACACACTCTCCGCTCCTGTTGGCCTCGGTCGAGCCGCTCTTCGATGAGAGAATTGACGCACTCTGGAACCTCGACATCGTCGGGCAGCAGGTTGAACTGCGCCGCGAAGCGTGGCGTAGGAGGGGGGATGCGAACGCGTGGCTGACTTCAGATGTTTTCGACCTCGCTGAGCCTCGTTCCCTGGAAGCCGAACAGGCCATCCATCGGGCGGAACTGCTCATGAGTCGAAAGGGCGTACCGCGCGAGGAGTTCTTGCAGGTCCAGAAGGAGCTGCGCAGCAGTCTGCCTGACGTCGATCCCTTCTGGCTTCGCTGGGGCTTCTGGGTACAGGAATCTGGATTCGAAAAATGATCCCTGTGAAGAAGGAGCCGGAGCCGCGCCCTCCTGATTTCGACTTCGACCAGAGGGTCCGCCAGCCCGGGCTCAGCGCGTTGGCCGAATTGGCGGGAAAATCTCCGACCGTGACGCGCCGGGGCCGCCGTATCCGCAAGCGGGCAGCCTCACCCGCGGTCCTCCGAGACTATGCCTACTGGACCCGGGCTCTGGATGCGCTCCACGAAGCTTATGGCGGGATTTGCGCATACTCTTGTTTCTATATCGAGCCTGTAGGAGGACCGACAGTCGATCATTTCGTCGCGTTGGCAGCGCCTGGGCTCGCTCAGGCATACGAATGGGACAACTACCGCTTGGCGTGCTCACTCATGAACACGCACAAGAACAAGTTCTCAGACGTACTCGACCCATTCCACATCCAGGACGGATGGTTCACCCTCAATCTGGCGACATTCAAGGTTGAGCCCGCACCGGAGCTTGACGAGCCATTGCTAAGCCAAGTGAAGGCTACGATTTCTCGTCTGCAGTTGGACTCTAGAGAGGTCAGCAAGACCCACGAGGGTTGGTTCAACGCATATTTCCTTCCCAAGGGCGGCCAGCGGGTTCCTTTCTCGTTTCTTGAGCGCCGTGCGCCCTTCCTCGCGCGGGAACTGCGACGCCAGGGGCGTGTTCCACCCGGTGACGAGGACGCGCCTACCGCCGCGCCACCGTCCACCTCTCCGTGAATCTTCCTACCGTCTGCGTCGATGGCGTCGTCCAGCGTTGGGAGGACCTGCGCCTCCAGGACTTCGCCCAGGGCTTCTTCTTCGGCGCGGGCTTCTTCACCACATTCCGCATCGACGCCGGCCGGCCGCTGTTCCTCGCGCGGCACCTCGCACGCCTGCGCGCGAGCCTCGCGGCCTTTCCCACGGCGGTGCGCGCCCCGGAGCCCGCGCTCCTCCACGAGGACGCCGTGCGGGATTCGCTGCGCCGCGGCCTGGAGGCGGATCCGCTCATGGGTGCGCGCTTCACCGGTGTGGGCAAGCTCGCGGTCAGCGACGGCCACGTGCTCTGCACCTTCCGCCCGCTCGCCCCGGACCTCGAAGCGCTGCACCGTGAAGGGCGGACGCTCGACAGCGTGGAGGCCGGGGCGTACCGGCGCGCGGAGCGCACGGTGAACCACAAGGGGCTCGCGTGGTTCCGCCAGCATGCGCTCCTGCCGCGACTGCCCGTCATCACCAACGAAGCGGACGAGGTCTGCGAGCTGCCCACCGCGAACCTCTTCGTCCAGTTCGACGGCGCGCTCGTCACCCCGCCGCTCGCGGCCCCGTGCCTGCCGGGCATCGCTCGCGCAGTGCTGTTGGAGGTGGGCCCACTTGAAGGGCTCCCGGTGGTGGAACGCGCACTGCCGCTCGCGGACCTCTCGCGGGTGCAAGCGTGCTTCTTCAGCAACGCGGTGGCGTTGGCCGTGGGCGTGCCCCACTTGTTGGGCCGGGCGCTTCCCGACAGCCTGCGCCTCGCGGAGCGGGCCCGCGCGGTGCTTGAAGCCCGTGCCCTTCACGAGGGCTGAGCGCTCCTGACGGGAGTGCGGCACACTGCGCCCATGACCCGTTCCCTCGTCATGGCGCCCCGCTGGGCGGGAAGCCCCGACACCGACTTCTATCCGTGGCTCACCGCGATGCTGCGCACGCCGCCCGTCCTCTTTGACGACGTGCGCACGCTGGACATGCCCACGCCGGGCGCGCCCACCCTCGACGGCTGGGTGTCCACCCTCGCGTCCGCCGTGGGGCCCGCGCCCGCGCCCTCCACCGTGTTCCTGGGCCACAGCGTCGGCTGTCAGGCCATCATGCGTTACCTGTCCGCATTGCCCCCGGGGCACACCGTGGAGGGAGCCCTGTTCGTCGCGGGCTGGTTCGAGGTCGACACGCCCTGGGACACGCTGCGGCCATGGCTCGACACGCCCATGGACTTCGAGCGGATCCGCGCCGCGCTCCGCCGCTGCGTGGTGGTGCTGTCGGACTCGGATCCGTTCACCTCGGACTGGCGCCGCAACACCCGCCTCTTCGAGGAGCGCCTGGGCGCCGAGGTGCGCGTCGTCCCCGGCGGGCGCCATTTCAACAACCCCCAGGAGCCCGCCGTGCTCGAAGCGCTCCGCGAGCGGTTCTCCTGACGCACCTCCCAAGTTCAGCAGACGGGCAGGCAGGCACCTCAGGCCCCCCCTCCTCTGGCAATCCCTGTCGTCGGCCCCATCTTGGAGGGACTTCTTCCAACGACAGGGGGCACGACATGAAGCCGAAGAAGCCGGACGAGCAGCAGGTCACGCACCAGGGCGCGAGCGAGAATGACACCCTCCGTCACAAGGGCGGTGGCCGCGAGGCCGAAGAGGACAAGCACGCGGGGCCGAAGCCCGAGGGCAACGGCGGCACGGGCCAGCCCGCGGCGTTCCCCGAACACAACTGACGCAAGTCGCCTCGAAGCTTCTTTCGTAGAAGCGGGGAGCCATTAACCTGGGGGGCATGTCCGCCCCCGCTCCCTACGTCTCCCGCGTCCCCTTCGAGTCCGTCCACCCGAAGGCCCTCGCCGTGTACTGCTCGGACGGGCGCTTCACCGAAGCCGTGGAGGACCTGGCCCACCACCTGGGCCATTCGCGCATCGACACCCTCACCCTCCCCGGCGGACCCGCGCTCCTCAACCGCTGGGCGTCCGACTACCTGGAGAGCGAGGGCATCACGCGCGCCGCGCGCTTCCTCATCGAAGGCCACCACATCGAGGACGTGCTGCTGCTCGCACACGCGGGCTGTGGCTACTACCAGTCCCGACACGGAGCCCTGGGCCCGGAGATCGCCGCCGAGCAGCAGCTGAAGGACCTGCACTTCGGCGCGAAGGAACTCCAGGTCGCGTACCCCCACCTGCGCATCCACCTCTACTTCGCGCACCCGCAGGGCAAGACGGTCGAGTTCCGGCCCGTCCCCCGCGAAACCTAGCGCGCGTCCCGCTGCCCCTGCCGGAGCGCATCCAGCAGCGAGGGAGGGTCACCCACGCGGAAGGCCGCGAGCCCCGCGTCGAAGTCCGCGCGTGCTCCCGCGACCTCCCCGCGCGCCAGTCGCAGCGCGCCGCGCTCGTACAGCAGCTCCGGATCCACCGCTTCGCCCACCTGGGCCGCGAGCGCCGTGGAGAGATCCAGCTCCGCCGCCTCCGTCCGTCCCGCGCGCGTGCGCGTCCGGGCGCGCTGCTGGAAGAGCCACGGGTTGCCGGGGTCTTCCGCCAGCGCTGCCGTCCAGTCGGCTTCGGCCTCCGTCAGCCGGCCCAGGGCGACGAGCGACTCCGCGCGCTTCATGTGCACCACGAGCGCCTTGCGGAAACCCGCGGCCTCCACCTGCGTGAAGCCCACCACCGCGTCCGCGTGCCGCCCCAGTCGCGCCAGCGCGAGCGAGCGGTAGTAGCGCGTGGCCACGTGCCCGGGCGCCAGCTCCAGCACGCGGTCGAACCAGGGCAGCGCCTCCTCCGGCTGGCCGCCCCACACGCCCAGCGTCAGCCCCACCTCCACGAGCACCCGCACCTGCTCCGGGTGGGCCTCCGCCAGCTTCCTCGCCAGCGCGAGCGCCGACGTGTAGCGCCCCCCGCGTCGCAGGCGGTCCACCTCGCGGAGTGGCTCGGACAGCTCCGGGGGCCACGCCTGACGTCCATTGCGTTCCATGCGCCTTGCGGGTCCCTTCGCCCCTCGGGGACTTCGCAGGCACGTCCCGGGGTGTCAAGACACGGGGGCGGAGCGCTTGACCTCGGGCCCCTGTCCGCGCGAAGAGCGCCGACATGAAGCCCTGGGAAACCGTCGAGCGAGAGCAGGTGCCGGAGGTGGGAGAAGTCACTCTCGCCCGGCGCGATGGCGAATACGTGCTGCGCGTGCGCGGCCAGACGTTGATGTCCAGCCGTCAGCACGGCTCCGAGGTGGCCATGGCCGACGCGGGCTGCGCGCACGTCGCGGGCACGCCAAAGGCCCGGGTGCTGGTGGGCGGCCTGGGCTTCGGCTTCACGGTGCGCGCGGTGCTCGACCGCGTGCCCAACGCCCGCGTCGTCGTGGCGGAGCTGCTGCCCGTGGTGGTGGCGTGGAACCGGGGGGTGCTGTCGCCCCTGGCGAAGTCACCGCTGGAGGACCCGCGCGTCACCGTGGTGGAGGGCGACGTGGGCCGGCTGATGCGCAAGCAGAGCGGCGCGTTCGACGCCATCCTGCTCGACGTAGACAACGGCCCCTCCGCGCTGACCCATCCGAACAACGAGAGCCTGTATGACTTCACGGGCGTCTCCGTCGCCTACGGCGCCCTGCGCCCCAAGGGCACGTTCGTGGTGTGGAGCGCCGGCCCCGCGCCCTCGTTCGTGAAGCGCCTGGAGGAGGTGGGCTTCGTCGTGCAGACGCTCCACCCCGCCGCGCACGGCGCGAAGGGCCCCCGTCACACGCTCTTCGTCGCGAAGCGCCCGCGCTGAGCGGACGGCGTCACCGGGCGCGAAGCACGTCCACCTCGGGCTGCACCAGCAACCCCTCCGTCTCCTCGTTCTATTCTGTCAAAGCAGGGCTCATCAGCCGGAGAGAAGCCATGGCCTATATCGATGGATTCGTGGTCGCGGTGCCCGCAGCGAACAAGGAAGCCTACCGCCAGGACGCGGCCATGGCCGCCCTGCTGTACATGGAGTTCGGTGCGACGCGCTTCGTGGAGGCCTGGGGTGATGACGTCCCCGAGGGCAAGGTCACCGACTTCCGGCGCGCGGTGAAGGCCCAGCCCGATGAGGTCATCGTCTTCTCCTGGCTCGAGTTCCCCAACAAGGCGGTGCGCGACGCGGCGAACGCGAAGGCGAGGTCCGACCCGCGCATGAAGACGATGGGCGCGCAGATGCCCTTCGATGGGCAGCGGATGATCTTCGGCGGCTTCGTCCCCAGCCGGGATGAGCGCGTGCAGGCAAAGCCGGGCTATGTCGATGGCTCCCTGGAGCCGGTCCTGGCCGGCAACCAGAACGCCTACCGTGCCATGGCGTCCCGTCTGGCAGCCGTTCTGAAGGAGCATGGGGCCCTGCGCGTCGTCGACGCCTGGGGAGACGATGTTCCCGACGGCAAGGTCACCGATTTCAAGGGCGCGGTGAAGGCCACCGGTGACGAGCAGGTCGTCTTCTCCTGGATTGAGTGGCCCTCGAAGGAGGCCCGCGACGCAGGGTGGGCGAAGGCGTTCGCCGACCCGCGCATGCGGACGGACAATGCCCCCTATGACGAGCGACGCCGGGTCCACGGTGGCTTCGTGCCGCTGCTGGACGAGCAGGCAGGTGCCACCCGCGCCTGAGAGGCACCGTCATGATCGACCACACAGGCATCGGTGTCTCCGACATGGCCCGCTCCGCCGCCTTCTACGATGCGGCGCTGGGGGCGCTCGGCCTCCGCAGGGTCGCGCAGCTCCCCGAGAACGTGGGGACCGATGGCATCGGCTATGGGGTCGACTACCCGGTCTTCTGGATCGACCGCTATCACCCGCATGGCGTGAAGCAGCACACGGCCTTCGCGGCGAAGAGCCGCGCCCAGGTCGACGCCTTCCACGCAGCCGCCGTGAAGGCCGGCGGGACGGACAACGGCCCCCCCGGGCTCCGCCCGACGTCCACCGGGTACCCGCCGGGCTACTACGCCGCCTTCGTGATGGATCCGGACGGCAACAACATGGAAGCGGTCTTCCGCGAGCGGTGAGCAGGGTGCTGGTCAGGTCGTGTCAGGCGCTCTAAGGATCGCCTCATGCGACCGTCGATGAAGTGGCTTCCCCTGTTCCTGATCACCGCGACTCCGAGCCTGGTCCTGGGCCTGGGCTGCCGCGCCACGACGGCCCCGGCCCCCATCCCGGCGGAAGCGCAGCCAGCGCACCCGTCGTTCACGCTGGAGTCCCCGGCGCTGAAGGAGACGCGCCGGATCAACATCTACACGCCGCCGGGCTATGAGACGGCGCAGTCCACCCGCTACCCCGTGCTCTACATGCCCGACGGTGGCGAGCAGGAGGACTTCCCGCACGTCGCCGCCACGCTCGACACCGCGATTCGCGCCGGAGAGGTGCGGCCGTTCATCCTCGTCGGCATCGAGAACACCGAGCGGCGGCGCGACATGACCGGGCCCACCGAGGTCGACGAGGACCGGAAGATTGCCCCGCGCGTCGGAGGCTCTGCCGCGTTCCGCGCCTTCCTTCGCGACGAGCTGATGCCCGAGGTGCGGCGCCGCTACCGCGTGACGGAGGAGACGGCCATCATCGGCGAGTCGCTCGCGGGCCTCTTCATCATGGAGACGTTCTTCCTGCAGCCGGAGCTGTTCAACACGTTCATCGCGCTGAGCCCCAGCCTCTGGTGGAACAACGACGAACTGGTACGCAAGGCGGGTGAGCGGCTCCAGGCGCGGCCGGACCTGCGCGCCACGCTGTATGTGGCGTCCGCGAACGAGGAAGGCATCGGGCCCCAGAGCGAGCGGCTGGCGGAGGTCCTCCGCGCGAGCGCCCCCGCCGGATTGAAGTGGCGCTACGAGCCCCGGCCGGACCTGCGCCACGACAACATCTACCGCTCCCTGTCCCCCCAGGTGCTGCGCCAGACCTTCGCGCCCGGGCCCTGACCGGATAGAAAGACAGTCCCTTTTCCTACCGTGGAGGTGTTCGATGGGTCTTCCCACTGGCGTGCATCATCTGGCGCTCGCGACCCGGGACATGAAGGCGCAGCTCGCGTTCTTCACCCAGGTCGTCGGCATGGAGCTGGAAGCGCTGTACTGGATGCACGGCGTGGAGAACACCGTGCACGCGTTCCTCCGGCTGGGGGACACCTGCTCGCTGAGCTTCGTGCAGGCGCCGGACATGGCGACCATCGAGCCGGTGATGGGCGTGTCGCACCCGGGCTTCAGCGCGGGTTCGGTGGCCCCAGGCGCGATGCAGCACCTGGCCCTGAGCGTCCCCACGGAGGCGGACCTGCTGACGATGCGCGACCGGCTGCGCTCGCACGGCTACTGGGTCGCGGGCCCCATCAACCACAACATGTGCAAGTCGATGTACGTCCAGGCGCCGGAGGGGCTCGTCCTGGAGTTCGCGACGGCCGAGGGCGCCATCGACGTCGAGCAGTGGATCGACCCCGCAGTGGTCGCCCACTGCGGCATCACCCCCGCGGAGCTGGCGGGCTTCGTGCGCCCGCCGCCCTTCACCTCACAGGGCGGCAAGGTGCCGCAGCCGGCGCCGACGACGCGGCCCAACTTCGTCTTCACCGGCGAGTGGGCTCCGCGCGGCGCGGCCTTCTTCCAGCTCACCGACGAGCAGATCGCCGCCGCGCTGGACACGCCCGCGCCGCCGGTGCCTCGGCGCCCGTCGTCCTGAAGCCTGCTACGGCGTGACGCGCGCGGGCCCCGTCCCCGCGCCGTCCACCGCGGGCGGCTTCATCATCCCTCCCGCGATGCGCAGGCCCAGCGAGCGCGGCGTGAAGCGCGTCAGGTTGGCCTGCAGCCAGTTGCGCACCCCCGGCACCACCGAGGAGCGGCCCTGGTCCAGGGCCTTGAGGCCGACGCGCACGACGTCCTCCGCGGTCGCCATCGGGCCCACGGCGGCCTGCTTCGTGCCCACCACGTCGAAGAAGGCCGTCTTCACCGGCCCCGGGCACAGCGCCAGCACGCGCACGCCCTTGTCGCGGTTCTCCTCCGACAGCGCTTCGGAGAAGGACAGCACGAACGCCTTGCTGGCCCCATAGACGGCCATGTACGGCACCGGCTGGAAGCCCCCGATGGAGGCCACGTTGAGGATGCCGCCCATGCCCCGCGCGAGCATGTCCGGCAGGAACAGGTGGCTGGTGTCCACCAGCGACGTGACGTTGAGCATCACCTGTTCATGCTGCCGTGCGAACGGCGCGGACCCGAAGGCCCCGTGCGTGCCGAAGCCCGCGTTGTTGACGAGCAGGTCCACGCGCAGCCCCTTCTCCTGGCAGCGCGCGTGCAACTCCCGCGCGGCGCCCTCGCGGCCCAGGTCCAGCGCGATGACCTCCGCCCGGATGCCATGCGCCGACTCCAGCTCCGTCCCCAGCGCACGCAGCCGGTCCTCCGAGCGCGCCACGAGGATGAGGTCCATGCCGCGCGCCGCCAGCTCGCGGGCGAACACCTCGCCCAACCCGGACGAGGCCCCCGTCACGAGCGCGCGGTGCCCGGCGTAGGGGAAGGCCCCGCCCACGGGAGGCAGGGAGGTGGGACCGCGGACGGGAGAAGAGGCAGAAGTCGTTTGCATGGGGATAGAATGTGAGTAAGCGCTCACGTTCTCAACTCGCGTTGGCGCTCACATTCCGTCCAGGAGGCTCCATGCCCCGCCGTCCGCCGCCGTCCCGTCGAAGGGCCCCCCGCCAGGAGCGGGCGCAGGCCACCTGCGACGCCATCCTCACCGCGACTGCTCGCGTTCTGCTCAAGGACGGCTATGAGGCCGCGAGCACCAACCGCATCGCGCAGGAGGCGGGCGTGAGCGTCGGGTCGCTCTACCAGTACTTCCCCAGCAAGGAGGGGCTGGTGACGGCGTTGATGGAGCGGCACCGCGCGCGGGGGCTGGCGGACTTCGAGGCCGGGCTGGTGCCGCTCGCGAGCCAGCCGCTTCCGGTGGCCATGCGCGCCCTCATCCGGCAGGTCATCTCGGTGAAGCGGGAGGACCCCAAGCTGCACCAGGTGCTGCATGAGCTGATACCGCGCATGCGCCAGTGGGGCCTGTCGGATGTCTACTCGCAGCGCCTGTTCCGGCTGGTGCGCGCCTTCCTCGCGCCCCGCTTCGAGGAGCTGCGGCCCCAGAACCTGGACATGGCGGTCTTCGTCCTGGTGACCTCCGTGGAGGCGCTCTGCCACACGGCGGTGACGGACCGGCCGGACTACCTGGAGGACGAGTCCTTCGTGGAGGAGGTCGCCGCGCTCGCCCTGGGCTACCTGCGCCCGGAAGCAGTGACGGCGACGTCGGCGCCTCCCCGCCGCGTGGCGCGTGAGCGGGTGACGCGGATGTGAATGGGCCGCGGCCTGCCTACTTCGTGCCCGTCTTCGCCGCGGGGACCGGGGCGGGAGCGGCCTTCACGCCGGTGAGCAGCGGCACGCGGCCTTCCGGGTAGAGCGCGGTGAGGCGGTCGCCGCGAATCTCCAGCGCGGCCAGGTGGCGGCCGTAGTGGGTGCTGAGGCCGGTGTCGATGACGATGGCGCGGCCCCCGAAGCGGACGGAGAGGCGGCCATCCTTGGAGGGGGTGTGGCCCATCACCATGCGGCGGGCGCCGAAGCGCTCCAGCACCTGGGTGAGGCCCGCGTCCCACTTCGCCTCCTCGTCGGTGGCGTAGCCGCGGAACCACACCGGGCCGTTCGGATCCACGGCGCCGCCCGGCGGCTGGCCCGGCGTCACGTCCTGCCACACCCAGCGGTTCACGGCCTCCAGCGTCGTGCCCGGGACGCTGGGGGCAAGGCCGCCGTGCAGGAAGAGCGTGTCATTGACGCGGATGACGGCCGGGTGCGTGCGCAGCCACCGGCCGTAGCGGCCGTCCGGCGCATAGGCGGCGGCGTGGCCCTGGCGGCCTTTGGGCTCTCCCGGCGCTTCGGCGGTGGTCGACTGGTCGGCGAAGGAGGCGAGCTCGCCGGGCGTGACGTAGCGCAGGTCGCCGCGCATGTTCATCAGCTCGTGGTTGCCCAGCAGCGCGTGCACACGGCCGCCGGCCTTGCGGGCCTCGGTCTCCAGGCGCATGAGCAGCTCGAAGGCGTCGCGGGTGTGGTCGCCCCGGTCGGGCACGTCGCCGGTCTGCACGAGGTGCGCCTTGCCGCCAATCCAACGGTCCTTCGCGTCGATGAGGCCCGCGAGCCGGAGCACGTCCTTGAAGGCCTCCACGTCGCCGTGGACATCCGCGACGGCGACGATGCGCTCCACGCCCTGGAAGACGAAAGGGTCCTCCTTCTTCGGCGCAGCGGCGGCGGCGAGCGCGGGCAACAGCAGCAGGCAGAACAGGACGGGACGCATGGGCTTCCTTACGAGGGAGGCGACAGGAACCGGGACGGGAGCGCGCGCAGGAACTGGGCATCCTTCCAGTCCCAGACCCGCTCGGGCGCGCCGTCCACGTTCACCGGAACGGAGTTCCAGGCATGGACGGCGAAGCTTGAAGAAGCGCGCCAGTGGAGCAACACGCTGCACACCGCGGTCACGGTGAGCACGCCCGCGAGGACGCGGTGCTGCCGGGGGGCCTCCACCGCGGTCTGCACGGGGAACGCGAGGAAGTAGACGAGGTAGGGCAACACGTCGGTGAAGAAGCGCGGGCCCACGGAGTGTCCCGCCCACCACATGGGGAAGGCGGAGATGGCCACCCAGTGCAGCAGCACGATGACGGCGAAGGCGACCTCGTAGGGCTCCAGGCCGCGGCGGCGCCACTGCTGGACGAACCCCACGACGCTCAGCACGAGGAACGGCGAGAAGACCCAGAGCCCCCGCGACGGGCTGACGAGGTTCGCGGCCAGGGCCATGAAGAACCGGTCGGCAACGAGGTGCAACGAGGTCTGGTAGTAGGGCGACAGCAGCGAGCCGTAGATGGACAGGTTGTACGCGCAGAAGGGAATCGCCACGAGCGTCGCGCCCGCGAAGTACACCGGGAGCAGGCGCCAGAAGCGCAGCGCGAGGTACGCGGTGACGACGATGATGCTGAGGGAGTTGGTGGGGCGGCAGACGTAGCCGAGCGCGACCGTGAGGCCCAGCAGGAACGCGGTTCGCGCCGTCTGGACGGGCCGGGCCAGCAGCAGGACGATGCAGCAGATGGCGAGGAGGCTGGGCGCGTGCTGCCAGAGCACCCGACTCGCGGTGGAGTACGCCGTGGTGCCCAGCCCGAAGAGCAGGACGGTGGCGAGCGCCGCGCGAGCGGACACCCGCCTGCGCAGCGCGATAAGGAGCACGCCCGCGGCCGCGCAGACGTAGAACGAGGCGATGAGCTGTTCGGTGCGGTTGTAGGAGCCCAGGTCAATCCATCCGGTGCGCTGGAACATCTCCAGCCAGGACAACGCGCGGGCCCCGAGCGGCCCCAGGTGGGGCAGCAGCGGCCTCACGAGGGAGAAGACCCCCTCGGCGGCGACCAGGAACGGGAGCGCCGAGACCATCACCCCGGGCGGGTAGACGTAGTAGATGCGGCCACCGAACTCACTGTGCGCGTAGTCCGTCCCGGGTGTGAACGTGGGCTTGAACTCGTCCAGGTCGGTGTTGCCCTCGTGGAGGATGCTGGCCGCGGACGGGATGGACCACAGCGAGTCCGTCTGCATCTTCACCTGGCTCGTCGAGTAGACGACGAACAGGCCCAGGCACAGCAGCCAGAGCGCGCGAGGAGAGGCCGCGAAGTCGCGGCGGGTCGGAGGGGGCGGGGTCTGCACGGAGCCCCTTTTAGCGAATCCGCCCGAGGACCGTGAGACGTGTCGTCGCGAAGCCTCCCTACCGCAGGGCCTCCAGGCGCGCCCGCAGTCGCTGCGCCACCCGGGGCAGGTCGTCGGGGGCCTTCACCGGCTCGAAGCGGCTCGTCGCCGGGTCCGTGCGGCTCACCTCGATGAAGGCCACCGGCAGCAGCGGCTTTCCGTCCGGGCGGGTGAGGCTGCTGGCCTCCGCCGTCACCTGCTCGAACTGGAGCACCGGCGCGCCCTCCACCTTCTTGGAGACGACCCGGTAGGGAATCGGCACCTCCGCGCCAATCATCGCCTCCAGCTCGAAGGTGATGTTGTTGGTGGAGATGAAGGCGTGCTGCGTCGGGTCCACCTTCTCCACGAGCTGGAGCTGGCCGTCCAGGCGCACCGGCGCGGCGCCCGCGTCCAGGGCTCCGCTGGGGTTGGCCCTCGGCGTCACCTCCACCGTCATGGCGCAGCCGCGTTGCAGGTGCATCCCGATGACGACCGGGTCCAGCGTCGCGGCCAGGTTGTCCACGTTGGAGAAGTACACGCAGCGCACGCCGCGCTGGCGCAGCGTCTCCCCCACCCCGCTCTCGCGCAGCGCGCGGAAGACGTCCCCGTGGCCGGAGGGCGCGAAGGACAGCTGGCCGTCCGCCTCCCGGAACAGGGCGCCGTCCGGCGTGAGCCGCGGCAACATCTGCTGGCGGAAGAGGAACACGTCCTTGCCCGTCCCCCGTGCCTCCAGGTGCGCGGCGATGGCCTCGTGCGTGAGGTAGGACGTCATCACCGCGACGGGCACCGGACGGCCCAGGCGCGCCCCCAATCGGCGCGCCTCCGCGAGCTTGAGGTCCAGGAAGGTCTCCTCCCCCACCACGGGCACGAGCCCCTTCACCC
>NZ_RAWG01000095.1 GCF_003611735.1 Corallococcus sicarius | reverse complement strand
GTTGGGTGGGGCCGGGACGCGCGCATCTGGTGGTGGCGTTGCGCTCGGCGCTGGTGCGCGGCGCGCATGCCCGGCTCTTCGTGGGCGCGGGCATCGTCGCGGGCTCCAGTGCGGAGTCCGAGTGGCGGGAGACGGAGATGAAGAGTCTGGCGATGTTGCGCGCACTCGGGGGCGGCGATGTCGTCCGACGCTAACCTCAACGTGTTGTGGGCGCGCGCCCTGCTGGAGGAGCTGGTGCGCGGCGGCGTCCGCAACGCGGTGGTGTGCCCGGGCTCGCGCTCGTCGGCGCTGGCGCTCGCCTGCGCGCACACGCCGGGCCTGCGCACCTGGTCGGTCATCGACGAGCGCAGCGCGGGGTTCTTCGCGCTCGGCATGGCGAAGCACTCGCGGCAGCCGGTGGTGCTGGTGGCGACGAGCGGCTCCGCGGGCGCGCACTTCTATCCGGCCGTCATCGAGGCGGCCATGGCGCAGGTGCCGCTGGTGGTGCTGACGGCGGACCGGCCGCTGGAGCTGCAGGGCTGGGGCGCGCCGCAGACGGTGCCGCAGGCGCGCTTCTACGGCGAGTTCGCGCGGCTGTTCGCGGACGTGGGCCTGCCCGAGTCGAGCACCGCGGCCATCGCGCACCTCCGGGCCACGGCGGCCCGCGCGGTGGGGACGGCGTGTCGCGCGCCCCGGGGGGCCGTGCAGCTCAACGTGCCGTTCCGTGAACCGCTGGCCCCCATCGCGCAGGACTTCGGCGCGGAGAAGGTGTCGGCGCTCGCGAGGGACGGTCGTCCGGACGCACCGCTCACCCGCATCCAGCCGCCATCACGCGCCCCGGATGCGGCCACGCTGGACACCGTGCGAGCGCGCATCGCCGCCACTGAGCGGGGCGTCATCATCTGCGGTCCTCGCGACGAGGACGACGGTTTCGGAGAGGCCATCGCGGCGCTGAGCCTGGCGACGGGCTACCCGGTGTTCGCGGAGGCCGCGTCGCAGGCGCGCTATGGCGGCGGCCCGCTGACGGTGTCGCTCTACGACGCGCTCCTGCGCCACGAGCCCTTCGCGCGGGCCCACAAGCCGGCGCTCGTCCTGCGCTTCGGCGGCGGGCTGACGCCCAAGTCCCCGCAGCAGTGGATGGACGCCTCCGAAGCGGAGGTCGTCGTCTTCAGTGACGAGGGCGCGCTCTATGATCCGCCGCACCGGGCCTCGCTCGTGGTGGAGGGCTCCGCGGTGCTCGCGTGTCGTGCGCTGACGCAAGGCCTTTCGCGAGGCCCCGGCCGCTGGGCCCAGGGCTTCATGGGCGCCGAGCGCGTGGCCCGCAACGCGCTGGAGACCGCGCTAGCGGAGCGCCCCGACACGCTGACCGAACCCCGGCTGGCGCGCGAGGTGGTGGCCGCGCTGCCGGCGGGAGCGCTCCTCTTCGTGTCGAGCAGCATGCCCATCCGCGCGGTGGACGCCTTCGCGCAAGGGGGCGGCGTGCCGCTGCGCGTGCTGGCGAACCGGGGGGCCAACGGCATTGACGGCATCGTGTCCAGCGCGGCGGGCGTGGCGGCGGCGGCGGGCCGGCCCGCGGTGCTGCTGTCTGGCGACCTCGCGCTCCTGCACGACGTGGGCGGACTGCTCACGGCGTCGCGGGCGCGGGTGCCCCTGACCGTCGTCGTGGTGAACAACGACGGGGGCGGCATCTTCTCCTTCCTGCCGCTGGCGCAGTCGGCGAAGCCGGACGAGTTCGAGACGCTCTTCGGAACGCCGCACGGCGTGGATCTGTCGCACGCGGCGGCGCTCGCGGGGGCCCGGTTCCATCGCCCCACGACTCCCGCGGCGCTGCGCACGGCGGTACGCTCGGGGCTGGAGGGCGGCCTGCACCTCGTGGAGGTCCAGGTCGACCGCGCCACCAACGTGGACGAGCACCGACAACTCTTCGCGCGGATGGCCACCGCACTGGGAGAAGGACCATGGGCGTGACGCTTGCGTATGACACCTGGGGCGAAGGCCCGCGCACGTTGCTGGCGCTGCACGGCTTCACGGGCAGCGGCGCTTCGTTCGAACACCTGAAGCCGCTGCTCGGCCGCTCCGTGCGCGTGGTGACGGTGGACCTGCCCGGCCACGGCCGCACGCCGCTGCCCGACAAGACGGGGCGCGACGGCTTCCTGGAGACGGTGGACGCCGTGATCCGCCTCGCGCGCGAGCTGGGCGGCCCGGTGGACCTGCTCGGCTATTCGCAGGGCGCGCGGCTCGCGCTGGCCGCCGCGGTGAGCGCGCCGGAGAGCTTCGGCCGGCTCATCATGGAGAGCGGTTCGCCGGGACTGCACCGCCGCCAGGAGCGCTCCGAACGGCGCGAGGCGGACGCGAAGCTCGCCGGCTTCATCCGCGCGCGCGGCGTGGACGCCTTCGTGGACCGCTGGGAATCGCTGCCCCTGTTCGAGGGACTGCGCCGCCTCCCCGCGCCGCAGATGGCCGCGCTCCGGGAGCGCCGTCAGGCCTGCACGGCGGAAGGCCTCGCCGGGGCGCTGGAGTGCATGGGCCTGGGCGTGCAGCCGGATTACTGGCCGTCGCTGCACCGGCAGCGGTTGCCCACGCTGCTGCTCACCGGCGCTGACGACGCGAAGTTCACGAACCTGGCGCGGCGCATGGCGGCGGAGCTGCCGGTGGTGTGGCGCCACGCCTTCGCGGGCAGCGCGCATGCGCCGCACCTGGAAGCGCCGGAGGAGTACGTCCGGGAAGTGCTCTCGTTCCTCCAGACGCCCTGGTACGAAGCGCCGAATTTCGAACCCGTCATCCTGGCGCGAGAGGCTGCACACTCGTGAGCACCCTGGTCTCCAGTCCCTCCGACGCCGCGCCTCCCCGGCCCACGCTGAAGACGTGGCTGATGGCCATGCGCCCGAAGACGCTGACGGCGGGCGCGGTGCCGGTGCTGGTGGCCACGGCGCTGGCATATGGCGAAGGGGTGGGGCGCCTGCTGCCGGCGCTCGCGGCGCTCGTGGGCGCGGTGCTGATCCAGATCGGCACCAACTTCATCAACGACTACTACGACTTCAAGAAGGGCGCGGACACCGCCGAGCGCCTCGGCCCGAAGCGCGTGACGCAGAGCGGCCTCATCGCCCCGTCCACGGTGCTGATGGGGGGCCTTGCGTGCTTCGCGCTGGCGACGCTGGTGGGTCTGTACCTCGTCGCGATGGGCGGCTGGCCCATCGTGCTCATTGGCGTGATGTCGCTCGTGTGCGGCTACGCGTACACGGGCGGACCCTATCCGCTGGGTTACCACGGGCTGGGTGACCTGTTCGTGCTGATCTTCTTTGGGCTCGTGGCGGTGACGGGCACGTACTACGTGCAGGCGGGTTTCGTGGGACCCGCGGCGTGGTGGGCGTCGTTGCCGGTGGGCGCCATTGGCACGTGCCTCATCGTCGTGAACAACCAGCGTGACGCGAGCACGGACGTGAAGGCGGGCAAGCGCACGGTGGTGGTGCGCTTCGGCGCGGGCTTCGGCCGGGCGGAGTACGTGCTGCTGCTCGTGGCCTCCTACGCCACGCCCTTCGTGCTCTTCGCCCGCGGGTTGGCGAGCGCCTGGGTGTTCCTGCCGCTGCTGAGTCTCCCGCTGGTGGCGCCGCCGCTGAAGATGATGTTGAAGTCGGAAGGTGCGGCACTCAACCCCGCATTGGGTGCCACGGCGCGGTTGCAGCTCGTGTTCGGGCTGCTGTTCGCGCTGGGGCTGTTCCTGCGCTGAAGGAGCTCATGCGCATCACCGAGGCGACGTTCACCCCCCTGCGACTCACACTGGCCCGTCCGCTCAAGACAGCGAAGGGCACCTACACCACGCGCGAAGGCTTCATCGTCCGGTTGACGGACGAGGACGGCCACGTGGGGCAAGGCGAGGCGATGCCGCTGCCGGAGTTCGGCACGGAGCCCCTCGCCACCACGCACCAGGTGCTGCGCGACTGGCTGGGAGCGCTCAAAGGCCAGTCCCTGGACGACAGCATCGAAGGCATCGAGGCCACGCTCGCGCCGTCGCCCGGGGACGCATCCCGCTCCCTGGGCGCGAAGATCCGTCCCTTGGAGCCGGAGGAGCACGTCCCCGCCGCGCAGCACGGCCTGGAGCTGGCCCTGTTGGATCTGCTGGCCCAGCGCAAGGGCGTGCCCCTGTGCTGGCTGCTCGCGGAGGAGGCTCGGCCGGAGGTGCTGGTGAACGCGCTGCTGAGCGCGGAGGCCCCGGAGGAACTCGCCCAAGAGGCGAAGGACGCGGTGGCGGAGGGCTTCCAGACGCTGAAGCTGAAGGTGGCCGGCCGCACGCTGGACGCCGACGAGGCCCGGGTGCGTGCCGTGCGCGCGGCCGTGGGGCCCGGCGTGCGCCTGCGCCTGGACGCGAACGGCGGCTGGTCTGAACCCGAGGCCAACCGCGCCCTGGATCGCCTGGGCTGGTACGAACTGGAGCTGGTGGAGCAGCCCACGCCCGCCGAGGACCTCCAGGCGCTGTGGCGGGTGCAGCGACGCGCGCCGTGCATCATCGCCGCGGACGAAACGCTCGCCTCGCCCGCGGCGGTGCGCGCGCTGCTCACGATGGACCTGGGCGGCGGGCCGGTGGTGGGCGCGGTGGTGCTCAAGCCGATGGTGCTCGGGGGGCTCTTGCCCTCCATGGTGGTGGCCCTGCGCGCGGCCCGGCTGGGCATGCACGCCTACGTCACCAGCTCCCTCGACGGAGTGGTGGCCCGGGCGGGCGCCGCGCACCTGGCCTCGGCGCTCCCGTCGGGAGAGCTCGCCTCCGGACTCGCGGTGGGACGGCTCTTCGCGGACGAGCCGCGGGATCACCCCTACAAACCGGAGCGCGGCCTCCTGCGGCTGCACGACGTGCCGGGCCTGGGGCTGACGCCGGAGCTGACCGGGGTGCCCTGAAGATGCGCTTCGGCTGCCCCAT
The DNA here is from genome assembly GCF_003611735.1 of Corallococcus sicarius. Lineage (GTDB taxonomy): Bacteria > Myxococcota > Myxococcia > Myxococcales > Myxococcaceae > Corallococcus > Corallococcus sicarius. Next base: position 25,215 of record NZ_RAWG01000095.1, on the reverse strand, counting down.
CCAGGAGGGCGCACGGCGGCACCCGGAGGCGGAGGCCCTGCGCTTCGCGGGGCGCGGCTGGACCTTCGGGACGCTGGACGCGGAGGTGGCGCGCTGGACCGCGACGCTGGAAGCGCGAGGCGTGGGGCAGGGTGATCGCGTGGCGGTGCTGTCGACGAGCCACCCCTCGGTGACGTTCCTCTTCTGGGCCCTGGGCCGCAGGGGCGCGGTGTTCGCGCCGCTCAACGCAAGGCTCACCCGCGCGGAGCTGCAGCCGCTGGTGGACGCCGTCGCGCCCCGCCTCACGCTGGCGCTCGAATCGCTGAGAGACAGGCTCCCCGGCGCGGAGTCGCTGGAGGCGTTCCCGGATCTCGAGGCCGCGCGCCCCTCCCGGACCTGGGAAGGGGAGGCGGACACGCCCCGCGTCATCCTCTTCACCAGCGGGACGACGGGCCGGCCCAAGGGCGCCGTGCTCACGGAAGCGGCGTTCCGCGCCTCGTGCCGGGCCTCCGCCCAGAACCTGGGCCCGCACCCCGCGCCCCGCTGGCTGGGCACGCTGCCGCTGTTCCACGTCGGCGGCCTGGCCATGCTCACGCGCACCGCCTACGAGGGCGGCTGCCTCCTCCTGCACGACCGCTTCGACGCGGACGCCGTCAACCGCGCCATCGACGAAGAAGGCGCCTCGCACGCCAGCTTCGTCGCCACCACGCTGGAGCGGGTGCTGGATGCACGCGCGGACCGGCGGCTGCCGGACACCTTCCGGTGCGCGCTGATTGGAGGCGGTCCCGTCCCCACGGCCCTCCTCACCCGGGCGAGGGCCGCGGGGCTGCGAGCCCTCCAGACCTACGGCCTCACCGAAGCCTGCTCGCAGGTCACCACCGAGCGCCCCGACGAAGCGGATGGGCGCACCGCGGGTACTCCATTGCCGGGACTGGAGGTGCGCATCGTCGGGACGGACGGCGCGCCGCTCGCCGTGGGCCAGGAGGGGGACGTGGAGGTGCGCGGCCCCACGCTGATGGCCTGCTACTGGAACCAGCCGGACGCCACGCGCGACGCCTTCCACGACGGCTGGCTGCGCACCCGGGACGTGGGCGTCACCGACGCGCGCGGACGCCTCACGCTCCTGTCGCGCCGCACGGACCTCATCGTGCGCGGGGGAGAGAACCTCTACCCGGCGGAGATCGAAGCGGTGCTCGCCAACCACCCGGCCATCGCGGAGTCCGCGGTCGTCGGCGTCCCGGAGCCCCACTGGGGGGAGGTCCCCGTCGCCTTCGTCGTCCTGCGCCCCGGCCACGCGCTGCCCGGGGATCTGGACGCGTGGTGTCGCCAGTCCCTCGCGCGCTTCAAGGTGCCCTCGCGATTTGTTGCGATTGAAACATTGCCGCGCAATGCCATGAGCAAGGTGGAGCGCCCCGTCCTGCGCAAACACGCGATGTCTCAGGCGGTGTTTCAGGAAGGGTCTTGAACCACCCGCACTGCTGGTTGAATGGGGTTTCCCAGACTCTGCTGAGTTGACCAGGCAGTCGAGCTAGAGTGTTTCACCGTGGGGGGCATTCTGGAGCTCTCGGTGAGTAACGCAGTGGAAGCAGTGAAGGTGGAAGCGCAGTCCGAAGTGGTTCATCCCAACGCGAACGGCAACAGGGCCACCGGCGCGATGAAGTGCCCCCATCTGGGCGCCCAGTACAATCCCTTCTCAGGGCCGCACGTCGAGGATCCGCACCCGTTCTACGCGGAGCTGCGGCGGGACGCGCCCGTCAGCTTCAATCCCATGCTGGGGATGTGGCTGGTGAGCCGCTACGACGACATCTGCCATGTGCTGAAGGATCCGTTGCGCTTCTCCTCGGCGGACATGGGCAGCGTCGGCTCGGTGCTGGCCCCGGAGACGCTCGCGGTGCTCGCCGAGGGCTACCCCCTGGCGGAGAGCCTGTTGAGTTCGGATCCGCCCACGCACAACCGGCTGCGCAAGCTGATGGGGCGGGGCTTCTCCGCGCAGCGCATCGCCGCGCAGGACGGCCCCATCCGGGCCGTCACGCAGGACCTCATCAACGCGTTCGTGCACCAGGGCCAGGCGGACCTGGTGACGCAGCTGGCGTACCCGCTGCCCGTGCGGGTCATCCTGGGCATGGTGGGCGTGCCCGAGGAGGACATGGCGGACATCAAGCGCTGGTGCGACGACTTCTTCCGGATGATCTTCACCCGCGTCCCCGCGGAGGAGCAGCCGCCCCTGGCGCGAAGCTGGGTCACCTACCAGCACTACGTGGCCCGCCTCATCGCCAGCCGACGCGAGGATCCCCGCGACGACCTGGCCACCTACATGGTCACCACCGACGCGGACGGCGAGGCGCTCACGCTGCCGGAGCTCATCATCGCCATCGCCGGCAGCCTGCTGGCGGCGGGCCATGAGACCACCACCGCGATGCTCTCCCAATGCTGGAAGCAGGCCCTGCTCCAGCCCGGCCTCTGGCAGCGGCTGCGCGAGGACCGCTCGCTGGTGCCCCACCTCATCGAGGAGACGCTGCGCTACGACTCCGTCTCGCACGGGATGATCCGCACCACCACGGAGGACGTGGAACTCGCGGGCGTCGCGCTGCCCAAGGGCTCGCGGCTGCTGCTGCTCTACGCGTCCGGAAGCCGCGACCCGGCGCTGCTGCCGGACGGGGACCGCTTCGACATCTCCCGCCACCACCCGTCGCACCTGAGCTTCGGCCGGGGCATCCACTTCTGCATCGGCGCGCCCCTGGCCCGGCAGGAGGCCCTCATCGCCACCAACCTGCTGCTGGATCAGATGCCGGACCTGCGGCTCGCGCCGAACCCGGACTTCCGCCCCACGCAGAACCTCACCCTGCGCGCCATCCAGAACCTGCGCGTGGAGTGGACCCCCACGGGCTCCTGACGCACCCGGCGCTCCGGCCCCGCCCGTGGAGTCACGGACGGGCCGGGGCGCTCCGGGTTCAGCACTCCGAGGCGGGGTGGCCCCAGGGGTTGGTGCGCGGGTACTGACGCAGCAGCGTGCACAGCCGGTGCGCCGCGAGCATCGTCGCGGACGGGCGCGGCGCTTCGGTGTGCATCGCCGTCTGGCCCAACCGGGCCGCCTGCAGTGCCAGCGCGTGCTGGACTTCCGGAGACCAGCGCTTGAATTCGAGCCATTCCATGAGCGTGCTCCTCCTTGAGGGAGCGCCCATTGAACGTCCTTCAAAACCGGAAATCACGACGCCTCGCGTTGGCCCGAGGCGTCACTGCCCGCCTTCCGACACCCGGCTCAGGCCTGCGACGGATTGGTTGGTCGGCCGATGAGCATCATCAGGCCGAACGGGTTCCCCTCGTTGGTCAGCCGGTCGATGTCCCAGGTGTAGTCGTCGCTCAGACCGTGGGTGAGCTCACGCATCTCCTCGATGGAGTAGGTGCGCAGACAGGACACCACGCCGTCGAAGGCCGCCGCGATGGGGATGAGCGGCATCAGGTAGGTGAGCGCCAGCCGGTCCATGCGCACGGGCCGGATGAAGGGGGTCGCCAGCGGCACGTTGAGCAGCGCCGCCGCCGTCATCGCGATGGCCGGCCCGCGACGCTCCACCAGCTCCATGATGGCGATGCCCCGACGCTGCGCCACCGCGTCCGCCAGCACCTTGCGCGCCATGTCCGGCGGCAGGTGGTGGAACGAGTTGCACATGATGCGGAAGCCCTTGAACGACGCCGGCACCGCCGTCGCGTCCACCGGCGTCGTCACGTAGTCCACGCGGCCCGGGTGCGCGGCCTTCACCTTCTCGAACGCGGACACCTCCGGGTACAGGTCCGTCAGGAGCGCGGTCGCGGTGTACTTCTCCTGCGTCTCCAGCATCTCCAGCAGCTTCGGCACCGGCCCCGCGCTGCCCGACGCCATGTCCAGCAGCTGCGTCTCGCCCATCGCCGCCATCGCGCCCTTCAGCCGCCGCACGAACTCCACGTAGCGGTCGTCCGACAGGCTCCAGACGTACGCCAGGAAGTCCGTCACCCCGCGGCGGAGGACCTTGGGGAACCAGGGCTGATCCTCTAATTCGAAAAGTTGCAGTCTGGGCATAATCGCTGGGCGCTCCAAGGGGCACAGGGGGAGACGGCCCCGCCACTTTCGCGCAGTCTGGCGCGACGCACAAGAGGCGCACACCGGGCGTATTGGCACACATGCACTGGCGCAAGGTTCCAAACCAGACATCAAATCATCCGGTGGCTGCGCAACTTTGAAGCCTTGCAGGAAAAGTTGACCCTGGAGTCAGTCCGGCCGCCCTTCACCCGTGCGCGCAGGGAAAAACGCGCAAGAAGGCATGGGCAGACATGCAAGGTTTCCAGAAGGGTGCGTTTTAATAAATGGGCGGGATGCATGGCGGCCCGGGCGGTGGCTGCGCCCGGAAGGCAGCGACCCGGATCACGCGGTGCCCGCGTATACAGGAGCGGGGTTGCAAGGGGTGTTCAGTCGCCTTAACTACGACCGAGGGGGGCTTCGGTCGGCAGGTCGCACGGTTGGATCCTGATCAGCTCGCACACAACGGGAGGGGAGTAATGGCTCCGGAATCTGTTGATGTGATCGTCGTCGGAAGCGGCCCGGTGGGTGCCATGGCGGCGAACCTGTTGGGGCAGTACGGCCTGCGCACCGTGGTCATCGAGAAGGAGACCGTCCCCCACACCCAGTCGCGCGCCATCAACGCGGACGACGAAGCCCAGCGCATCTTCCAGGCCGTCGGCCTCACGGGCGAAGCGGGGCCGGGCTTCCACCCGTGCCTCAAGATGTCCTACGTCGACGACGAGATGCGCGTGCTCGCGGAGGTGGACTTCACCCGGGTGGAGCGGCCCAACGGGCACTTCATCGGGTCGCTGTTCAGCCAGCCCCGGCTGGAGGCCTCGCTCCTGCGCGGCATGGAGCGCTTCCCGCAGGTGGCGCTGTGGCGCGGCCACGAAGTCGAATCCTTCATGCAGGACGAGGACGGCGTGTCGGTGCGCGTGAAGGAGACCGCCACCGGCCGCACGACGAACCTGCGCGGGCGCTACCTGCTGGCCTGCGACGGCGCGAAGAGCGGCATCCGCCGCCGGCTGGGCCTCAAGCTGGAGGGGAACACGGCGCTCGCGCACGCGCTGGCCATCTCCGTGGAGACGACGTCGTCGGCGCCGGACTTCACCTACTACCCGTGCGGCCCGAAGATCGTGGGCATCGTGACGCGCACCGCGCACGACGAGATCCGCTTCGACACGGTGGTGAAGCCGGATCAGGATCTGGAGTACGTGCGCAGCCCCGAGTACGTGCGCAGCATCATCGCCCCGTACATCGATCCGGACACCGTGAAGGTGAAGAGCGTCAACCTGTACGCCTACCACAGCCGCATGGCGGAGAAGTGGCGGGTGGGCCGGGTGTTCCTGCTCGGGGACGCGGCGCACCTCATGCCGCCCTTCCTGGGGCAGGGGCTGTGCTCCGGCCTGCGCGACGCGATGAACCTCAGCTGGAAGCTCGCGCATGTCCTGGGGGGCGCGGCGGACGCGTCGCTCCTGGACACCTACGAGGTGGAGCGCCGGCCGCACGCGGCGGAGATGATGCGCATGTCGGACGCGCTGGGGTCGATGCTGGCGTCGGGCGGCCCGCTCATGGCCCGCGCCCGCAACGCGGTCATCAACCTGCTGTACCGGCTGCCCGTCACCGGCCCCTTCATCCGCGAGTACAAGATGAAGCCGAACCTCTTCCACGCGGAGGGCTTCCTCTTCGGTGGAAAGCGCGGCAAGTCCAAGCAGGCCGCGGAAGGGGCCTACTTCCCGCAGCCGCGCGTGGAGCACGGTGAGGAGGGCGAGCGCCCGCTCGACGACATCATCGGCCAGCGCTTCGCGGTGCTGACGCGGCCGGGTGCGCCCGCCGACGTGCAGCAGGCCGCGAAGGCCCTGGCGGAGGACATCGGCGGCACCTGGCTGTCGGTGGCGCCCGCGGCGCGCTCCGGCGCGGGACGCGCGGGCGAGGTGGTGGACCTGGACGGAAGGCTGGGCGAGTGGTTCGCCCAGCACGCGGCCGACCTCGTCGTCCTGAGGCCGGACCGGTACGTCTACGGCTCCGCGAACCGCGCGGGCGTCGCGCAGCTCCACGCCACGCTGAAGCAGGCCGTGCGTCCGCTCACGCGCCGGGGCAGCCGCGTGCCGCGCCGTGTCTCATCGCTCGGAGCTTGAGCGGAGCTTGAGCGGAGCCTGGGGTTTCGAACCGGCCCTGAGGGGCGGAGCACCTGACGGGCGTCGGCGGCCTTCCTGGCCTCGGCGCCCGTCGGCGTTGCTGCACCGGCTCAGGCCGCGGCGACCTGCATCATCCGCTTCGCCTTCTCCATGCAGTCGCCGTAGAAGCGCAGGTAGATGTCCAGCGCGCGCGCGCCCGTCTTGCCGATGGTGACCGCGTGCTCGGGCGCCTGGCCCAGCAGCTTGTTGAGCATGACCTCGTTGAGGGCGGTGTGGCCCACGTCGAGCTCCACGTGCTCCTTGATGAACGTCAGCGAGTTCATCACGTCATCGCCGAGCACGCGCTTGCACTGCTCGATGAGCCGGGGCGCGAACACCACGGACAGGTTTTCAATCTCGTACTCGATGGCGACCTGCGCGCCGGGCATGGCGCTGTTGATGGTCTCCTCGTGGATCTGCCGGTACTCCTGCATGGCCGGCGTGGGGGCCTGGGCGAGCAGCTGCTCCGCGTCCAGCTGGGGCATGCGGCGCTTGTTCCAGCCGGCCACGAGGCTCTTGGTGTCCTCCACCATCATCAGGTGGTGACCGGCCTCGTGCTTGGCGTGGGTGATGAGCTGCTTGCCCACCTCCTCCAGGCCCACGCGCACACAGGACTCACCGGCGCGGCGGATCCACCCGTCCACGGGCTCCGTCATGTACACGCCCAGGGCACACAGCTGGATGAGGAAGCCTTCCAGCAGGGCGGGATCCACGTTCGGATCCAGCAGCGTCGTCACGTGGGGGCCGGAGGCCAGGACGTGGCGGACGTTGGAGACGTGGGGGAGGTACTGCTCATCGACGAGGGGCTTGCTCATGGGGGGTGATCCTCAACGTGAGTGGGCACCGCGGCGCCCGATGGTGAGTTCGCTGATGTGCTCGAGGAAGTCGGGAACGAGTTTCGAAGAGATGATCCACATGTACGGGTCCGGCCCGTCGTGCAGACCGCACTCCTGCACGTAGCTGCCGCCCTCGTCCTCGCGCAGGTAGAGGAAGGAGGGGCGGCGGCGCGCCAGGTACCAGTGCCGGGCCGCGTCCATCAGGGCCGCGTAGGCGCGCGTCCCGTCCTCGACGAGCGAGAACATGCGGGTGTTGTCGAGCAGGCGGAAGAGGTTGGCGCCCAGCTGCCCCAGCTCCATCACGGCGGCGGCATAGGGGATGCCGTTGCGGCGGGCCACGAGGATGGCGCGCTCGCGCTCCATGCCGAAGCTCTTCCACTTCTGCGTGACGGGCGTCATGTCCAGCCGGTCCCGCGTCAGGTCCAACGACTCCACGTAGCAGTTCGGGAACTGGCGGGCGACGGAGGCGGCCAGCAGGCTCAGCTCGCCGTCGGTGGCGGGGCCCACCTCGAACTCGCGGTGGTCGCGGCCGCTCAGCTCGTGGCTGAACGCCTTCATCTTCTGGATCTTCCGCGTGTACGCCAGGCCCGAACCGGACGCCATCTGGCGCTCCGCGTAGCGCACGTGCGCCTTCGCGATCCACGGGTTCAAGGCCTCCACGTAGGCAATCACCCAGTGGAAGTCCGGGTCGCTCTGCGGGTGCTCGAACGTGCGCAGGTAGATGTCGCGCATGATCTGCCCCGCCTCCTGCACCCCCGGCGGCGGCTTGCCGGGCCGCTTCGCCACCTGGTGGCCCAGCCACGCGTGGCGGTACGGCTTGGTGAAGGACAGCGTCGCTTCAATGCCGCGCTCGGACGGCCACACCGCCTGGCAGAACAGCTGCGGCACCTCCGCGGCGCGCTTGGCGAGCGACGCGAAGTTGAGCTTCAGCTCCTCGAACTCCTCCGGGGAGCTGCCGCCCAGGCTGAAGAAGCCGGAGCGGTTGAACAGATCCCAGAGCTGATCCACCAGGCCTTCGCTGGTGCGCGTCGCGGGGGACATCGTCTGCGACACGAAGCGCACCCAGCTCGCCTCGTCGGAGGAGTAGGGCAGCACGCTCAGGCCGCACAACACGCTGCCGTCAGGGCGCACGCTGCTGACGAAGCGGATCTCCCCGCGCACGCTCACCTTCTGGCCCTCGCCCAGCTCCAGCTCGATGAGGGGCGGCAGCAGGCCCGGGAACATCAGGTCCTGCGGCATGCAGCGCACGCACAGGCCGGAGAAGGAGAGGTCCAGCACCTCGCGCCGCATCAGGCCCAGCTCCCGCCAGAGCGGGTGGTGGAAGCGCGCGCGCACGCCCTCGGGCGCCGCGACGCGGCGGTGCCAGCGGTGACGGATGCGGAACAGCTGCTGGGGCAGGGTGGTGAAGAGGCGGTCGCCCTCGCCCCGGCCCGTCTCCGCGCGCATGCGGTAGGCGGAGTTGTAGCCGATGACGTCGATGTCGTACGCCGGGTCACCCCAGTCCGGGGTGGGCTCCTCGGTGCGCCACTCCAGCTCCCCGGTGGAGGGGTGGAAGCACTCCAGCACCATGCGCACCACGCGGCCCTGGCGGCGCAGCACGCCCTTGTTCCCGGAGGCGCAGATGGCACCGAAGATGGAGCGGATCCGCTCCGGGTCCACGATGGTGTCCTGCACCGGCATCGCGGACGCGGCCGGCTCCGCGATGCCCCGGCGCAGCGCGTCCGCCAGGAACGCGAGGATCTCCCGGCCCTGCTCCAGCGTCACGCCCACCAGCTGCAGCCCCACCGGGGCGTGCGGCACGTCCGAATCCGTGTGGATGAAGGCGCCGTTGAGGGGACCGACGGTGACGCCATTGAAGGACAGGTAGAGGGGGAAGGTGCGCGCCTCCGACGTGTCCACCCGGGCCTCGCGCGGAGCCACCCACACCACCGTGGGGCTCAGCCGGGTCACTTCGCCCAGCACCGCGTCCGGGCTGCCCAGCGCGCAGGTGATGGCCGTGGGGCCGGTGCCGTGCAGCGAATAGCCCGAGTCGTCCAGGGCCGCTTCAGCAGGAGGGAGGGGGATCACGTTGCGCAGCGCATCGCCACTGCCGAACTCGGCCGCAAACCGGAACTTCGAGGACGCCGGGATCCCTCCATCCATCGTCAGGACTCCCCTTTTGCGAGCAGCGACACCATTCATGGTCGGCGATGTTGCGAGCACAACACTTCCTCCCTGATCCGATGAAGACGCTGACGGCTCTGGATTCTGTGGACCCATCATGAGGAGTTCGTCCGTAACAGTCAAATCGAATTTATATACCCTGGCTGTTTTTCAGGGCCGCCCGATGACTCACCCAGGGTCATGACCGACCACGGTTCTACGGGGTTTCCGAGGAGTAATACGCACCCAGAGGCGCATCTTCACCGGCAAGATGGCGCATAGCTGTAAAGCCGCCAAAACTGAATCTGAGAATCGATGTCGAGGGGCGGGCAATGGTCGGCCGGGCAATGGACGACTGTCGGAGGCGGCCGTTATGGTGGGCGTTCCAGGGTCAGGGGAGGGGAGACGCGAATGAGCGCAGCGCTCGATGCGAAGGGCTCGCCGGGTGACGAGGTGCCGCCGCCCGTGGGTCAGGGTCTGGAGTCGGTGGATCTCCCGGACGTCTTCCAGGTGAACGTGGCGCAGTCCGCGCGCGACGCCCTGGGGTTGCTGGGGGCCACGCGCCGGCTGCACGGCGTGGAGGTCGTGCTGGAGGTCCCCGACGAGCCGGTGATGGCCCGGGTCAGCCGCCGCCGGCTGGAGCAGGTCTTCCTGCTGCTCATCGCCCACGCGACGGACACAGCGACGGCGGAGGCCTCCACCGTGAAGGTGGTGGTGGATCCCCCGGACGACTTCGGGGACGTGGGCCCGCGCTTCCAGGTGGTGATGCCGGGCGTGGCCCTCTCTGAACGGGAGCTGCGCTCGGTGGTGCTGTCCCCGCTGCGCGTGGGGAGCACCCACCGGAGGCTCGCCCGCGCGCGCGAGCTGGTGGACGCGATGGGCGGCGAGCTGTCGGTGGAGCGGCTTGAGGTGGGGACGGGCGTGAGCATCCAGCTCCCCGCGCCCGGCCTCGCGAGCTTCTAGCCGGCGGCCCCGGAAGCGCGGCCCCGCTTTTCAGACCATTGGCTGCGATAAGCGCGGCGCACCCGGGGTGTGCCCAAACGCGGCCCCGCGCGGCCAAACTCCTTGACGACCGGGGGCGGGTTCTCGACTATCCGCCGCCTCCAATACACGGTCCCAATCAGGAGTTTGCGTTCATGGCGCCTCCCTCTGGCGAGAAGATCACCCTGCAGAACGGCAAGCTGAACGTGCCGGCGAACCCGATCATCCCCTTCATCGAAGGCGACGGCACCGGCCGCGACATCTGGAAGGCCTCGCAGGCCGTGTTCGACGCGGCGGTGGAGAAGGCGTACGGCGGCAAGAAGAAGATCTCCTGGTACGAGGTCCTGGCCGGCGAGAAGTCCTTCAAGCAGGTGAACAACTGGCTGCCCGACGAGACGGTCGAGGCCTTCCGCTCCTACCTGGTGGGCATCAAGGGCCCGCTGACGACGCCCGTGGGCGGCGGCATCCGTTCGCTGAACGTGGCGCTGCGCCAGATGCTCGACCTGTACGTCTGCCTGCGGCCGGTGCGCTACTTCAAGGGCGTGCCCAGCCCGGTGAAGCAGCCGGAGAAGGTGGACATGGTCATCTTCCGTGAGAACACGGAAGACATCTACGCGGGCATCGAGTTCGAGGCCGGCACGGACGCGGCCAAGAAGTTCCTGGGCTGGCTCCAGGCGGAGTTCCCCAAGGACGCGAAGAAGATCCGCTTCGCGTCGGACGTGGGCATCGGCATCAAGCCCGTGTCGAAGGAAGGCACCGAGCGCCTCGTGCGCGCCGCCATCCAGTACGCCGTGGACTTGAAGCGCAAGAGCGTGACGATCGTCCACAAGGGCAACATCATGAAGTACACCGAGGGCGCGTTCCGCAAGTGGGGCTACGACCTCGCCGCGCGCGAGTTCGGTGACAAGGTCTACACCTGGGATCAGTGGGAGGCGACCAAGGCCGCCAAGGGCGAGGACGCCGCCAACGCCGAGCAGAAGGCGGCCGTGGGCGCGGGGAAGATCCTCATCAAGGACTCCATCGCGGACATCACCCTGCAGCAGGTGCTGACCCGTCCGGACGAGTTCGACGTCATCGCCACGCTGAACCTCAACGGCGACTACCTGTCGGACGCGCTCGCGGCGCAGGTGGGCGGCATCGGCATCGCGCCGGGCGGCAACATCAACTACGTCACCGGCCACGCCGTCTTCGAGGCGACGCACGGCACGGCGCCCAAGTACGCGGATCAGGACAAGGTGAACCCGGGCTCGGTCATCCTTTCCGGTGAGATGATGCTGCGCCACCTGGGCTGGCACGAGGCCGCGGACCTGATCATCAAGGGCATGGACCGCGCCATCGCCGCGCGCACCGTGACGTACGACTTCGCGCGCCTGATGAAGCTGGAGACGAAGGACACCGTGACCGAGGTGAAGTGCTCGGAGTTCGGTCAGGCCATCATCAAGCACATGTAGTTCCCACCCCGAATCAGGAGGGCGAAACCATGGCTCAGAATCGCAAGAAGAAGATCGGCCTCATCGGCGGCGGCCAGATCGGCGGCAACCTGGCGCTGCTGGCGGTCCAGAAGAACCTCGGCGACGTCGTGCTCTACGACATCCCGGCGGCCGAAGGTCTGGTCAAGGGCAAGGCGCTGGACATCAACCAGCTGTCGGCGGTGGACGGCTACGACTGCCGCGTCACCGGCTCCACGGACTGGAAGGACGTGGCGGGCTCGGACGTGATCATCATCACGGCCGGCGTGCCCCGCAAGCCGGGCATGACCCGCGAGGACCTGCTCGACGTCAACCTGAAGATCATGCGGGACGTGGCGGGCAACATCAAGCAGCACGCCCCCAACGCCTTCGTGATCAACGTCGCGAACCCGCTGGACGCGATGGTGTACGCGCTCCACAAGATCGCCGGCCTGCCGGACAACATGGTCGTGGGCATGGCGGGCGTGCTGGATACCAGCCGCTTCAAGTGCTTCGTGGCGGAGGCCCTGGGCTCCTCCATCCGTGACGTGGAGGCGCTGGTGCTCGGCGGCCACGGCGACGACATGGTGCCGCTCGTGCGCCACAGCACCGTGGGCGGCGTGCCGCTCACCCAGCTCATCGCCAAGGACAAGCTGGACGCCATCATCGACCGCACCCGCAAGGGCGGCGCGGAGCTGGTGGGCCTGTACAAGACGGGCAGCGCCTACTTCGGGCCGGCCGCCTCCTCCATCGCCATGGCGGAGAGCTTCCTGTTCGACCGCAAGCGCGTGCTGCCGGCCGCGGCCATGCTCAAGGGCCAGTACGGCATCAGCGACTTCTTCTTCGGCGTGCCCGTGCAGATCGGCGCGGGCGGCGTGGAGAAGGTCATCACCGTGGAGCTGAACGACGCGGAGAAGGCCGAACTGAAGAAGTCCTACGAGTCGGTGAAGCAGACGGTCGAACTCGTCAAGCTGTAGTCTTTCCGCATCGGTCGGTCGGGCCCGCCGGATGCTGCCGGCGGGCCGCCGCCTGATGCCGCGAATGATCCGGGCTTATCCCCCGGCCCACCGTCGTTGCGGCGGTATTTTTCCAAGTTAACTAGCCTGTAGGACTCGCACTGGATGGTCGGGAGCGGGTGGGTGTCGCGAAGCGCGGTTTTGCGACCCATCGGCTGCAGGCCCGGCGTCTGGCAGTCAAGGAGACGATGATGGCGGCAGCAGCGCGATTCACGGTGGTGGGCGGCGGTCTCGCCGGGCTGATGACGACGATCAAGCTGGCGGAGGCGGGTCACCAGGTGGACGTGCTCTCGCTCGTCCCGGTCAAACGTTCGCACTCCGTCTGTGCCCAGGGCGGCATCAACGGCGCGGTGAACACGAAGGGTGAGGGTGACCACCCGGACATCCACGTGAAGGACACCCTGCGCGGCGGCGACTTCCTCGCGGAGCAGACCTCCGTGAAGGGCATGTGCTACGCGGCGCCCGGCATCATCTACCTGCTCGACCGCATGGGCGTGACGTTCAACCGCACGCCGGAAGGGCTGCTGGACTTCCGCCGCTTCGGCGGCACCCTGCACAACCGCACCGCGTTCGCGGGCGCCACCACCGGCCAGCAGCTGCTCTACGCGCTGGACGAGCAGGTGCGCCGCTACGAGGCGGAAGGCAAGGTCGTCAAGTACGAGTACTGGGAGTGGCTGGGCACGGTGAAGGACGAGTCCGGCCGCTGCATCGGCAGCGTGGCCATGGACCTGCGCACCATGGAGATCCGCACCTTCCCGGCGGAGGCCGTGTGCCTCGCCACGGGCGGCCCCGGCATCGTCTTCGGGCGCTCCACCAACTCCATCATCAACACCGGCACCGCCGCGGGCCGCGCGTACATGGAAGGCGCGCAGTACGCCAACGGCGAGTTCATCCAGGTGCACCCGACCTCCATCCCGGGCGAGGACAAGCTGCGCCTGATGAGCGAGTCGGTGCGCGGCGAGGGCGGCCGCGTCTGGGTGCCGCGCAAGAAGGGCGACGTGCGCGCCCCCCGGGACATCCCGGAGAGCGAGCGCTGGTACTTCCTGGAAGAGAAGTACCCCAAGTACAAGAACCTCGTGCCGCGCGACGTCGCGACACGCGAGATCTTCATGGTCTGCCGCGACCTGGGCATGGGCCTGGGCGGGCGCGACGGCGTGTACCTGGACGTGACGCACATCCCGGCCAAGACGCTCGACGCGAAGATCAAGGGCGTGATGGAGATCTACGAGAAGTTCGTCGGAGATGATCCGCGCCACACGCCGATGGTCATCTTCCCGGGCATGCACTACTCCATGGGCGGCCTGCACGTGAACTTCGAGGCGGACCCTCGCACGCAGACCCCCGTGGAGGGCAGCCCGACGAACCAGTCCACGCGCATCCCCGGCCTGTACGCGGCGGGCGAGGCGGACTACGCCTTCCACGGCGCGAACCGCCTGGGCGCCAACTCGCTCCTGTCGTGCATCTACTCGGGCATGATCGGCGGCCCGTCGATGGCGGCCTTCGCGAAGAACCAGACGACCAGCGCGTCCGCGATGCCGGAGAAGTACTTCAACGACGCGAAGCGCTACTGGGAGGACCGTTTCGCCACCATCAAGAAGATGAACGGCCCGGAGAATCCGTACCAGCTCGCCAAGGAGCTGGGCGACGTGATGACGGAGAACTGCACCGTCGTGCGCTACAACGACCGCCTGAAGAAGACGGTGGAGCGCATCCGCGACCTGAAGGACCGCTGGAGCCGCGTCAACGTGCTGGACACCGGCGTCGTCGCCAACCGCGCGCTGTCGTACACCAACCAGGTGTGGAACATGCTGGAGCTGGGCGAAGTCATCGCCACCAGCGCGCTGCTGCGCGACGAGAGCCGCGGCGCCCACTACAAGCCGGACTTCTCCCTGCCCGAGCCCAAGTCGAAGGATCCGCGCGAGGATCCGCAGTGGATGGACCTGTGGCGCAAGCGCCACGAGAAGTGGGCGAAGACGACCATCGCCAGCTATGCCTCCCAGGGGCCGCAGATCTCCTACGAGGACATCAAGACGCCGGTGCTGGATCCCGAGCCGCGCTGGTACGCGTAGGCGGGTGACTGTTTTCCGGGCCCGCGCGCACCTCCGGCGCGGGTTTCCGCTACCTGATTTGGCAGTGAAGGGAAGGGCTCGAGCACCATGGACACCGCACAGGCCAGCGCCGTCAGCACCAAGACCGTCACCTTCCGCATCTGGCGGCAGGACGACCCGAACAAGCCGGGCCACTTCGACGAGTTCAAGGTCCCCTACGCCAAGGGCGCCAACGTCATCTCCTGCCTGATGGAGATCCAGCGCAACCCCGTCACCTCGGACGGCAAGAAGGTCGCCCCGGTCATCTGGGACGCCGCCTGCCTCGAAGAGGTGTGCGGCAGCTGCGCGATGAACATCAACGGCCGGGTGCGCATGGCGTGCTCCGCGCTGGTGGACAAGCTCGAGCAGCCCATCACCCTGGAGCCGATGAAGAAGTTCCCGGTGGTGCGCGACCTCACCGTGGACCGCGAGCGCATGTTCGAGTCGCTCAAGCGCGTGAAGGGGTGGATCCCCGTCGACGGCACGTACAACCTGGGCCCCGGCCCGCGCCAGTCGCAGAAGGACCACTCCGTGATGTACGTGCTGTCCACGTGCATCACCTGCGGCAGCTGCCTGGAGGCGTGCCCCCAGGTGACGCTGGACAACGACTTCATCGGCGCGGCGCCCATCAGCCAGGCGCGCCTGTTCAACATGCACCCCACGGGCAAGCTCAACGCCGAGGAGCGCACGCGCGCCCTCATGGGCCCGGGCGGCATCCAGGACTGCGGCAAGGCGCAGAACTGCGTGAAGGTCTGCCCGAAGGAGATCCCGCTGACGACCTCCATCGCGGTGATGAACCGCGAGGTGACCAAGCTCATCATCAAGGACATCTTCTTCAAGGAAGAGGAGCAGAAGGCGTCCAGCGGTCCGGGGTAGTCCTCCCGCGCCTCTTCGCGCTTCCTTCGCGGCCCCGTGTCAGCGCCCCTTCACGGGGTGCTGGGCGGGGCCGCGGTCGTTTCCGCACGCCCGCCCTGGCTCCGGGCGGGCCACCCCCTGAGCGAGCGGCAGGGCGCTGTAGGTGGGCTCATCCTCGCGGACACCGGGAGTTATGTCGGGGACGGGGCAGGTGTCCTGCGACGACGCTGGAGGCCAAACGGCCTTGCCAAGCGTCGTTTTCTGCGCAATGAGGGCCGGCGTTGACGCCCCGTCCGGGCCGTCCCCGTCTCCCCTCGTCCCACCCGGAGCTTCGATGAAGATCCACGAGTACCAGGGCAAGGAAATCTTCCGGAAGTATGGCGTGCCCACGCCGCGCGGCATCCTCGCGCTCTCTCCCAACGAGGCGGAGGCCGCGGCGAAGTCGCTGGCCACGCCCATCGTCGTCGTGAAGTCGCAGATCCACGCGGGCGGCCGCGGCAAGGGCGGCGGCGTGAAGCTGGCCAAGAGCCCCGCGGAGGCGAAGGAACTCGCCAAGCAGATGCTCGGCATGAAGCTCAAGACCATCCAGACCGGCCCGGAAGGGCAGACGGTCCACAAGGTCTACATCGAGGAAGGGCTCGCCATCGGCCAGGAGCTGTACCTGGGCGTGACGCTCGACCGCGCCACCAGCCGCATCACCTTCATGGCGTCCCGCGAGGGCGGCGTGGAGATCGAGGAAGTGGCCGAGCACCACCCGGAGAAGATCCTCCGCGAGTCGGTGGACCCGGCGGTGGGCTTCCTGGACTTCCAGGGCCGCAAGCTGGCCTTCGGGCTGGGCCTCACCGGCCCCACGGTGAACAAGTTCGTGCAGTTCTGCTCCGCGCTCTACCGGATGTTCATGGAGACGGACGCGGCGCTCGTGGAGGTCAACCCGCTGGTCATCCTGAAGGATGGCGGCGTGGTGGCGCTCGACGCGAAGGTGACGTTCGACGAGAACGCGCTCTACCGGCACAAGGAACTCTTGGAGTACCGCGACCTCGCGGAGGAGGAGCCCCGCGAGACGCAGGCCAAGGAGTTCGACCTGGCCTATATCGCGCTGGACGGCAACATCGGCTGCATGGTGAACGGCGCGGGTCTGGCCATGGCCACCATGGACACCATCAAGCTGGTGGGCGGCGCTCCGGCGAACTTCCTGGACGTGGGCGGCGGTGCGAGCAAGGAGAAGGTGACGGCGGCCTTCAAGCTCATCCTCGCGGATCCCCAGGTCAAGGCGGTGCTCGTCAACATCTTCGGCGGCATCATGAAGTGCGACGTCATCGCCGAGGGCATCATCGCGGCGGCCAAGGAAGTGCAGCTCAAGATCCCGCTCATCGTGCGGCTCGAGGGCACCAACGTGGAGAAGGGCAAGGACCTCCTCCGCAACTCCGGGCTCGCCATCACTCCCGCGGACAACCTGCGCCAGGCGGCTGAGAAGGCCGTGGCGGCGATCCAGTAGTCGTCGCGCACTCTTTTCCTGAAAGAACGCCATGAGCATCCTCGTCAACGAGAACACGAAGGTCCTCGTCCAGGGCATCACCGGCTCGGCCGGCTCGTTCCACGCCAAGCAGATGTTGGAGTACGGGACGAAGCTGGTGGGCGGTGTCACGCCGGGCAAGGGCGGCACCGACTTCGAGGGCAAGGTCCCCGTGTTCAACTCGGTGGCCGACGCCGTCAAGCAGTCCGGCGCGAACACGTCCGTCATCTTCGTGCCGCCGCCCTTCGCCGCCGACTCCATCATGGAGGCCGCCGACGCGGGCATCGCCCTCATCATCACCATCACCGAGGGCATCCCGGTCAACGACATGATCCGCGCCAAGCGCTACCTGCAGGGCAAGGGCGTGCGGCTCATCGGTCCCAACTGCCCGGGCGTCATCACCCCCGGCGCGAAGTGCAAGATCGGCATCATGCCGGGCCACATCCACAAGCCGGGCCGCATCGGCGTGGTGTCGCGCTCCGGCACGCTGACGTACGAGGCCGTGCACCAGCTCACGCAGCTGGGGCTGGGCCAGTCCACCGCGGTGGGCATTGGCGGCGACCCCGTCAACGGCACCGACTTCGTGGACGTGCTGAAGCTGTTCCAGGCGGACCCGGAGACGGACGCCGTGATCATGATTGGTGAGATCGGCGGCAGCGCCGAAGAGGCGGGCGCGGAGTACGTGGCCCGTGAGTTCACCAAGCCGATCGCCGGCTTCATCGCCGGTCAGTCCGCGCCCCCGGGCAAGCGCATGGGCCACGCGGGCGCCATCATCTCCGGCGGCAAGGGCACGGCCGGGGAGAAGATCAAGGCGATGGAGGCCGCGGGCATCCTGATGGCCGCGAGCCCCGCCGAGCTGGGCACCACGCTGCAGGAAGTCGTCAAGCGCGGCCCCCCCAAGAAGAACCGCTGAACCGTCATCCCCGCGAACCCACACGAGGACTCAATTCCATGGCCATCGAGCGCACGCTGTCCATCATCAAGCCGGACGGGCTGAAGAGCCACGTCATCGGCAAGGTCATCTCCCGCTTCGAGGAGAAGGGCCTGAAGCCCGTCGCCATCCGCCTGCAGCAGCTGTCGCAGACGGAAGCCGAAGGCTTCTACGCCGTCCACAAGGCCCGGCCCTTCTTCAAGGACCTGGTCTCCTTCATGATCTCCGGCCCGGTGGTCCTGATGGTGCTGGAGGGTGAGAACGCCGTCCTCGCCAACCGCGAGATCATGGGCGCCACGGATCCGAAGAAGGCCGACAAGGGCACCATCCGCGCGGACTTCGCCAAGAGCATCGACCAGAACACGGTGCACGGCTCGGACAGCCTGGAGAACGCGAAGAACGAGATCGCGTACTTCTTCCGCGAGACCGAGATCCAGACGTACTCGGCGTAACGCTTCATCCAGCCCAGCGCTGGACAGGACTCCGGCCCGGAGCCCGCGCCCCTCGAAGGCGCAGGCCCGGGCCGTCGTCTTTTCGGCCCCACGGCCTCCATGGATCCGGTTGCCCACCGGCATGGCACCTGATATCGATAATGCAAATCACTATCGACAAGGAAGAGCGCATGAGCAGTGGTTCCGAGCGCGTGGGACGCCGGGGGCCTTTCCCGGTGAAGTTGCGGCTGCTGGAAGTCCTCCGGGTGACGCGGCTGACGCCGCACATGGTGCGGGTGACGCTGGGCGGTCCGGAGCTGGAGGGCTTCAGTTCGCCGGGTGCGGACGACCACGTGAAGGTCTTCTTCGCGGAGCCGGGAGCGAAGCGGCCGAACATGCCCGTGGTGGGCCCGAACGGGCTGGCCATGCCGGAGGGGCTCGCGAAGCCCGCGTCGCGCGACTACACGCCGCGCCGCTTCGATGCGAAGGCGGGCGAGCTCGACATCGACTTCGTGCTGCACGGCGAAGGTCCCGCATCGCAATGGGCCGAGCGCACGAAGCCAGGTGACTTCCTGGGCATTGGAGGCCCGCGCAGCACCCACGACGTGGCGAACGACTTCGACTGGTACCTGCTCGCGGGAGACCAGAGCGCGCTGCCGGCCATCGCCCGCCGCCTGGAGGAGCTGCCGGCGGGCGCTCGCGCGTTCGCGTTCATCGAGGTGGCGGATGCGTCGGAGGAGCAGCGCATCGACGGCCGGGCGGACGTGAAGCTCACCTGGCTGCACCGGGGAACCGCGGAGGCGGGGACCACGAACCATCTGGAGCAGGCGCTGCGGGCCTGGACGCAGCCTCCTGGGGACGGCTTCGTCTGGGTGGCCGGCGAGGCGACGTCGCTCAAGCCCCTCCGGGAACACCTGGTGGCCGAGCGCGGTCTGAACAAGGAGTGGATGCGGGTGACGGGCTACTGGAAGCGCGGCACCGCCGAACACCACGACTCCAAGGGGTAGGCAGGGAAGGGGGCGTGCCCTCCTTTGACTTGCCGTGCCTACTTGTGGGAAGCACGCCCCGCTGCCTTCCGTTAGGCCTGACTGAACGATGTCCGAGCCCACCGCCACAGTTCTTCCCGTCACCGAGCCCCTGCCGGCGCCGACGCCCGCCAAGCTGGTCGACGTGGCCAGCCTGTCTCGTGAGAAGCTCGCGCTGTTCCTGAGCGAGCAGCTGGGCGAGCGCCCGTTCCGCGCCTCCCAGCTCTACCGGTGGATCCACCAGCGCGGGGCCACCTCCTTCGAGGAGATGACGGACCTCTCCAAGGGCCTGCGCGAGAAGCTCAAGGCCCAGGCGGAGATCGTCCCGCTGGAGAAGGACCTGGAGCAGCGCAGCGTCGACGGCACCATCAAGTACCGGTTCAAGACGCGCGATGGGCGCTTCATCGAGTCCGTCTACATGCCCTCGGAGGACCGCAAGACGCTCTGCGTGTCCACCCAGGTGGGCTGCGCGATGGCGTGCACCTTCTGCATGACGGGCACGCTGGGGCTCAAGCGCAACCTGACGGCGGGGGAGATCGTCGCCCAGGTGCACGCGGTGAACCGCGAGGTGCGGCGCAACGAGTCCCTGGAGACGCTCCGGCCGCTCACGAACCTGGTGTTCATGGGCATGGGCGAGCCGCTGCACAACTTCGAAAACCTCAAGACGGCGCTCTCCATCCTCCAGTCCCAGGAGGGGCCCAACTTCAGCCACCGGCACATCACGGTCTCCACCGTGGGCCTGGTGCCGATGATTGAGCGCTTCGGCGTGGAGACGGACGTCAAGCTGGCCATCTCGCTCAACGCCAGCACGGATGAGCAGCGCAGCAAGACGATGCCGGTGAATCGCAAGTGGAACATCGCCGCGCTGCTGGACGCGTGCCGCAAGTTCCCGCTGCGCCAGGGCCGGCGCATCACCTTCGAGTACGTGCTGCTCAAGGGGTTCAACGACAGCGACGAGGACGCGCACCGGCTGAAGGAGCTGCTGCGCGACATCCCGGCGAAGGTGAACCTCATCCCGTACAACGAGAACCCGGGCCTGGGGTTCCAGACCACCGGGGAGGAGCGGGCGGAGGAGTTCCGCGCCATCCTCGCCGAAGCGCACGTCGCGGCCTACATCCGCAGGAACCGGGGCCGGGACATCGCCGGGGCCTGTGGGCAGCTCGCCAACCGGGGCGAAGCGACCGCGGAAGCCCCGACGTGACATAAGCACCCGAGCTTCCTTGACAATCCCGATGTAGGGGCGCTAAGAGCGCCCCCCTCCGCCTGTTGTAGTTGAAGTCACCTGTTCGCTGGAGATTTCCATGGCCGTTGTCCTCCGTCTTGCCCGCGCGGGCGCCAAGAAGATGCCGTACTACCACGTGGTTGCCACCGACTCGCGCAGCCCGCGTGACGGCAAGTTCCTGGAGCAGGTCGGCTCCTACGACCCCAACCACAGCCCCGCGAAGGTGCAGTTCAACGAGGAGCGGCTGAACTACTGGCTCAAGAGCGGCGCGCTGCCCTCGGAGACGGTCGCGGACCTGATCAAGACGGCGAAGAAGCAGGCCCCGGCGACCACCGCCTGAGCCCGCCCCCGTCTGGACAAGACGTGGAGCCGCTGCTCACGTATCTGGCGAAGGCCCTGGTCGATTCACCGGACCAGGTCGCCCTGCGCATCTCCGAGGCGGATGGCGGCCAGCTCTATGAGCTGAAGGTCGCCCCCGAGGACGTCGGCAAGGTCATTGGCCGTGATGGGCGCACCGTGAATGCCCTCCGGACACTGCTCAATGTCGCCGCCCAGAAGCAGGGCCAGAAGGTCCGCCTGGAGATTCTCGATGATCGGCGCGCCCCGGGTTCCCCGCCGGCGACGCCTGCTCCGGACGCTGCCCGGTGAACACCTCGCCGTGTCTGGAGCTGGGCTACGTGGCCCGTGCGCATGGCCTCAAGGGCGAGGTGGCGGTCCGCAGCTTCGACCCCGCCTCGGAGACCATGAGCACCCTGGATCGCGTCCGCCTGCGGCTGCGCTCCGGTGAGGAGCGCGAGATGGTGGTGGAGTCCTACCGCCCCGCGAACAAGGAAGACCTGCTGGGCTTCGAGGGCGTGCACACCCGCGCCGCCGCCGAAGCGCTGGTGGGCTCGAAGGTGCTCGTCTACCGCGAGGACCTGGAGCCGCCCGAGGAGGGCGAGTTCTTCCAGGGCGACCTCGTGGGGCTTGTCGCCGTGGACGAGCAGGGCGCGGCGCTGGGCACGGTGGAGGAGGTCTGGGCCACCGGCGAGGTGCCGAACCTGGTCATCCGCACGCCCGGCCGTCCCGAGCTGGTGGTGCCCTTCGCGGACGAGTTCGTTCCGTCGGTGGACATCGCGGCGGGCAGAATCGTGATCCGTCCCCCCGAATATCTGGAGGTCGAGGGACGCGACGACGGAGACGCGGGGTGAGCTACCCCGTGGAGATCCTCACGCTGTTTCCGGGGATGATCTCTGGCTACCTGGGGGCGAGCATCCTCGGGAAGGCGCAGGAGAAGGGGCTGCTCTCCGTCACGATCTCCGACGTGCGGGAGCACGCCGTGGGCAAGCACCACGTCACCGACGACTCTCCCTACGGGGGCGGCGCCGGGATGGTGATGAAGCCCGAACCCCTGGTGGCCGCCATCGAGGCCGCGCGGGCGCACCTGCCGGGTGCGAAGGTGCTCCTGATGACCCCACGGGGTCCCGTCTTCACCCAGGCCACGGCGCGCGAGCTGGTGCGGCACGAGGCCGGGCTGATCCTCGTCTGCGGCCGCTACGAGGGCGTGGACGAACGGGTGATGCCGTTCCTGGACGGAGAAGTGTCCCTGGGCGACTTCGTCCTCACCGGCGGTGAGATCGCCGCCATGGCCGTGGTGGATGCGGTGGCGCGGCTGGTGCCGGGCGTCCTGGGCAACGAGGCGTCGTCCGTCGCGGAGAGCTTCGAAGAGGGCCTGCTGGAGTACCCGCACTACACCCGGCCGCCCGTCTTCCGGGGGGTCGAGGTGCCGGCCGTCCTCCAGTCCGGCGATCACGCCAGGATCGCACGTTGGCGCCGCTGGAAGGCCATCAAGCTCACGCAGGAGCGCCGCCCGGATCTGTTTTCGCGCCTGGAGTTCGGCAAGGCGGATCAGAAACTGCTCGCCAGGGGTGAGGAAGAGTTGTAACCCTGCGCGTCCTCGCGGAACCCTTCGAAGCGGGCTTGTCCGACACGGCCGTCTCTGCTAGTACGGCCCGCTCTTTCCACGCGTCCTACGCGTCAAGTTCCGCTTTTTGGAGTCGTCATGCGCCGCAGCCTCATTCAGCACGTCGAAAACAAGTTCCTGCGCCAGGACCTCACCCAGTTCCGTACGGGTGATTCCGTTCGCGTCCACTGGAAGGTCAAGGAAGGCGAGAAGGAGCGCGTGCAGGCCTTCGAGGGCGTGGTCATCCGCAAGACCAAGGGCACCAACCGCGCCACGTTCACCGTGCGCAAGATGTCCTTCGGCGTCGGCGTGGAGCGCATCTTCCCGCTGCACAGCCCCCGCTACGAGAAGATCGAGGTCCTCACCCGCGGCGACGTGAACCGCAAGCGCCTCTTCTACCTCCGCGACCTGAAGGGCAAGGCCTCTCGCGTCGACGTGCAGGTGGATCCGGAGCGCGCCGCGAAGAAGGCCGCGAAGCTGGCTGCTGCCTCCGCCGTCGCTCCGGGCTAGTAGGTCCCCAGAAACCCTCTCGCGGCCTTCGCGGCCGCGTGCGAGAAGGAGCGTCCGTCACTGGACGCTCCTTTTTTCGTTCGGGCTAGACTGCGCGCGCCATGCACTTCGTCGAGGTTGCCATCCAAAACGTCCGCGGGTTCTCGCCCGCCGGCCGTTTCCCGTTGAAGACCGGGTACCTCATCCTCAAGCCGCCGACGGCGGACGTGCTGCCGCTTGCGGGCCTGTCGCTGTCGCTGCTGTACTCGGATGGCCGGGGCGGGGACGCAAGCTTCGCGGGCTCGAGCGGGCGCTCCGGCAAGGCCGCGCTGACGTTCGTGGGCCAGGACGGGATGACGTACCGGGTGCTGCGCGAGCTGGGCGGTTCAGGGTCGCTGCACCGGCTCAACCCCACCACCAGCCAGCCGGAGCTGATGTCCTCGGACACGGGGGAGATCAACCAGTACCTGCGTGGCCAGGCGGGCCTGCCGCCTCGCACCACCTTCGAACAGGTGTACTGCCTCCAGTTGGTGATGCTGCCCTCGCGCCGGCCCCGCAAGTCGTCGCCCAAGGCGGCCGCCGCGAAGGCCTCCGGCAGCACGCCGTCGCTCGCGAACGCCAGCGCCGTTCAGCCCGCGGCGGACATCCCCGCCGCCGAGGCGAAGGTGAAGGCGCTGGAGAAGGAAGTCATCGTCTCGCGCGAGGTGGATCAGCTCCAGTTCAAGGTGGACGAGCTGTCGTCGCTCATCTTCGAGGCCGACTCGAAGCTCAAGGGCGGCGAGGGGCTCAAGACGGCCATCGCGGAAGCGGAGGCCGCGTGGCGCGCGGCGCCCACGCCGGAGTCGCTGGGCCTGCCGCAGGACATCCTCTCACGCGTGAAGCGGCACCCGAAGGCGGTGGCGCGGCGGGATGAAGCGCTGGCGCGGCTGGAGACGGACCGCGACGCGGAGGAGGCGGACGCGGTGGTCTACGTGCCGCCGCTCACCAAGAACCGCTACTTCTGGGGCGGCCTGGGCTCCGGCGTGCTCTTCCTGGGAGTCAGCGTGGGCCTGGGCTTCACCGTGGGCCCGATGTGGCGCTACCTGGCGCTGCTCAACATCCCGGCCTTTGGGACGGCCGCGCTGATGGCGCTGCGCTACGTGGACGACCTGCAGAAGGCCACGCGCAAGGGGACCAAGGACAACCGCAAGGGCGCGCGGGAGAAGAAGATCCTCGACGAGTTCGAACTCGAGGACGCACCGGTGCGCATGGCCCTCAAGGCCCTGAACGTGGAGACGCTCGACGAGATCCCCCCCGCGCTGGAGCGCAAGGATCTGCTAGGCATCCGCCTGGGGGAGCTGCAGACGCAGCTGGAGGAGTTCGAGGCGTCCCCCGACTTCCAGGACGCCCTGCGCCAGGCGCAGGACCTGCGCGCGGAGCAGGAGACGCTCAATGCGGAGCTGACCGCCAAGGGCACCTACGTGCGCGACCTGCGCGAGGTGGAGCGGGAGCTGGGCCGCCTGAAGGAGTCCATCGCGCTGGCCAAGGCGCCACCGGCCCCCGTGGTCGTGGGCGGCGTGGCGACCGCGGCCCCGGTGGATCCGCTGGAGGATCCGTCCCCGCTGGTGCTGGCGCAGGCCGCGGACGTGCTCACCTCCGACCTCCTGTCGGTGCAGGCGCTCCTGAAGGACCGCTGCGTGCAGTACCTCACCGCGCTCACCGACCGGCGCTACCAGGGCGTGGAGTGGGACCGAGATGGCAACGCCTTCGCCCTCACGGCCAACAGCCGCATCCCGGTGGGCGAGCTGCCCCCCAAGGACCTGGACCTCTACTACCTGGCGCTGCGCCTGACGGTGGTGGAGAAGACCTGCGCCCGGGTGAAGCGGCCCTTCCTGCTGGACGACGTGCTGACCGGCGTGGACGAGGCGAAGCTGCCGCTCGTGGCGCGCATGCTCAAGCACCTGGGCACGCTGACGCAGGTGCTGCACGTCACCGCCCACCCCGGCTTCGCCCAGATGTCGGACGGCACCGTTAACGTCTAGCCGCTGCCGCAGGGCCTTCCTGGCAGCGGCTAGACGTTAACGGCGCCGCCCGCCACCTGGGCGCAGCCGGGGTGGGCCGTGACGTGC
>NZ_RAWG01000094.1 GCF_003611735.1 Corallococcus sicarius | reverse complement strand
CCTTCTCCACCACCTCGGTCTCCCGGACCCGAGCCTCTTTCACCACCGGATTCATCGTCCCTGCCTGGGTCGCCCTGCACACTAAACTGCTGGGTACGAACTGTCTCACTCACGTTGGCAGAGAGGGCTGGCGCATGGCCTCCTGCTCGCCAGCGTCCTCCACCAGTCGCCCTGCCATCGGGTCGATGCTCTTGCGCTCGCCTTCAAGCAGCAGGCCCTTGACGTACCAGTCCATCGCTCGTCGCCGCTCTACGCGGCCCAGGCCGGAAAACATCGACTCCAGGAAGCTCTCTAGCTCTCCCTCCAGTCGCTTCAGTTGCCTCGGTGTCATGCTGGGGGAACAGTCCGCCCGCCCTCACGCATTCTTGAAGTGACCAAGTCGTACTAAGTGGCTGGTGGCCGTGGTAACGTATGGGAGTTCCTAAGGCACTTCCGGTGGAGAGAACCGTGACAAAGAACCGCCTGACTCGACGCAAACTCTTGGGCGGAAGCACTGCATCCCTGGCACTGTCCATGATGCCGTGGCAGTTTCAGTTGTTTGCCCAGACAGATCGCTCCGTCTCTCTGGACAAGAGGCATCCCGACTTCCTCATCGCCCTCACGGCGGACTCGCTTTCTCTGGCTCCCGGCGCTGACTGGACGCCTCGGATGGAGGCTTGGCGAATCGCCGCGCAGATCGCGCGAATCACCGAACAGCGCAGAAACATTCACTTCGACGAATCGAGGGCCACTGCCGAGATTCGGCATCTTCTCCAGCAGGGCCGGACCTACGATCCGACGACCTTCGATGCTTTTATCGCGCTGTTCGAGCGAGAGCCTAACGAGGCAACAAAGACGATGCTGGCTGTGATGGAAAAAGCCGGCACTGCAATGGGCACGGCGGGCACTCTAGTCACACCCATCTTCGAACCAGCAGGGATTGCTCTGGGGTTTGCTGGAGCCTTCGTCGGGTCGGTCCTTCCGTACCTTGCACAACCAGGATTGGACCTCTCCAAGAACCCGTTTCCGCCCGGCCCTGGCGACTTGGAGATGCAGCTGTTGGACCGCGCCCTCCATACACAAATACTGTCGTTTGCTAGGTTAGATACAAAGCTTCAGGTACAGCTCAATCACTTCAAAGATAGAGTCGCGATCGACATAAGCGCGAGTCCCAACAAGACATTGCAAAAAGTCCCCCAAGAGCTACGGGCAGCCTACGAGGAACTTGCTCGACCAAATCCGTCAGCACCAGGTGCACGCGAGAAGGCTCTTGAGGTGCTCACCGCGAAGCTGCTTGCGCGCCAAGAGGCGCTGGAGCGCAACACAAGTGACCTCTCCAAGCAACTCAAGCAAGCCGCCGACGCCCGAGAAGCCGAAGTAGCTCGGGTTCAAGCGGAACGCGAATATCAGTACATGAAGTCCGAGATCGCGGGGAGCGTTGGTCTTGCCTCTCTTATTATTGGATCGAGCTGGCCACAGGGTGCCCGGGCCATTTCGGCGGTGGGTGAGGTCGCCCTCCGGATGTCCGACCTGTCGCGAGCGTTTTCCGGAGGCACCATCGGTCCGCTGGCCCTTCTCAACGGATATGCTGGCGTCGCGACTGCCGTGCTCGGGCTCTTCATGGGCGGAGAAAGTGCCGACGCGGCCATCCTCAAGTCCCTGGAGCGTTTGTCGAATCAGCTCGCGGCTTTTCAGGCTCAGGTAGGTGAGCATCTAGAGTTCATCGAATCCAACCAGCGAGAGATGCTCCAGCAGCTCCAGACGCTGCTCGCCGAGTCGCTGCGTACCCGAGCGATTGCACAGGAGCACTACGATGACCTGAAGGACAGGGTCGGCCGCGCGCAGAACAGCATCGAACAGGTCGCCCGAGACCTATCGGACATCAACTTCTCACTTGCGTGTGGGCGTGCGGAGGCCGTCGTCAAGGGCGGGGAGGCTCAGACATCCCCCGAAGTCCGAGGATTGCTCTCTGATTTCGCAATTCATGGCACGAAAACCGCGACGACCTTCGCCTTCACGAAGAAGCGGGATGGCGGAGTTTCTCGGGCCGACCTCTTGGCCGACATCGCCTCCGCAAGCCGCCTCGACCGGCTGGTAGGACTCCTTCCAGAGGTCGCAGCTTCGGTGGGTGTCAAACTGCCGGAGTCCCCTGTTGCAAACCCGTTCGTTTGGAGTTCGTCGACGGAAGCGTTCCTGCAACTCGCCGCCGCTGCCCGCACGACGCCATTGGCTGTCCTCCAAGGGCCAATGGGGCGTCTCTGGAAAGCGGGGCTGACTCTCCGGGCCGCCATACGGGACACGACGACTCCCGCCGCGCTTCGGCTTGCTGCCCAACGCTATGCACTACTTGCAGGCCTTTCGGTTAAGCCAAGCCCGAAGGAGCCCATAGTTGCGACTGAACAAACAGTACTCTCAAGCGTACGAACCTCGCTTGAGAAATTCGTCGAGAAGCATAGAAGAGTGACTTGGCAGCCGGTTCATATTCGGCAGTGGCCGAAGAACGAAACCCCTCGCACTATTTATCTTATGGGCGCGGATAAGAAAGTCGCTCCCAGCCTCACCGCAAATCCAACCGCAGATCCCTTCCAGGCGGCTCTTCAGGAAAAGCTGATCACCCTGAAAGAGTTTCGACGTGAAACTATTGTGGTGTATGGCACGTGGAATAGGGTGGATTACGACCTTGGATTCAGCAGCCCTGAAGTTGAGGCGGCCTATGGAAGTGCACCGCGCCGACTGCGGTGGTTCAACATTGGTATGCCGCCGGGAGTAAACGTTCCAGAGGGTTACTGGTCCGTTTTCAATGGGAAGGAAAACGAACTCTTCGAGCCCGTCTTTGCGGGAGCGCTGCGTGTTTTGCGAGTAGGCTTAGACGCGGTGAGCTATCCTGGTTGGTTGAAATCGTGGCTGGACGGCGAGGGCCGTATGGCAGGCTCCCTTCCGCTCTTTGATGAATTCGCCGGCATTGCGCAGATGTTGCTGTCGCTTGCCGCCTGGCGCTGCGAGGGAACAGCGGCGACCACATCAGGGACGTGGCTCAACCGGGCGCCTCGACTCCTTATGGACCGCGACGGGCTGAAGACCTTCCTCGTTCAGTCGATCCTCAACAATCCCCTGAAGACCATCGCTGAGGTCGAGCAGTACGTCGATGACACCTTAAAGCGCGTAACGACCAAGCTCTCTGGCGACGTGGGCCGACTCAAGCACCTCGCCGACCAATTGGAGGGCAGCAAGGGCAAGGAGTCTCTTGCTCTTGTCGATGCGCAGCTGCGTCGGCTTGCGGCGTATGCCGCAGCGAGACGCATCGCACTTCCCGCGATCTAGTGCGACTTGGTTACTTTGGATCTTCCCTGAGGGGGCCTTGGGAGCCACTGGGGCCCAGAGTGAAATGACCAAGTAGTACTAGACGACGCCCTGGAATGGGGCGTGCGGCGTCACGTGGTACTGGCCGACGCAGGGTACGGCAGCGCCCGAGAGTTTCGTGACGGGGTGCGCGAGCAAGGGTTGCACTACCTGGTCGGAGTTCAACTCGTCCACAAGGTGTGGCCACCCGGTTCCGCGCCCACCCCACCGCCCAAGGTCGAGGGGCGGATGGGGCGTCCACGCACCGGCTGCGTGGCCGAAGGCGTGGAGCCGTGGTCCATCGAGGAGCTGGTTCGCCAACTTCCCAAAGAGGAATGGAAGACGGTTCGCTGGCGGGAAGGCAGCCGCAGCGAGCAAGCCTCGCGGTTTGCTGCGATGCGCGTGCGCACGGCGGAGCGCCATATGCAGCAAGCCGCGCCCAGTGAGGAAGTCTGGCTGCTGGCCGAATGGCCGAGAGCTAGAAGCGACCGACGAAGCTCGCTCTCAGCTCCCTACCGGAGAACACCTCTCTGAAGAAGCTGGTGCGGCTCTGGAATCTGCGTTGGCGGGTGGAGCGCGACTACCAGGAAATGAAGAGCGAGGTGGGGTTGGACCATTACGAGGGCCGCACTTGGCGCGGCTTCCACCATCACACCACGCTCTGCATGGTGGCTCCCGGATTCATCGCGCTACGTCGGATGCTTTTTCCCCCGGAGAAGGACGCGCTGGACGCTGCCTCTGGTGCGTCGCCGCCTTCAGCACCTGCTGCTGCGGCGACTGGGCCACTGCCCGCTCTGCCTACGTCACATCAGCTCCCGCGCGCCTCCTCGCGGACCGTCGCGGATCTGATCAAGTAGTATTAGGACCACACCCGCGCCTGACGGGTCGACGTCCGACGTGTCGACGCCCGCGTGTTTCGACGCGTCGAAATGCGTCGAAGCACGTCGATTCCGCCTCTCCCCACGGCCTCCCAGAGTGAAGCGGCATGCGGCACACCGCTTGCTCATGGGTCCTGGCATCCACCGGATGAATCCCTCTCCCGGTGGCCCAGGAGCCCACGACCATGTGCAACCACAACAGCCTCGGCCCGGATGGCCAGCTCAAGTCGGGTTACGACACCCGCCTGAACCCCGACATGACCCGCACCGCCGCGAAGGGTGCCGCTCCCATGTCGACGGAGCAGACCGCCAACTGCGTCGTCGTCAACCAGTGGGGCGGGACCATCACCAACGTGCAGCTGCGCCACCGCTACAGCAACAACCCCAGCTACCAGCAACAGGGCAACTGGCCCTCGCTCGCGGAGAACGTCACCAGCTCGTCGTTCCAGGCCATCTTCTGGACCGGCGCCACGGGCCACGACTACTGGTGGGTCCAGTTCGAGGATGACAACGGGAAGATCTGGTCGTGCAAGCAGAACTTCTACTGCACGCTGAAGTCCTCCGACGCGAACACCACCGTCTACTTCTTCCTCAACGGCTCCTCCGAGCAGATGCAGATCCAGATGATCAGCGGCGGCTGCGACACGTCCCTGTCGGATTAGCGGACCCCAGGCCCCAGCCATGACGCCCTCAACGCAGGACCCCGCGCGACTGAAGCAGCTCGTCGCGGCGGCCATGAAGGACTACCTGGGCACGCAGACGGAGATCGGCGTGTCGGCGGCGGTGGCCGTCGGCGACGTGCGCGCCAGCTACGTCGCGGGCCTGGCGGACCGGAGCGCCCAGCGACCGGTGTCCGAGGACACGCTGTTCCTCATCGGCTCCGTGCAGAAGGTCTTCACCAACACGCTCGCCGCCGCGCGCATCGTGGAGGGGAAGATGGCGCTGACGGATCAGATCACCCGCTTCCTCCCGGGAGAGGTCCGCCAGCAGGGCACCGTCATCCGGCAGGTGACGCCCCAGGCGCTGGGCACCATGACGGCGGGCATGCCGGGCACCAACGTGCCCGGCCACCCGGCGGGCGCGCTGTACCGGGGAGAGGTGCCGCCCCCGGCGATGTTCGACTTCTGGACGCGCTTCAACCCGGAGACGCGCGTGGGCACGCACTACAGCTACTCCAACGTGAGCGAGGTGACGCAGGGCTTCACCACCACCCTGGCCGCGCGGCGCAGCTACCCGGAGTTGTTCGCCACGGACCTCCAGGAGCCGTTCGCGATGCGTGACACGCGCGTGGACCTCACCGGCATCCGTCCGGAACGCATCGCCCAGGGCTACACGGCCAGGGGCAAGCAACTGGCCTACCGGGGCGTGGGCTTCAACTCCACCGCGTCGGACATGCTGCGCTTCCTGGAGGGCAACCTCTTCCGCGTGCCCACCATGCCGCTGCTCACCTACCGCGCGATGAAGCTCGCGCACACGCCCCACTTCGAAATCTCCGCGCGTCAGTCCATTGGCCTCGGCTGGTACATCACCGACGCGGGAGGCGGCGCGAAGGTGCTGAGCAAGGCCGGCGGCAACGGCGGCTTCGTGGCCTGGGTGGGCTTCCTGCCGGGACACGCCGCGGCGGTGGTGCTCCTCACCAACGGCCACCCGACCACGGGCGTGAAGCTGCCCGCCATGGGCCGGCGCATCCTCCTGGAGGCCGCGGGGCTCCAGGCGCCCATCGGTCCGCCGGAGGTAGAGGACGACGCGGACGCGGGCATCACCCCCGAGGACGACGCGGAAGCCTGAGCCGATACACATGGGGCCACGCACGCTGACGCGCTGCGTGGCCCCTATCTCGTTGCGTGGCCCGGTGTGACCCCGGCGTTACGACGCGCTGCGCGAAGCGTTACGGGCGGTAACGCCCTGTCACCTTCCGCCACATCCTGACGCAACGGGCCAACCTGCAAGGTCCTGAAACCCGGAGCGCGCGCGGGTGGAACGGGCGTTGCTCTGGGGTGGGGGCCCATGCGCCCCGACCTACGCTCGCTCCCCCGGTGGATGCTGTTCGTGGCCCTGCTGACCGCACTGCCCGCTGCGGCAGGGAAGATTCAACTGGGCGACGATGCGGTCCTCAACGTCAACGCCCTGCTCCATCCCCAGATGCAGCTCGTGAAGGACGGCGCGCCGGTGGGCGGCGTGGGCACGGACTTCTTCCTGCGCCGGGTGCGGCTGCTCGTCTTCGGCTCCATCACCAGGCGGCTGTCGTTCTTCATCGACACGGACCAGCCGAACCTGGGCAAGAACGGCGACTGGAACCCGGCCTTCTTCATCCAGGACGCGACGATCGCGTACGAGGTCGCCGACAAGACGTGGGTGGAGGCGGGCTTCATCCTCGCGCCGCTGTCGCACCAGTCCCTGCAGGGCGCCATCGCGCTCCACACGGTGGACTACCACTCCGACCTCATCCGCTTCCCGCTGGGCGTGGGCAAGGTGTGGCGCGACATGGGCGTGCAGGTGCGCGGCTTCGCCGGGCCGCTGACGTACCGCGCCGCCATCCTCAACGGCGTGGAGGGCTCCCGGCTGGAGAACGGCCAAATCGTCAACCCGGACGACCTGCCGCGCTTCGTGGGCCATGCGCGCTACAACGTGTTCGGCCGCGAGGAGGACCTGTTCCTCCGGGGCATCTACTTCACCG
Source organism: Corallococcus sicarius (assembly GCF_003611735.1). GTDB lineage: Bacteria > Myxococcota > Myxococcia > Myxococcales > Myxococcaceae > Corallococcus > Corallococcus sicarius. The sequence continues at coordinate 23,278 of NZ_RAWG01000094.1, read as the reverse complement.
ACCATCCGCTGCTGTCGTTCGGCATCGGCGGTGACTACCAGTACTCCGCCATCGCCACCGCCTCCGGCGTGCACGACGCGGTGGCCCTGGCGGCGGACGTGTTCCTGGACCTGCCGGTGGGCGAGGACCAGGAGTTCATCTTCCAAAGCAACGTCTTCTCCTGGCAGCAGGGTTACGACAACCCGCGCAGCGGCACGGGCTTCTTCGTGGAGCTGGGCTACCGCATCGGCATCGTGGAGCCCGTCCTCTCCGGCGAGTACTTCAACGGCCGCGTGGATGCGCAGGACCTGCTCACGCTGCGCCCCGGCTTCAACCTCTGGTTCCAGAAGCACACCTTCAACCTGAAGACGGAGGTGGCCCTGTCCCGCGCGGGCGACCTCTCCAACGCCTCCACGGGCATCACCGGCACCGCCCAACTCCAACTCTTCTACTAGAGGACCTTCCGCCATGGCCCCTGCCCAGGACCTGCTCGTCGCGCCCAAGGAAGCCTTCCGCCGCACCGCCCACGTGAAGAGCCTGGAGGACTACCAGCGCCTCTACCGTCAGAGCCTGGACGCCCCGGACGCCTTCTGGGGCGAGCAGGCCCGGCAGCTCCACTGGTTCCACCCGCCGGACACCGTCCGCGAGGTGAACGAGGCCGCCGCGGACTTCACCTGGTTCGGCGGCGGCAAGCTCAACGTCACCGTCAACTGCGTGGACCGCCACGCGAAGGCGCGCCCGGACAAGGCCGCCATCATCTGGGCGAAGAACACGCCCGGCGAATACGAGGTCATCACCTTCAAGGACCTCCAGCACCACGTGGGCCGCATGGCCAACGTGCTCAAGGCGCACGGCGTGAGGAAGGGCGACCGCGTCATCGTCTACCTGCCCATGGTGCCGGAGCTCGTGTACACGCTGCTCGCGTGCGCCCGCATCGGCGCGGTGCACTCGGTGGTGTTCGCCGGCTTCTCCGCGGACTCACTGCGTGAGCGTGTATTGGATTGCGGCGCGAAGGTCGTCGTCACCGCCAACGAAGGCCCGCGCGGCCCCAAGAACGTGGCCACCAAGGCCATCACCGACGAGGCCCTGGAGGGGCTCTCCCAGGTGACGTCCGTGCTCGTCGCGCGCCGCACCGCCAAGGAAGTGCCCATGCGCGAGGGGCGCGACCACTGGTTGGACGTGGAGGTGAAGAAGCACCGGGGCGTCTGCCCCGCCGAGTGGATGGACTCCGAGGACCCGCTCTTCATCCTCTACACGTCCGGCTCCACCGGGAAGCCCAAGGGCGTGCTGCACACCACGGCGGGCTACCTCGTGTACGCCGCCACCACGTTCCGCTACGTCTTCGACACGCAGCCGGACGACGTGCACTTCTGCACCGCGGACGTGGGCTGGGTGACGGGACATTCGTACCTCGTGTACGGCCCGCTCTGCACCGGCACCACCACGGTCCTCTTCGAGTCCACGCCCACCTGGCCGGACGCGGGCCGCCTCTGGCAGGTGGTGGACGACGTGAAGGCCACCACGCTCTACACCGCGCCCACCGCGCTCCGGTCCCTCATCAAGGAGGGGGACGCGTTCGTGACGAAGTCGTCGCGCAAGTCGCTGCGCCTGCTGGGCAGCGTGGGCGAGCCCATCAACCCGGAGGTCTGGCGCTGGTACCACGACGTGGTGGGCGAGGGCCGCTGCCCCGTGGTGGACACGTGGTGGCAGACGGAGACGGGCGGCATCCTCATCGCGCCGCTGCCGGGCGCGACGCCGTGCAAGCCCGGCAGCGCCACCCTGCCCTTCTTCGGCGTGGAGCCGGTGCTGGTGGACGAAGCGGGCAAGGTGCTGGAGGGCAACGGCGTCAGCGGCAACCTGTGCCTCGCGCGCTCGTGGCCGGGCCAGGCGCGCACGCTGTATGGCCACCACGAGCGCTTCGTGGAGACGTACTACGCGCGGTTCCTGCCGCTGTACTTCACCGGCGACGGCTGCCGCCGCGACGAGGACGGCTACTACTGGATCACCGGCCGCGTGGACGACGTGCTCAACGTGTCCGGCCACCGGCTGGGCACCGCGGAGGTGGAGAGCGCGCTCGTGGCGCACGAGGCCGTCGCCGAGGCCGCCGTGGTGGGCTACCCGCACGACCTGAAGGGCACCGGCGTGTGCGCCTTCGTGACGGTGAAGCCGGACTTCCTGCGCACGCCGGACGAGCAGATGCGGGGCGCGCTGCGCGAGCAGGTGCGCCACGTGATTGGCCCCATCGCGTCCCCGGACCGGGTGGTGCTGGTGTCGGGCCTGCCCAAGACGCGCTCGGGGAAGATCCTGCGCCGCATGCTGCGGAAGATCGCCAGCGGTGAGACGGAGAACCTGGGGGATGCCAGCACGCTGGCGGACCCGGCGGTGCTGGAGGAGTTGCTGACCAAGGGGCTGCCTCCGGCCCCGCGGCGCTGAAGGCTCGCGTTCCTCAATCCCATTCGTTTCCCAAGGAGGCACACCGATGTACGGCAATTCCAAGGACGACGTCCTGAAGACACTCGCCGCCGCGCGCTGGCGCGTGGCGGGAGCGCTGACGGTGGCGATGCTCGTGACCTACCTGGGCTTCATCCTGTTCGTGGCGTTCAACCGGCCGCTGATGGGGCGGCAGCTCATCCCGGGGTTGTCCATTGGCATCGTGCTGGGGGCGCTCACCATCCTGGTCGCCTGGGTGCTGACGGGCGTCTACATCCTGTGGGCCAACCGCAAGTACGACCACATCCTCGACGGACTGCGCCGCTGATCCGAAAGGCCCTGCCATGAATCCTCCGACCGTGGGCTCCCAGATTGGCCAGCCCAACACGACGGCCATCGTCTTCTTCCTCCTCTTCGTCAGCATCACGCTGGCCATCACGTACTGGGCCGCGCGGCGCACGAAGACGACGTCCGAGTTCTTCGCCGCGGGCGGCAACATCAGCGCGGCGCAGAACGGCTTCGCGCTGGCGGGCGACTTCATGAGCGCCGCGAGCTTCCTGGGCATCGCGGGGCTCGTGGCCACGTCCGGCTTCGACGGGCTCATCTATTCGGTGGGCTGGCTGGTGGGCTGGCCGGTGGTGACGTTCCTCATCGCGGAGCCCCTGCGCAACCTGGGCAAGTACACCTTCGCGGACGCGGTGGCCTACCGGCTGAAGCAGACCCCGGTGCGCCTGTCCGCCGCGGTGGGCACGCTCACGGTGGTCATCTTCTATCTGATTGCCCAGATGGTGGGCGCGGGCAACCTCATCCACCTGCTGTTCGGCCTCTCGTATGAGGTGGCCGTCGTGCTCGTGGGCGCGGTGATGATCCTCTACGTGCTCTTCGGCGGGATGATCGCCACGACGTGGGTGCAGATCGTCAAGGCGGTGCTGCTCCTGGGCGGCGCGTCCGCACTGGCGGTGGCGGTGCTGTGGAAGTTCGGCGGCAGCCCCGCGGCGCTCTTCAACGAGGCGGCGAAGATGTACGGCCCGGAGGTGCTGGCCCCGGGCAAGCTGGTGGCGAACCCGCTGGAGACCATCTCCCTGGGCGTGGCGCTGATGTTCGGCACGGCGGGCCTGCCGCACATCCTGATGCGCTTCTACACGGTGCCGGACTCCAAGGCGGCGCGCACGAGCGTGTTCTACGCCACGGGCCTCATCGGCTCCTTCTACCTCGTGACGTTCATCCTGGGCTTCGGCGCGGCGGTGCTGGTGGGCCGCCAGGGCATCACTGCGGTGGACAAGGGCGGCAACATGGCGGCGCCCATGTTGGCGGAGGTCGTCGGCGGCACGGGCTTCCTGGGCTTCATCTCCGCGGTGTCCTTCGCCACGATTCTGGCGGTGGTGGCGGGGCTGACGCTGTCGGGCGCGGCGGCGCTGTCGCACGACCTGTGGTCGCACGTGGTGCGCAAGGGACAGGCGCCGGAGCACGAGCAGCTCAAGGTGGCGCGGCTGGCGAGCCTGCTCTTGGGCGTGGTGGCCATCCTCCTGGGCGTCGTCTTCAAGGGGCAGAACGTGGCCTTCATGGTGGGGCTGGCGTTCGCCGTCGCGGCGAGCGCGAACTTCCCGGCGCTGCTCTTGTCCATGCTGTGGAAGGGCTTCACGACGCGCGGCGCGGTGGCGAGCATGCTGACGGGCGCCTTCAGCGCGGTGCTGCTCATCTTCCTGTCGCCCACGGTGCAGGTGGAGCTGTTGGGCAACGCGTCCGCGCCCTTCCCGCTGAAGAACCCGGGGCTCGTCACGATTCCGCTGTCGTTCTTCGTGGGCTGGCTGGTGTCGCTGCTGTCGCCGGAGGCGGAGGCGTCGCGGCGGTTCGCGGAGGTCCAGCACCGCATGCACGTGGGCGCGGTGATTCCGCCCCCGGTGACGGTGCCCCCCGGCGTGGCGGGGTCGGTGCCGCCCGGCATCCCGGAGGCTCCGCACAAGGTTTGAAGGCTGCTCGGCCAGGGCGGAACCCGGGAGTTTCCAAAGGGGCCCGGGTTCCGTCCTTCTTCAGCTGAGCGTGGGACCGGGGGGCATGGGCCTGTCTGTTATTGCCCGCGCTGTCGGACCCCGTTTGCATCCACCGGCCGCTTGAATGGGATGGTTCCCCTGGGGGAGCCTTCCATGCGTGACGTACCGACCGGGAGCTTGAAGCTCGAGGACACCGCGTTCCTGTCCCCGCCGCCTGTCGGTGCGCCGCTGTACCAGGGCGCGAAGGCGCTCGTCGTGCACGGCTTCAACCCCGGCGCGACGCTCGACCTGGAGCGCAATGGCGTCATCGTGCTCACGGGCGTGCCGGGCGGCTTTCCCCAACCCGTGGGAGCGCTGCTGCACCTGTCCGCGCCACTGGTGGCGGGCGACGTCGTCCGCGCGCGACAGCAGGCCCACGGGGTCACCAGCGGCTGGTCTCCCAGTGTGACGGTGCGCAAGCACACGCAGGACCATCCCGACGGCCTTCCACGCCCCCGCGTTGCTCCGGCCCCCGTCCATCGCTGCGGGTCGCGGACCGGTGTCGCCAACCTGCTCACCGGCAGCGAGGTGTGGCTGACCGCGAATGGCACCGAAGTCGCCCGGGTGCAGGGCGCTGCACCCCAGCAGGGGCTCGATGTCAGGCCAGAGTACGGCCCGGGCCAGCAGGTGCGTGCGTGGGCGAACCTGGATGGGGATTCAAGCCCGCCCTCGCCTGTCCAAGACACGGTCGCGGCGCCAGTCCCGTTGCCCACGCCGGGCTTCTACCTGGCGTATGACGGCACCCGGCAGGTCCAGGTGACGAACCTCGTGAACGGCGCCCGCTTCGAGCTGTCGCGCAACGGGGCCTCCCTGGGAACCTGGCGCACCTGGGGAGACACGCACCGGGTCGACCTCCCGGCGCCGCTCGCGGCGGGAGACCTGCTCTCCGCCGTCCAGTGGCTGTGCCCGGGCACGCAGAGCGAAACCAGCGAGTTTCAGGTCTGGTCCTGTGGGCAGCTCCCCGCGCCGCAGGCCGAGCCCCTCCAATGCGGCGACACCTCCATCACCCTCTCCATGATGGCGACCGGCGCCACGGTGAAGGTCTACCGCAACCTCGTGAAGGCCGGCGAAGGTGGAGGTCCGGTGGTGCTGCTCAACGCGCCCGTCGAACACGGCGATGTCGTCCACGTGGTGCAGTCCCTGGGAACGTGCGTGAGCCAGACCGCGCGGGAGCTCACCTGCCTGTGCGTCGCACCGCACGTGACGTCCGACCCCTCCGGGCTCGACCTGTTTCCGGTGGGCCAGGTGGACTACGACGGAGGCACGACGAGCATCGGCGGGCAGACGCTGCAAATCCGGGGCTCGGTCTTCTACCCCGCCCAGGACGACGGAGGGGAGGTGCCCTTCAACAAGCGGCGGGGCAAGCGGGGACCGGTGCCCCTCGTCTTCATGGCCCACGGAAACCATTCGCCCGACGCTGCGAGTTCTCTCGGCTACGACTACTTCCAGCAGGCGCTCGCGCGGATGGGCTTCGTCGCGGTGTCGGTCGACTGCAACCAGCTCAATGGGTGGACCGGCGGGCCGGGCAACATCACCGACCGCGCCGACCTCATCAACGCGTCCATCGCGCACTTCCAAAAGCTCAACGCCGTCGGCCAGCGCTTCGCGGGCGTGCTCGACTTCGACAAGGTCGGGCTCATGGGGCACTCGCGAGGCGGCGAGGCGGTGGTGATTGCTCCGTCACGGCTCAGCAGGCCGAGGGCCGTGAACATCCGCTGCGTGCTGTCGCTCGCGCCGACGGACTGGGGCGCGACCCAGGGTGCGCTGGAGGGCTGCGAGTTCCTCACGCTCCTCCCCGCCGCCGACGGAGACGTGTTCGAGAACGACGGCGCGAAGTATTACGACCGCTGCCGGCCGCCGACGTTCAAGTCGCAGCTCTACGTCCACAATGCCTGCCACAACTTCTTCAACCGGCGCTGGCTGGAGAATGACAACGGCGGGAACCTGCCGACGATGTCCCGGTCCGCGCACGAACGGGTGCTGTTGACCTACGGCTGCGCATTCTTCCGCTCCGTCCTTGCGGGACACGACACCCTGGGGTTCCTGGTGGGCACGGAGCTGCCGCCCGCGACGCTCACCTTCCTGGTGCACCTGTCCTTCAAGTGGTCGGCGGGGCTGACCGTGGACGACCACGAGCAGGGCAACACCATCGCCAGGAACTCGCTCGGACAACCCACGACCCAGAGCGGGCTGGTGGCGGGCGAGTACCGGTTCCATCAAGCCACGGCCACGCAGTACAACGACTCGTTCTACGGCGACTCCATGGGCATGGTGGCGGAGCCCGGAGCGGCTCCCGGGACGTTCCGCTCGCAGCTGGATCCGCCGGTGACGCTCAGCGGGAAGGAGCTGTGGATCCGCGTCGCGGATGTCTTCATCAAGGACATGCCCCCCGCGCAGACAGGCTTCCAGCTGGGAATCGAGCTGACCGATGGGACCGTCGAATGGGTGGACTCGGATGCGGTGGGCGGCGTCCCGCTTCCCTTTGACACGGTGTACCTGACGAAGAGCATGCTCTCGACGCTGCGGTTTCCCATCCGCTGTTTCGGTTCGTCGAAGATCCTCCGGGTGGCCCGCGCCATCCAGCTGCGGCTCAACCGGGAGAACGCCCGGCCCCTCGCGTTCGATGACCTGCAAGTCATCGGGTAACGGAGCACGACATGGCGACTCAGGATGGCGGCGCGGGGCCCGAGGACACACGCAAGCAGCGGCCCGCGGTGCCCGGAATCAAGTCAGCGGTCGCGCGTCGCGTCCGCTATCCGAAGCCCCGGCGCTTCTTCACCGCGGGCCAGGAGCACGCGGAGTCCGACGTGCTCGAGGTCGACGTGGAGACCGACGCCGACTTCCCCATCGCCGGGACGGGGCCGGCGCTCTTCGTGGGGGACATGGTGCTCATCGACAGTGAGCGCATGGGTGAGCGCCGCTACCGCTTCTTCGCCCCGGCCTCCACGCCCGTCGCGAAGGACGCGGCGGTCTGCCTGGGCCGGGCGGGCTCTGGCATCCCCAGGCCGGAGACGCCGCAGGGGCTGCTGCGTCTGGAATGGAGCGCGGACGGAGGCCAATGACGCGCGCGTTCCCGGTGCGGGTGCGACGTCCGTTTCGATTGCCTGGGGTGCCTTACGGCATGGAGCGCAGCTGGTCCCGGAGGTCCTCCAGGGGCCGCTGGCTCGTGCGGATGCGGCCGCGATTGGGGACGTCGAGATCCAGGAGGGTGAACATGACGGCGGTCGTCAGCAGCGCGAAGATTCCCCAGAGAAACCACCCGCGCGCGTGCGTTTCCGGCCGGTAGCCGAGCAGCAGGCCCGAGCCGAGAATCCCGATGAGCAGCAGGACGAAGATGGTGTCCGGGATCTGGTTCCGCGCTGCCGACAGCCGCTCCGCGGAGACGTCAATCATCTCATTGAGGGCCTGGGTGGTGAGGATCAGGACCCCGGTTGGGAGCTGGGGCGCGACCGCGTCCAGTCGTGACCACAGCTCTGCGTGAAGCTGAGCCGATTCCTCCAGGAGGCGTGTGAAGTGTGGCGGGTCCGACGCGGCCGCGTAGGCCTCGAGTCGAAGGTCGATGTAGCGGCGCAGCCGGGTCCGCATTTCGCCGCGCGTGGGTTCGGGAAGGAAGCCAGCGCGCAGGTAGTAGGTGCCGATGGCGTTCGCCTCTTTGGTGACGAGCTCGCGGCGCAGGGTGAACCGGTCCTCGGCCATGGAGAAGGCGAACGCCAGCAGGAGCGCCACCAGGCCGAGCATCGCGGCATGGAGCGGGGACGCATCATCGAGTCCCGGTTTGCGGTGGCTGAGCCGGAAGCCCACATCCAGGAACAGGAAGATGAGCGCCGCCATCCCCAGGGCGAGCAGCCAGACAGGAACCGTCCCGATGATTTGCATCCCCCTGCCCTCCCCAGGCCCCGGGACTTCCGACCCAACGTCAGGAAGCCAGCGCCTTGCTCGCTCCACGGATTGGAAGCCGGATACGGTGGCGTCTGGCTCCGGAGGAGGCAACGAAGGCGCCGGTCCAGGGCAAAAGCCGGTTCCGGACATCGCGGCGCGAGGCCCCACGGAGGATTGCGCCTAAGCTGCCCGGCCGTGAACAGGCCCTCCGAACAGAGCCCCGCGGGAGGTCTCCGCGCCCGGCTGCACACCATCATCTTCGAAGCCGACACCCCGGCGGGGAAGGCGTTCGACGTGGCCCTCCTGTGGGCCATCGTGTTCAGCGTGGTGGCCGTGATGCTGGAGAGCGTCACGCAGGTGCGGGTCCGCCACGGCGTGTTGCTCCACACCGCCGAGTGGGTCTTCACGGGGATCTTCGCGGTGGAGTACGTGCTGCGGCTCGTCGCGGTGCGCAAGCCCCTGGACTACGCGCGCAGCTTCTTTGGCATCGTGGACCTGCTGGCGCTCCTGCCGTCGTTCCTGAGCGTGGTGTTCCCCGGGTCGCAGACGCTGCTGGTGGTGCGCGTGCTGCGGCTGCTGCGCGTCTTCCGCATCCTCAAGCTGGGACACCTGCTGGGACAGGCGGAGGTGCTGATGACGGCGCTGCGCGCGAGCCGGCCGAAGATCATCGTCTTCCTGGGCACGGTGCTGAGCATCGACGTCATCATGGGCGCGGTGATGTACATGGTGGAGGGCGAGGCGAACGGCTTCGACAGCATCCCCCGCTCCATGTACTGGGCCATCGTGACGATGACGACGGTGGGCTTTGGCGACATCACGCCCAAGACGGTGATGGGGCAGTTCCTCGCCTCCATCCTGATGGTGATGGGCTACGGCATCATCGCGGTGCCCACGGGCATCGTGTCCGTGGAGCTGGCTGCCGCCACGCGTCAGCGTCCGGACACCCAGGCGTGCCCGGGCTGTGGCGTCCAGGGCCATGACCTGGATGCGCGCTACTGCAAGCAGTGCGGGACGGCCCTGGACTGGACCCATTCCAGTTCGCAGGGGGAAACTGGCTAGGATGGCCGGGCATGGCCCGCTCCATCGACACGCACGAGGTGGACGAGGAGCGGCTGGTCCGCCAGTTCCCCGGCATCGACCGCAAGGCGGTGGGCGCGTTCTTCACGCCCGCGCCCATCGTGGAGCGCACGCTGGCGCTCGCGCTGGCGCACCTGGGACAGAAGCCGCTCACGGTGGTCGACCCTGCCTGTGGCGCGGGAGCGTTCCTCGCGGCGGCGGCGAAGCACCGGCCGGACGCGCGGCTGTGCGGGTTGGAGCTGGACGCGGGGGTCGCGCGCATGTGTCAGGCCCGGGTGCCGGGCGCGGACGTGCGCGTGGGCGACGCGCTGCGAGGCGGGCTGGAGCCGCTGCTCGCGGGGACGCCGGAAGGGCACGCCGAGTTATGGGTGGGCAACCCGCCCTACAACGGCACGTCGCCGGTGTTGAAGGACGCGGACGCCTACGCGCGGCTGCGAGCCCTGATGCCCCTGGCGATGCCGCCGGGCACCAGCCTGCGGGATGACTTCGCCTTCTTCCTCCTCGTGGCCACGAAGCGGCTGGCGACGCGGCCCGGGGTCCTGGCCTTCATCACGCCCGCGAGCCTGCTGGAGGCCTTCAGCTACACGTCGCTGCGTCGCGTGCTCCTCGATGCACTCCACCTGCGCGAGGTGGTGGACCTGGGGCCGGGCATGTTCCGTGGCACGCAGGTGCGCACGTGCATCACGGTGTGGACGTCGCGGTCCAGCAGCGACGCCCCGGCCCCGCGCTACGAGTACAAGGGCGCGGGGCAGTGCTTCACGCCGGAGCCGCCCGAGTGGCGGCTGTCCCCCATCGCCCGTGAGGCCGTGGAGTTGGACGCGGACTGGCGCGCGCGGGGCGAGCTGCTCACCACGCTCATCCCGGTGAGCCTGCCCGGGGTGAAGACGCGCTTCGACGAGCTGTTGGTGGACGCGGATGAGGACCGGCTGCTCGTGCGCGTAAGGGCCTTCGCCGCCGCGACCGACGACACGCTGGAGGACTTCGCGAGGGAGCACGGCCTGGAGCCCGCGCTCTTGCCCAAGCTGCGAGCCTTGAAGCAGGGGCCGGCGCTGGAGGTGGATGCGTGCCACGTGCGCCCGTTCTTCCGCTACGGCGGAGCACGGCACCGGGGCGCGCTGCCACCGGAGGCGCGCGCCTACTGCTACCTGGACCGGAGGCTGGTGCCACGCGGGGACCACCGGCTGCGCGGACCGTATGATCCGCACCAGGAGGCGGTGAAGCTGCTGTTCAACGTGCGCGAATTGCCCCTGTCGGCGGCGCTGTTGGAGGAGCCCGGCTGCGTGCACGACCACCGGCACGCCCGGTTCGCGCCGCTGTACGTGCCCCAGCGAGTCAGGGACGAGGGCCTGGTCATCACCCGGGGCGCCACCTCCCGCGAGGAGCTGGGGCCGGACGTGCCCAACCTGTCGCCCCGGGGGCGGGCCTGGGCGGAGGGGCTGGGAGGCCCGGAGGAGGCCTTCCGCGCGGTGGTGCGCTTCCTGAATGGCGCGCAGGTGCAGCGGGTGTGGGGGCCCGCGTTCGGAGCGTCCCGGGTGGTGCCGGTGCCGTTGGACGGGCCGTTGCCGGAGTGATGACTCCCCATCACCGCGCGGGCGCGGGGGTGGACATTCTCCTGCGAGGCAGGTGGGTGGGAGGTAGTGTCGCTGGCGCTGCGTAACCCATCCCTTGTTGGAGAGTTGGAACCCATGACGATTCGCGCCCTGTTGATTGCCGCTGCCCTGACCACCACGCCCGCCCTGGCCCAGGATGCGGGGACTCCGGCCGACGCGGGGACGGCGGCCGCGGGGACGAAGCCGGCGCCCAAGAAGGGCGACACGGTGAAGGCGACGCTGAAGGACGCCCAGGGCAAGGACGTGGGCGAGGTGACGATGGAGCAGGCGCCCATGGGCGTGCTGGTGAAGGGCTCGCTGATGAACCTGCCTGCGGGCGAGCACGCCATCCACATCCACGAGACGGGCAAGTGCGAGGCGCCGGAGTTCAAGACGGCGGGCGGCCACTTCAACCCGACGAAGAAGCAGCACGGCGTGCTGTCGCCCAAGGGCAAGCACGACGGCGACCTGCCGAACCTCCATGTCGCGCAGGACGGCAAGGTGCAGTTCGACTTCTTCGCCCACGGCCTCAAGGTGAAGTCGCTGCTCGACAAGGACGGCGCCGCCGTCGTGGTGCACGCCAAGCTGGACGACTACCACTCCGACCCCACCGGTGACGCCGGCGGCCGCATCGCCTGCGGCGTGGCGGAGAAGCAGTAGTCAGCATCTTGCCTGGCCGGTGCCCGCTCACCTTGGTGGGAGCGGGCACCACTCCAGTCAGCGCGTCACCCGGGAGCAGCCCCAAGCACATCCTGGATGGCTTCCAGTCCGCCATCGAAGGTCGTCTTCAACTCGCAATGCCGTTGCTTCAGCACGTTCTTGATGGGGGTTGACGCGAAATCGTTCTTGTTGCGGTTCAGGAAGAACGAGTCCCGTCGGGGCTGCGAGGCATCCTCCAGGTGTGTCATCACGGACGCGAGAACCACCGCATCCGAAAAATGGAGGTCGAAGTCTCCCCGCTGAAAGGTCTCTGCGCGGGCAATCACTTCGCCGCTGACGGGTACAACGTCCGAACACTGGAGCAGCCGGGTACGCATCGACTTCACACGCGAGTCAGCATCCTGTGTGCTCTTGACCAACGAGCCAATCACAGTGCTCCACGCAAGGTGTTGGGAAGCAGTGAAGCTGGCACTGTGCTGCCGCACCCCCAGTTCCCCCTCAAGCTTCACTTGCAACTGCCTGTGGTCGTGAGCCCTGCGGCGCAGCGTCTCAGCAGGTTCGATGAAGCAGAAGGCTGGGATGACGAGCTGAAGAGTCCCCGACTCAGCAAGCCGAAGCACCGTTTCACATGCTTTGGCCTGCGGCTGCTCGAAAGCCATCTCCAGGACGAAGTTCGTCTCGACAAAAATCCTCAATCAACTGCCTCGCGGACGACTTCACCCTCCGCGAGGGCCTGGATCAGACCTGTTCGGGACAAGGGAGACCGGGTCTGCTTCGTGCTCCCCTTGAATGCCAAATCGTGGAGCCACCAGGACACCAGCATTTCAAAGGCCGCAGGATTGATTTCAGCCGGGAGAATTTCGGCACGCGTGAAATACGGCTCCAAGAGGTCCCTGGCATCAAGCGTTCGGGTAGGCGATCCGCTCTTCACCTTGCCAAGCTCCCAGACGTAGATCTGAAGCGGGGTGACCAAGACGAACATCTCCGCTGTCGGGCGTCGCCCCATCTCCTTCAGGTCGAGCCAGAACTGCTTCGCCCAGGAACGGGTGGCACGAGGGTGGGCCCTGGCCTCGATCTGCACCTTCAAGTGCCCGGCGCGATCGTAGACCGCGAAGTCGAACCTGGGCCGGCCCTGAGGATGCGAGTCTGAAGATGAGTGCATCATTCCCTCCATCTTAGGAAACGCCCTGACATGGCGACAGTCACGCCGCCAAGGCACCAGGCGCTTCAATCCCCGCCTCACACGTACCCGAACCGCCGCCGTGCGAACCACTCCGCGCCCAGCAGCGCGATGAGCGCCACGAGGTAGTACCAGCGATCCCACAGCGGCTGGTCCTTCGCGCGCCCCACCTCCACCACCGGCGGATCCAACAGCGGCACGTCCGGCAGCCCGTCCTGCGGCAGCTTGTACGCCTTGCCCTCGGTGATGCTCGCGATCTGCTCCATCAGCGCCGGCCGCACCGACGCGTCCGACAGCTCCGGCCCCACCGCGCGCACCGCCACCGCGTCCTCGCCCTTGCCCAGGTCCGTGTCGCCCTTCTTCGCCGACGCGAGCAGCTTGTACGGCCCCGGCGCCGGCGGCGCGAACTCCACCCGCACCACGCCATCCGCGCCCGTGGTGCCCGTCTGCACCGCCACCGGCTTCTGCGTCGCCACCGAGAACAGCTCCACCCGCACCTGCGCGTCCTGCGCCGGCTGGTAGTCCGCCATCCGCGCCTGCACCACCACGCCCACCGGACGCCCCGGCTCCACCGACGGCGGATCCGCCGTCACCTTCAGCGTCGTCAGGTCGGGGTCTCTCACCAGCCACCGCAAGGCATTGCCCCAGAAGCGGTCATACGCCCGGTTCGGCGACCCGTCCCGGTGCGCCGTGAACGCCCAGGACCACGTCGCGTCCGTCGCCACCACCATCGCCCGCCCCCGCCCGTAGTCCCACACCGACACCAGCGGCGCGTTCTTCCCGTCCACCGTCACGAACGGGTGATCCATCAGCACCGTCGCCCCCGGCCGCGCCCGCGTCAGGTTCGCGCCCGGAATCGGCGCAAGCTCGCCCCACGTGCCCTCCGTGCTCGCCGCCCCCGTGCCAATCGACGTCACCGGGTGTCGCAACCCCTCCGGCGTCAGCCGGGGCTTGAACGGCTCCGGGTTCGCCGGCCCCGCGGCCTCCACCGGCAGCGCCTCCATCAGCGTGGGCATGCTCGCGCGCCCCTCGCCCAGCACGCTGTCGCCGCCAATCATCACGAACGCGCCACCCTCGTGGATGTAGCGCTCCAGGTTGCGCTCGTACTCCGCGATGGACAGCGACGGGTCCGAGTACCCGAAGTTCTGGAAGATGACGACGTCGAACGTGTGCAGCTTCGTGTCGAAGATCTCCTCCATCGGGAACGGGATGAGCGACAGCTCGCGCTCGTTCGTCACCCCGGGGTCGTCCGACAGCGTGCGCAGGATGTAGAACGAGATGAGGTCCACGTTCGCGTCCTGCTTCAAGAGCCCCCGCAGGAAGCGCTCGTCCCACGACGGACGGCCCACCACCAGCAGCACGCGCACCCGGTCGCGGATGACCTTCAGCGTGAAAGAACGGCTGTTGTTCTCGCTCACCGCCTCATCCGGGAACGTGGGCACCGTCACCGTGTAGACGAACCGCCCCGTCTGGTCCGGCGTGAAGGTGAAGGACACCGGCTTCACGTCGTCGCCGGTCGTCATCCGCACCAGCTTGCTCGCGACCGTCTTGCCCTCCTGGCTGAGGACCACCGGGATGTCCTGGCCCGCGAAGCCGCGGCCGTGGATCTCCACCTCCACCGTGAGCGAATTGCGCACGAAGGCGAAGTCGTCCACCTTCAGGCCCTCCACCGCCAGGTCCTTCAGCGCCTCCTGCCCCACCAGGAACGTGGACACCGGCACGCCCAGGTCCGCGAGCGCCGCGCGCGCCCGGCCCACCGCCCCTGACTTCAGCTCCGCGTTGTCCGCGCCGTCGCTGAACAACAGCACGCCGGACAGCTTGCGCGACCCCTGCCCCGCCGCCCCCGCGCTCCGCAGCGCCGCCAGCAGGTCCGTCGTCCCCGCGCGCGCGGGCTCGCTGCCCAGCTGCGCGGTCGTCACCGGGGACAGCTCCGGGTCGACGCCGTACACCTCCACCGTGAAGCGGTCCTGCCAGGCGGCGAACTGGGGCGCGGCCTTCTCCAGGAACGCCGCCACCTGCGCGCTGCGCGTGGGCCCGCCCGGCTCCGTCGGGAAGTTCATGGACGCCGAGCGGTCCACCAGCACCGCCACCCGGTTCTTCATCCGCGCCACCTGCAGGTGCCGGATGCCGGGCTCCAGGAGGAAGAAGAACGCCGCCACGCCCGCGCCCAGGCGCAGGCCCCACAAGAGCAGCCGCCGCCCGCGAGACGGCTCGCGGCGCACGCCCCAGGCCGCCAGCGCGATGCCCGCGACGAGCGCCACCGCCAACAACACCAGCGCCCACACCGGCAGGGGCGAAAGGCTGACGAGCTTCCACGCGTTGAAGGACGGGGAGTTCATTCGGTCGCGCGCCAGGACACGTCAGCGCCGCTTGTTCAGGATGAGGGGCAGGTGCACCGCGTCGTCCTTGTAGTCCAGACACAGCGCATACATGCACAGGTTGATGCCCAGGCGGATCGCCAGCTCGCGCTGCGGCTCACCGCCCGGGGACACGTCGAACTCGTAGTCGCCGGACTCGCTGCGGCTCCACGCGCCCGCCACGTCGTTCTGCGAGTACAGCACCGCCGCGCGCTTGCCCACGCTCGCCACCAGCGGAAGCGGCTTGTGCAACAGGCGTCCCGGCGCCGCGTCCAGCAGGAAGAAGGACTTGAAGACGACGTGCGTCCCCGGCGCCTCCTTCAGCGGGTTCTGCGGCAGCACCCGCGCCATCTCGCGGCGGAAGCTCGCATCGAAGCCCTCCCCGTCGCTGCCGTCGTTGGCGTCCCCGAACACGAAGCCGCCGTACGTCAGGTAGCGGCGCAGGTTGGACACCTCCGCGTCGGTGAGCGGCGGAAAGCCCCCGTCCCCCCCGAAGTAGAGGAACGGGTACTCGAAGAGATCCGGGCTGCTCAGCGAGAACGGCCGCGCGTCCGGCACCACCTCCACGGAGGTGCGCCGCTGCAGCTCCCACGCGAGCCGCCGCAGGCCGGACAGCCGGCCGTCCCAGTGGCCGCCATGTCGGGCCACGGCCGGGATGAAGCGGCTCTTCTCGCCGAAGGCGGACGCACGCCGGGACAGCAGCGGGACGAGCGCGGAAGTGCCGATGAGGAGGCTTCGACGGGAGAGGGGCCGCACGGGCATGGGGAGGTGCTTATACCGTCGGCGGGTGCCCACATTCCCTGGTATAGACGCGCCCCATGGCGAAAGGCGGACAGACGCCCCGGGAGCCCGGCTCCGACGAAGTGCGCGCGGCCTGGGCCCGCAAGGACGCCGGTGACGTGGCGGGAGCCCGGAAGGACGCCCGGCGCATCCTCGCGAAGGACCCCTCTCAGGGGCTCTCCCAGGAAGACCGCGCCCAGGCCGAAGACCTGCTGCGCGCCACTTCCGCGCCCCGCGCCCTCTACGGCTTCGCGCTCCTGGGCGCCGCCCTCCTGGTGGGGCTCGCCTTGACCCGCTATTCCTAGCGGCCATTGTCAGTAGGATGACGCGCCATGGAAGGTTTCCTCCTGGCACTCAAGTCCTACCAGACCTTCAACCCCTCGGCCTGGGTGGGCATCTACCGCCTGCTGCCCATGTGGACCGGCGCAGTGGTGGCCGTCGTGGGCCTGGTGCTGCTGCTCGCGGGCGGCGGCCGGCTGTTCCGCGTCGTCGCAGGCCCGGTGGGCGCGGTGATTGGACTCGTGTGGACGGGGCTCGTCACCCAGAAGCTGGGCCTCGTGGACCTGGATCCGCGCCTGCCCACGTTCGTGGCCGCGGGGCTGATGGCGCTGGGCTTCCTCTTCCCGCCCGCCATCACCTTCGTGGGATTGGGCATCCCCCTGGGCCTGCTCGCGGGGGAGATCGCCGGCCCCACCGACTTCCTGCTCGGCTTCGCCCCGGGCTTCCTCGTGGGCGGGCTCGTGGGCGCGTTCCTCCACCGGCAGTTGAGCGGCATCGTCGCGTCGGCGGCGGGCGCGTGGCTGCTGGTGATTGGCGCGCTCGCGGCGCTGCACCAGTTCGGTGGGCTGGTGGAGGCCGCGGCCAGCCGCCCCTGGGGCGTCATCATCGCCGCGCTCCTCTTCGCGCTCGCCGGCAGCGTCTACCAGCTGGCCATGCGCCCCACGCCCGAGGAGTCCGACAAGAACAAGGCGGAGCGTGAACGGCTGAAGCAGCGCCAGGCCGAACAGCGGGCGCTCGAGAAGCGGTGGGGGGTCAAGTAACCCCCGCCCGGCAATCCTTTACGCCGGGGGGGCCGGGGCGTACATTCCGCCGCCTTTCCCCCCGGAGTTCCCCGAGCATCGATGGGCCAGGCCAGTCGCAAGGACAAGGAAAAGCAGGTCGAGTCCCCCGCGGCAGCGCCCCTGCCGCCCTCCGCCGGGGCGCTCCCCGCCGAGGCGTGGCGCAAGCCCGCCGGACTCACCCGCCGGGGCTGGGCCGTCCTCGCCGGCATCATCGTCTTCATCCAGTTCCCGCTCATCCACTACGCGCTCTTCCGGGGACAGGCGGACCTCACCGCCACCCTCCCCTACGCGCAGTCCTTCAACGACCCGGCCGTCGTCGCCCGCGACTTCTTCTCCACCGGCGCCTACTGGCGCGTGACGGGCGGGGAGCTCTTGGGCCCCGCGCCCAAGAACAACCCGCTGTGGCTCCAGGCCGCGCTGCCGGATGACGTGGCGGTGGAGTTCGACGTGCGCCCGGAGTACCCCGACGGCGACATCCGCGTGGAGCTGTTCGGCAACGGACGCGACCCTGCCTCCGGGTACGTGCTGGTGCAGGGCGGGTGGAACAACAGCCTCTCCGTCATCGCCCGGCGCGACATCAACGCCCCCAACCTGGACGCGCTCCAGCGCCGCGCGGCCCGCATCGCGGAGCGGGGCGGCGGCCAGGGCGCGGACCTCGTCGCCACCGGCGTCTTCCAGAAGGACACCGCGATGCGCGTGGAGTCCCGCGTGGGCACGCCCGTGCAGTCCGGCCGCGTCTACCACTGGCGCATCGAGCGGCGCGGCAACGTGCTCAAGTGGGCCATCGACGGCACGCTCGTGGCGGAGCTGGATGACCCGTTCCCCTTCAAGGGCAAGGGGCATGACCGCCTGGGCCTGTCCGGCTGGGAGTCACAGCTCTTCTTCGACAACCTGCGCGTGGGCACCCCGGACTCGATGCCCGCCACCATGGCCGCGAAGCAGGAGCCGGCCCTTCCCCCGGGCCCCTCCGAGGACGACTTCAACCGCGACACGCTGGGCGACGCCTGGAACGTGACGAACCCGGCGGGCGTGAAGCTGGAGGACGGAGCGCTGGTGGTGCAGGGCCTGGGCAACCGCCCGGTGTGGCTCAAGAAGCCCCTGCCCCAGAACGCCACCATCGAATTCGACGCCTGGTCCGACACCGACGCGGGCGACGTGAAGGTGGAGGCCTGGGGCGACGGCCGCTCCTTCTACGCGGGCGACCCGCGCCTGCAGTACACCGCCACCGGCTACGTCTTCATCTTCGGCGGCTGGCGCAACACCCAGTCCGTCATCGCCCGGCAGCACGAACACACCAATGACCGCGCGGTGCGCGACGGCGCCGTGGTGACTCCCGGCCAGCACTACCACTTCAAGATCACCCGCAAGGACGGGCTCCTGTCGTGGGAAGTGGATGGCAAGCCCTTCCTGTCCCTCCAGGACGCCTCGCCCCTGTCCGGCCCGCGCAACCAGTACTTCGGCTTCTCGGGCTGGCAGTCGCGCGTCCACTTCGACAACCTCAAGATCCAGCCGCTGTAGTCTTCCCCCGGCGGCGAAGGAAACACCCGTGCGCAGAGTCGGAATCTTCGGCTGGGGCGTGGTTGCCCCGCGTTCCCCCAACATCGAGGCCTTCGCCCAGAACCTCAAGTCGTCCGAGACCTGGTTGACCCCCTTCAACGGCTTCGGTCCGGACAACTTCCTCGTCGGCAACCCCACCTTCAACCTGGCCGACTACAAGCCGTGGATCGACGCCCGCTTCCCCGGCAGCCGCTTCTCCCAGCTGGAGCGGAAGATGGGGCAGCCCACGCAGTACGCCATCGGCGCCTTCATCCAGTCGCTGTCGCAGAACCCCGGCATCGAGAAGGAGCTCCAGGAGCTGGGGGCCCGCGCGCACGTCTACGTGGGCACCGGCCTGGGCGACCTGCCCACCATCCAGAACATCTCCCTGGACCTCTACCGCGCCCAGCGCCGGTGGGACCGCTTCTGGGCCAGCCCCGAACACAACAGCGCCGTGCGCGCGTGGCGCGAGACGCGCGAGCCCCTGCCCGGCATGCCCCCGGAGCCCTCCACCATCGAAGAGGTGGACCGCGACAAGGCGGAGGACGACTGGTGGCACTTCTGGGCCGGCCGCTCGCCGGAGCTGCGCGAGTACCTGGAGGAGCTGCGCGAGATTGAATCCATGGGCGTGCCCGACGAGGGCGACGTGGAGTCCGCCAAGCTCGCCGTCATCAAGGAGAAGCGCACCCGCAACGGGCGCCTGCAGAAGAAGTGGAGCTCCCCGGAGCCGCCCTGGAACGCGGTGTCCTCCAACGTGCTGTGGAACATCCACAACACGCCCGCCTCGCAGGTGTCCATGCTGGGCCAGATCACCGGCATGGCGTTCGCGCCGGTGGCCGCGTGCTCGTCGTTCGGCTACGGCCTGAAGCTGGCCATGAACGCCATCCGCCTGGGCGAGGCCAAGGCGGTGGTGCTGGGCATGACGGACGCGGCGCCCAACCCGCTGGTGGTGGGCGGCTTCTACAACGCGCGCGTCATCTCCGCGGACGCCGCCGTGTCCAAGCCCCTCACCGCGCTGCGCGGAACGCACATCGCCGGGGGCGCCGTGGTGTGGGTGGTGGGCGACTACGAGCACTTCACCGCGAAGGGCTTCAAGCCCCTGGGCCTGGAGCCCGTCGCGGTGGGCGTCACCGCGGACGCCGACCACATCATCACCCCGTCCAAGGAAGGCCCCACGCTGGCCATCCGCGAGGCGCTTTCCGCCGCCGGCTGCGAGCCCGCGGACGTGGGCAGCTGGGACCTGCACGCCACCGCCACCCCGGGCGACTTCCTGGAGGTGCAGAACCTGCGCGACGTGCTGCCCGACTCGGTGCTCATCACCGCGCGCAAGGGCACCTTCGGCCACGGCATGTCCGCGGGCGGCGGCTGGGAGCTCACGGCGCAGTACCTGGGCGCCGAACAGGGCAAGGTCTTCCCCACGCCGCTGGCCGCGCCGGAGCTCAACAAGCAGATTGGCAAGGTCCACACCCGCTTCGTGTTCGACCGCGAGGAGCCCGCGCCCGAGGGGTGCTCGGGCAAGCTGTCCATGGGCGTGGGCGGCATCAACGCCTGCGTCATCTCCCGCCCCTGGAAGTAGCGGCGGGAGGCGGCCCGGGGGCCCTTGGGCTCAGCCCTTGGGCACCGCCACCAGGTCGAAGTCCGGGATGCGCTCGCGCATGTACTCGCGCATCCGGTTGATGAGGGCCGCTTCAATCTGCCGGGCGCGCTCGCGGCTGACGCCGTACTTGTCGCCGATGTCCTGGAGCGTCAGCGGTTCGTCCGCGGTGAGGCGGTTCTCGAAGATGTAGCGCTCCTTGCCCTCCAGCGTCTGGGCGAAGGCGGCCAGGTTCTCCCGGAAGAGGGCCTTGAGCTGCTCGGAGCCCAGGCGCTCGTCGGCGGGCACCGCGTTGGAGGGCAGGTAGCGGTCCGCGCGGGTGGTGCGCGAGTCCTCGTCGTTGCCCAGCGGCGCGTCGATGGACAGCTCGTCGTGCCCGAGCCGCTGGTCCATCTCCACCACGTCCTGCTCGGTGACGTTGAGGCGCTCCGCCAGGAGGCGCGGGCTGGCCTCGAACCCCTGGGAGATGAGCTTCTCCTGCTCCTGGCGCAGCTTGAAGAAGAGCTTCCGCTGGGCCTCGGTGGTCCCCAGCTTCACCATCTTCCAGTTGTCCATGATGTAACGGAGGATGTACGCGCGGATCCACCAGGCGGCGTAGCTGCTGAGCTTCACGCCCCGGTCCGGGTCGTACTTCTTCACCGCCTGCATCAGCCCGATGTTGCCCTCCTGCACCAGGTCCAGGAGCGACAGCGGGTTGCGGTGGTACTCGTGCGCCAGCTTCACCACCAGTCGCAGGTTGGAGGCCACCAGCCGGTAGGCCGCCCGCACGTCCCCCGTGGACTGGTACTCCTTGGCCAGCCGGTGCTCCTCCTCGCGGGTGAGCAGCGCGTGGCGCGTCACCTCGGCCATGTAGGCCTGGAGGGGGTCACGGTTGGTCAGCGCGGGCGCGTTCTGGGCGCGCACCAGGGCCGCGGCCTCCGCCTTGGTGGGGGTCCGGACGGGCGCGAGCGGCGCGGCTTCCTCGATTTCCGCTTCCACCTCGTCCAGCTCCGCCAGATCCGGTTCCAGGGTATCCGGGTCCGCGACCAGGGCCTCGCCCTCCTCGGCCTCGACCTCGGCCTCTTCGAGGGGGGCCTTCGGGCGGGCAGGCGCCGCGGGACGCTTCGCGCGGGCCTTGGGGGCCGGGCTATTGGTTCTCTTCCTCCCATTCGCCATGCGCGCTCCATACCCCAAAGTGCCGCGATTGTTGCCAGAGGGTAATGCAGGGGCTATGCCCATGCCCGATGAGCGACATCCAAGAGCCCACGCCGGGAGCCCCGGCGCCAGACGAAGCCACGACGCGTCCCGGCGAGTACATCGCGGACATCAGCTTCGAAGACATGAACCTCTCCGAGCCCCTCCGCCGCGCGCTGGCGGATCGCGGCTACACGAATCCCACCCCTGTCCAGGCCAAGGCCTTCGGCCCCGCGATGGCGGGCAAGGACCTGATCGTCCGTAGCAAGACGGGCACGGGCAAGACGGCCGCCTTCGGCCTGCCCCTGCTGGAAAAGATTTCCCCCGATGAGAAGCGCGTGCGCGCCCTCATCCTCTGCCCCACGCGCGAGCTGGCGCTCCAGGTGGCGGAGGAGCTCACCACGCTCGCCAAGTACAAGGGCGTGAAGGTGGCGGCCATCTACGGCGGCGCCTCCATGAAGCAGCAGGAGGATGCGCTCGAAGAGGGCACGCCCATCATCGTGGGCACCCCGGGCCGCGTCTTCGACCACATCAACCGCGGCAACCTGAAGCTGGACGGCTGCGACCACGCCATCCTCGACGAAGCCGACGAGATGCTGAACCAGGGCTTCTACGAGGAAGTCACGCGCATCCTCGACCGTCTTCCGAAGACGCGTCAGGTGCTGCTCTTCAGCGCCACCGTCCCCACGGACATCCAGAACCTCATCGCGCGCTACACGACGAACGCGGAGACGCTGCTGCTGTCCGGCGACGTCTTCACGGTGGAGCACATCCACCACATCCGCTACGACGTGTCGGATCAGTTCCCCAAGCCGCGCAACCTCATCTACATCCTCGAGAAGGAGGAGCCCTCCAACGCCATCATCTTCTGCAACACGCGGGATGACACGGCGCTGGTGACCGCGGTGCTCAACCGCAACGGCTTCGACGCGGAGCTGCTCAACGGAGACCTGCCGCAGAAGGAGCGCGAGCGGGTGATGGGCAAGGTGAAGCGCGGCGAGGTGGCCTTCATGGTCGCCACGGACATCGCGGCGCGCGGCATCGACATCTCCGGGCTGGAGTACGTCATCAACTACTCCCTGCCGGAGGACCCCGCCGTGTACCTGCACCGCGTGGGCCGCACGGGCCGCATCGGCAACAAGGGCACCGCCATCAACCTCTTCTCCGGGCGCGAGCTGGCGACCTTCTCCGTGCTGGAGAAGAAGTACGGCATCAAGTTCGAGATGCGCGAGATGCCGGCCCCGGAAGAGGCCATGCACCTGTGGACCGAGCGCCACGTGCGGGAGATCCGCGAGGCCACCGGGTCCAGCATCTTCGAGGGCTTCCTGCCCCTGGCGTCGCAGCTCAAGACGCGCAGCGACGCGGACGACCTCATCGCCTTCCTCATCAAGTACTTCTTCAGCCACCTGCGCATGGAGAAGGCGCAGGCCGCCGGGGAGACGGAGAAGCGCGAGCCGGTGGAGCAGCGAAAGCCCCTGGAGCGCCGGGGCAAGGACCGCGAGCGCGAGCGCGAGCGTCCCCCCCGCCGCGAGGAGCGCAGCGAGCGCACGGAGCGCCCCGAGCGTCCCGCCGCCCCGCGCGCGGAGCACCCGGACCGCGAGCGCCGTCCGCGCCGCGACGAGCCCCGCCGCGAGGACCGGGGAGAGCGGGGCAGCCGCTCCGCCTCCGCGCCCGCCACACTGGAGGCAGGCCCGGGCGAGGTGAAGCTCTGGGTGAACCTGGGCACCGCGGATGGCCTGGGGCCGGGCAGCATCGCCACGGCGATGGAGGACGCAGGCGCGCCCATGGGCAAGATGGTGCGCGCGGAGCTGCGCCCCACGTTCGCCTACGTGTTCGTCGCGGAGGCCGACTCGCCGGGCTTCGAGGCCCTCAACGGCAAGCAGCACGGCAGCAAGACGCTGCGCGTGGAGAAGAGCAAGCCGCGCAGCGAGCGCGACACCACCAGCACCCGCC
>NZ_RAWG01000093.1 GCF_003611735.1 Corallococcus sicarius | reverse complement strand
GGACATGGGGCGCAGACACATCCTCATCACCGGGGGCGCGAAGCAGGTCGTCATCTTCGGAGGGGCTGGCTTCATCGGCTCCAACGTGGCGGACCACTACCTGCGTGAGGGCCACCCGGTGCGGGTGTTCGACAACGTGTCGCGCCCCGGCGTCGAGCGAAACCTGCGCTGGCTCCGGGAGCGGCACGGCTCGCTGCTGAGCGTGGAGGTGGCGGACACCCGCGACCTGCTCGCGGTGCGCCGGGCGGTGCGGGATGCGCGCGAGGTGTTCCACTTCGCCGCCCAGGTGGCCGTCACGCACAGCCTCCGCTCTCCCCTGCACGACTTCGAGGTCAACGCGCGGGGCACGCTCCACGTCCTCGAGGCCCTCCGGAACATGGAGACGCCGGCGCCGCTCGTCTTCACCTCCACCCACAAGGTCTACGGGGGGCTGCGGGGGCTCGAACTCGAAGCCCAGGGCCAGCGCTATGCGCCGTGCGACGCGGCCACGCGCGACAACGGCATCAGCGAGCAGTGCCCGCTCGACTTCGAGAGCCCCCATGGCTGCTCCAAGGGGGCCGCGGACCAGTACGTGCTCGACTACGCGCGCTCCTACGGCCTGCCGACGGTGGTGCTCCGGATGAGCTGCATCTACGGGCCCCGGCAGTTCGGCGCCGAGGACCAGGGCTGGGTGGCGCACTTCCTCCTGCGCGTGCTGGACGGCGAGCCCCTCACCCTCTACGGCGACGGCCTGCAGGTGCGCGACATCCTCTACGTGGAGGACCTGGTGCGTGCCTTCCGGCTGGCCCAGCAGGCCATGCCGCGCATCCAGGGGCGGGCCTTCAACATCGGCGGAGGGCCGGGACGGACGGTGAGCCTGCGGGAGCTGCTGGCGCTCATCGAGCAGCGCACTGGCCGCACGCCCCGCCTCCACTTCGAGGACTGGCGCACGGGAGACCCGCGCTACTACGTCTCCGACACCCGCGCCTTCACGCAGGCCACCGGGTGGGTGCCCCGCGTGGGGGTGCATGAGGGCGTGGCGCGGCTGAGGGGATGGTTGGAGGAACTCAGGGGCGCACGGACGCGGCCGGCCACGGAGCGGGGGGAATCGCTTGAAGTCATCGCCAGCCAGCCCTGAGTGCCTGCCTCCGGAGCCCTGTCGCGCCCTCCATGCATCCTGAACCCGAGGAGCCGTCCCACGTCATGCGTGTCATCCTCTTCTGTCACTCGCTGCTGTCGGACTGGAACCACGGCAACGCCCACTTCCTGCGCGGGGTGGTGACGGAGCTCTGCCTGCGCGGCCACCCCGTGCGCGTCTTCGAACCCGAGGACGCGTGGAGCCTCCAGAACCTCCGCGCCGAACCCCAGGGCGAGGCGGCGCTGGCCGAGGTGCGCGGCGTCTATCCCTTCGTGCGGCCGGAGCGCTACGCGACGGCTTCGCTGGACCTGGATCGCGCGCTCGACGGGGCGGACCTGGTGCTCGTGCACGAGCGGAGCCCGCCGGAGCTGGTGCGGCGCCTGGGTGAGCGCCGCGCCGCGGGCGGCACCTTCCGGCTGCTCTTCCACGACACCCACCACCGGGGCGTGAGCGCCCGCGAGGAGATGGCCCGGTACGAGCTGTCCCACTACGACGGGGTGCTGGCCTTCGGTGACATCCTCCGGCGTCTGTATTTGAAGGAGGGCTGGGCCCGCCGCGCGTGGACGTGGCACGAGGCCGCGGATGTGCGCGTGTTCCACCCGCGTCCCCGCAACCGGGAGGTGCGGGACCTGGTCTGGATTGGCAACTGGGGCGACGGCGAGCGCACCGCGGAGCTGCACGAGTTCCTGCTGGAGCCCGTGCGCACGCTGGGGCTGACGGCGCGGGTGCACGGCGTGCGCTACCCGCCCCCCGCGCTGCGGGCGCTGTCGGAGGCCGGCATCGAGTACGCGGGCTGGCTGCCCAACCACCGGGTGCCCACGGCCTTCGCGCAGGCGCGCGTCACCGTGCACGTGCCCCGCAGGCCGTATGCCACCGCGCTGCCCGGCATCCCCACCATCCGCCCCTTCGAGGCGCTGGCGTGCGGCATCCCGCTGGTGACGGCGCCCTGGGAGGACACGGAGGGGCTCTTCACGCCGGGCCGGGACTTCCTCGTCGCCCGCGACGGCGCGCAGATGCGGCGTCACCTGTCCGCGCTCCTCGCGGACGCCGGGATGCGGCGCGACTTCGCGGACGCGGGCCTGCGCACGGTGCTGGCGCGCCACACCTGCGCGCACCGCGTGGAAGAGCTGCTGGGCATCTGCCAGGAGCTGGGCCTGCCCTCCGACGTCGTCCACCCGCTGTCCTCCGAAAGGGTCCACGCATGAGACGCGGACTGCGCATCGCCTTCTTTGGTTCGAGCCTGGTGTCCGCCTGGTGGAACGGCGCCGCCACCTACTACCGGGGCCTCATCCGCGCGCTGCACACGCGCGGCCACCGCGTCACCTTCTACGAACCGTACGCCTGCGAGCGGCAGGCGCACCGCGACCTGGCCGACCCGGCCTGGGCCCGCGTCGTCGTCTACTCCGTGCAGGACACCGACAGGCTGACGGACTGTCTGGAGGAGGCCTGGGGTTCGGACGTGGTGGTGAAGGCCAGCGGCGTGGGCGCGTTCGACGCGCTCCTGGAGGCGCAGGTGCTGGAGCTGCGGCGCCCTGGCACCCAGGTGGTGTTCTGGGACGTGGACGCGCCCGCCACGCTGGAGCGCGTGGCGAAGGACGCGACCGACCCCTTCCGCGCGCTCATCCCCCGCTATGATCACATCCTCACCTCCGGAGGCGGCGCGCCGGTGGTGAACGCCTACCGGGAGCTGGGGGCCCAGCGGTGCGTGCCCATCTACAACGCGTTGGATCCGGCCACGCATCACCCGGTGCCGCCGGACGCGCGCTTCGAGGGGGACCTGTCCTTCCTGGGCAACCGGCAGCCGGACCGTGAGGTCCGGGTGGAGGGCTTCTTCCTCAAGGCCGCGACGCTGCTGCCCCGGGCGCGGATGCTGCTGGGGGGCAGCGGCTGGGAGGACCGCGCGCTGCCCGCGAACGTGCGGCGCCTGGGCCACGTCTACACCCAGGACCACAACGCGCTGAACTGCTCCGCGCGGGCGGTGCTCAACATCCACCGCGACAGCATGGCGCGCTTCGGCTTCTCCCCCGCGACGCGGGTGTTCGAGGCGGCCGGCGCGGGCGCGTGCCTCATCACCGACGCGTTCGAGGGCGTGGAGCAGTTCCTGGAGCCCGGGCGCGAGGTGCTGGTGGCCCGCTCCGGCGAGGAGGTCGCGGAGCACGTCGAGCGCCTCACCCCGAAGGACGCCTGGCGGATGGGACGGGCGGCGCTGCGGCGCGTGCTGGCGGAGCACACGTACGTGCACCGCGCGGTGCAGGTGGAGGCGGAGCTGGGCTTCCACACCCCGTCCACCGCGGCGATGGCGCCGGGGAGGATGTGATGCTGCCCGCGCGCGAGCGGGTGCTGGATGCGCACACCGCGGCCCATCGCGCGCGGACGTTGGAGGACTCCGCGCACGCTGTCTCCGCCGGCCGCGTGCCGTGAAGCTGAAACCCCGCGCGGGGGCGGGCATCGGAACGCGCATGGAGTCCCCTCCGCCTCCCAAGCCCTGCGCCGTCTGCGGCCGCGCCATCACCTGGCGCAAGAAGTGGGCGCGCGACTGGGAGGCGGTGCGCTACTGCTCGGACGCGTGCCGGGGAAGGCGGACCCAGGCGCGTGATTCCCCGCTGGAGGCGCTCATCCTGGAGCTGCTGGCCCGGCGGGCAGGCGGAGCCACGGTGTGTCCCTCCGAGGTCGCCCGTGCGGTGGGAGACGGTGACTGGCGCGTCCGCATGGAGCCCGTGCGCGAGGCGGCCCGAAGGCTCGTCGCGCGTGGGGTGCTGGACATCGTGCAGGGCGGGCGCGTGGTGGACCCCTCCACCGCGCGTGGCCCCATCCGGCTGCGCCTGCGTCCCTGACGCGGATGTGGAGCGCACCACAGCTGGATGCGCGGTCTCGGAATCCCGCTTGCGCGCACATGGAGGGTCCGACTACGCGCAAGGCCCATGGCCCGCGAGAAGAAGACCGAATTCGACATCATCCTGTGGGGCGCCACGGGATTCACCGGCCGCCTGGTGGCGGAGTACCTGGCCCGCTCGCAGGACGCGCACGGCGCGAAGTGGGCGCTCGCGGGCCGGGACCGGGAGCGGCTGGAGAAGATCCGCGCGGAGCTGGCGCAGTTGCAGCCCGCGTGCGCGGACCTGCCGCTGGTGCTCGCGGATGCGAAGGACACCGCGTCGCTGGATGCGCTGGTGGCGCGCACGCGCGTCGTCATCTCCACCGTGGGGCCCTACAACAAGTACGGCAGCCAGCTGGTGGCCGCGTGCGCCCGCGCGGGCACGGACTACTGCGACCTGACGGGCGAAGTGCACTGGATGCGCAAGATGATCGATGCGCACGACGCGCAGGCGCGGGAGACGGGCGCGCGCATCGTCCACACCTGCGGCTTCGACTCCATCCCCTCCGACCTGGGCGTGCTGCTGGTCCAGGACTACATGCGCGAGAAGCACGGCGGCCACTGCGACCACGTGCGCTACCACCTGACGCGCATGCGCGGCGGCTTCAGCGGCGGCACCATCGCGAGCATGATGGACACGCTCGACGCGGTGAAGGCGGATCCGTCGCTGCGCCGCATGCTGACGAGCGCCCATGCGTTGGACCCGGAGCCCGGCCGCGGCACGAAGGAGGAGCGCGACCAGATGACCGTGCGCCGCAGCCCGGACACGGGCGGATGGACGGCGCCGTTCGTGATGGCCTCCGTCAACACGCGCGTCGTGCGGCGCTCCAACGCGCTCCTGGGCTTCCCCTGGGGCCGCGACTTCTTCTACGCGGAGGTCTCCGACTTCGGGCCCGGCCCCAAGGGGCTCGCAATGGCGGCGGGCACCACCGCGGGGCTGGGGGGCTTCATGGCCGCCGCGAACGTGAACGTGGTGCGCGGCCTGCTGGAGAAGCACGTGCTGCCCTCGCCCGGAGAGGGCCCGTCCGCCACGGCGCGCGAGCAGGGCTGCTTCGAGGTGAAGCTCCTGGGCGAGGGGCTGTCCCCCAAGAGCGGCCAGCGCGTGAAGGTGGAGGGCAAGGTGGCGGCGCAGGGAGACCCGGGCTACGCGGCGACGTCGCGCATGCTCGCCGAGTCCGGCCTGTGCCTCGCGTTCGACACGCTGCCCAAGCGCGGCGGCGTCCTCACGCCCGCGTCGGCCATGGGCATGGTGCTGGTGCAGCGGCTGCGCAAGGCGGGGATGACCTTCGAGGTCCACGACCGCGCCGCGTGAAGCGCGCCGGGGCCCGTGTCATGGCACGGGCCCCACGCTGCTTTCAGTCGCGCAGGTAGTGGCAGGTGTAGCCGCCCGGGTTCTTCACCAGGTAGTCCTGGTGGTAGCCCTCGGCGGGGGTCCACTCGCCCGCGGGGGCGATCTGCGTGACGACGGGGCGGGGCCACTTGCCCGACGCGTTGACGCGGGCCTTCACCGTCTCCGCCGTCTTCTTCTGTGCGTCCGACAGGTAGAAGATGGCGGAGCGGTACTGCGAGCCCACGTCGTTGCCCTGGCGGTTGAGCGTCGTCGGGTCGTGCATGCGGAAGAACCACTTCTCCAGCAGCCCCTCGTACGTCAGCAGGTTCGGGTTGAAGACGATGCGCACGGACTCCGCGTGGCCCGTGGCCCCCGTGCGCACCTCCTCGTAGGTGGGGTGCTCTGCGTCCTTCGGGCCGCCCGTGTAGCCGACCTCGGTTTCGATGACGCCGGGGATCTTCCGCAGCAGGTCCTCCATGCCCCAGAAGCACCCGCCCGCCAGGTACGCCGTCTCCGTGGTGGCCTCCGGCTTCGGGGCGGCGCGACCGAAGGCGGGCAGCCACGCGCCGTAGCCCTTCGCGGCGAGCTCGTTCACGGGGATGAAGCGCAGCGACGCGGAGTTGATGCAGTAGCGCAGGCCCGTGGGCTTCGGCCCGTCCTCGAAGACATGGCCCAGGTGTGAGTCGCCTTCCTTGGAGCGCACCTCCACGCGCACCATGCCCAGGCTCGCGTCGCGCTTCTCCACGACGTGCTCCTTCGCCAGCGGCTTCGTGAAGCTGGGCCAGCCGGTGCCGGACTCGAACTTGTCGCGCGAGGAGAAGAGGGGCTCGCCGCTGACCACGTCGACGTAGAGCCCTTCCTCGTGGTGGTTCCAGAAGGCGTTGCGGAAGGGCGGCTCGGTGCCCTCCTTCTGGGTCACCTGGTAGACGGTGGGCGGCAGGGTGCGCCGCAGCTCCTCGTCGGACGGCTTCGTGAACTTGCGGCCGTCCTTCACCGGGGTGGACATGGCCGTGGCGGGCGTCGTGCCGGGAGGAGCGCCGCGCGCCTCGGTGCACGCGCTCAACACCGCGACCAGGGCCAACGCGACGGGCCACAGCCGGCGGGCCACGGAGGGGGAGACTGCACGGGCGGACGACATGGACTGGGGCCTCCGGACGCGCCCGGGGTGGGCGCTCCTGTTGGATACGCGGGAGCCTGGGGTGCGGTTTCAGCGATTGTTGACTCCTGGCGCACACCGGGCGGCCGGACGGGCCATTCCGCGCCTTCCCGGAGCCCCGTCCAGTGGCCGGGACGGCAGCCCGGCGCTACGTTTGGAGCCGCAAGGGAAGGGGAGCCGATGAGCCAGGGACGTGGGCCGAAAGGTCCAATCGGACGGGTGACAGGCATCTCGCGGGCCGAGGGCGCCAGCGTCGTCCTGCGCATCCGGGCCCTCCAGCGGGTGGAGGGCGCCGCGGCCATCTCCGCCAACAGCACTCCCCGACGCTCCTTCGCGGAGGTGATGGAGCGCCACGCCCAGGGGCTGAACTGGTCGGAGCCGCTGCCGCTGCCCGTGCCTCCCAGGGCCCTGCCTCCTCCCGTGCGCGGTTACGAGGACGCGGAGTCGATGACCGCGGAGCCCGCGCCGGACACCTTCGTCGGTCTGATGTGGTTGAAGCTCAAGCGCTCCCGCTGAGGCTTCCCAGGGCGGGCGCGAGCCGGACACCTTCGTCGGGCTGATGTGGTCGAAGCTCAAGCGCTCCTGCTGTGGCCATGGCCGGCCGCGCGCCATCATGACCCCACGAAGAAGCGTGACGGGCGAGCGGCCACCGCGCGGCGGGTGCGAGGTACGCTCGCCGGCCTTCATGACCGCCTCGTCCGAATCCCCGCAGCCTCCCGCCCGTCACGCGCTGGTGGTGACCACGTCGGACCGGGTGGACAACGCGCTCGCTCAGCGCGCGCGCGAAGCAGCGGAAGGCGTAGGCGTGCCGTACGTGGAGCGCCACCACAAGCTGCCGCTGAAGAAGCTGCTCACCGACACCGCGGACGCGCTCATCGTCTTCGAGTCCACCGCCGTGTCGCTGGTGGACGCGGAAGGGGCGCTGCGCTTCTCGCCGGGGCTCGCGCACCTGCGCGTGAAGCAGCTGGACGCGGGCGTGCCGGAGGACATGTTGCTGCGCATCGCGGAGCTGCGCGAAGGAGAGCGCGTGCTGGACTGCACGCTGGGCCTGGGCGCGGATGCGCAGGTGGCCGCGCGGCTGGTGGGGCCTTCGGGCCACGTCACCGCGCTGGAGAAGAGTCCCGCGCTCTACCTCCTGGTGCGCCACGGGCTGGAGGGCCTGCCGCGCCACCCCGCGTCCTGCGCGGTGGAGGTGGTGCATGCGGACGCGGCCGAACACCTGCGCACGCTGCCGGACGGCGCGTTCGACGTCGTGCTCTTCGACCCGATGTTCGAGAAGGAGCGCAAGTCCTCCGTCGCCTTCGAGACCCTGCGCCGCCACGCGGACTACGCGCCACTGACCCGCGAGACGGTGGAGGAGGCCCAGCGCGTCGCCCGCCGCGCGGTGGTGCTCAAGGGCTCGCGCTACTCCCGCGACTTCAAGAAGCTGGGCATCACCCCGGAGCCCGCCCGGCCCAACGCCACCGTGCTCTGGGCGAAGCTGCCGGGGCGGGGGAGCTCCATCAGGCGCGCTTGAAGGCGCTCGCGTCGGGCAGGCCGCTGCCGCCCAGGTCCGCGCCCATGGCGGTGAGGATGCCCGAGTAGATGTCCGGCTCGTTGGAGGTGAGCTTTCCTGGCTGGGCCGCCCCGGTGCGCGCGTCGAAGCCGTAGGTGAGCGTGGTGTCGGGGTCCACGCCGCCCAGCACGGTGTTGCCCTTCACCATGGGGGACAGCAGCAGGAAGCCGTTGTTGAGGTCGTGGCCCGACCCGAACTCCGTGGCGTTGGCGGGGCGGGGACGGGTGCGGCCGAACTCCGTGGCCACGTAGATCATCGTGCGGTCCCACATGGACTCGCCGGTGCTCGCGTCGAACGGCTCCGACTTGAGCAGCGTGATGAGCGAGTCCACCGCGCCCAGGATGCGCGCCCACATGAAGGCCTGGCCGCCCCGGTGGTCGTTGTGGCTGATGTCGAACGCGAGCGGCGGGTTGGCGATGCCGTTGGCCCCACCCACCGCGACGTTGAAGTCGGGCCCGAGCGTCACCGACACCGACACCCGGTACTTGAGCAGGAGGAACGCGAGCGCGGCCTGCCCCTCCACGGGGTCGGTGAAGAACGCAGGGAAGGCCGCGCGCAGCCGCGCCCCGTCCGGCGAGCCGTCCAGCCCGTACTGCGCCAGGGGAATCTGCGGCGGCGCGTTGGGCAGGATGTTGAGCCGGGTGATGAGGTCCATGCCCTCCAGCTTCGGCTGCTGCACGATGCGCTGCTCGTTCCAGCGCTTCAGCGCGGCGCTGTCCTGGAAGGTGCGGCCGAAGATGGACTTCTGGTCCAGCTTGTTGCGCGTGGAGCGCGCCAGCGCGATGACGTCCTTCGACGGCGCACCGGCGATGCCGCGCGACCCATCCAGGCCCAGCGGCCACAGCGACGGGTTCACCACGGTCTCCCCGAAGCACGCCAGGGGCAGGGTGTCGTCGGTGCCGCGCTCGGCGTAGCCGCCCGTGCCCATGTTGACGTTGGGCAGGGGCATGCTGGCGCCCCACTGGAGCGCGACGGCCTCCTGGAGCGTGCGGCCCCGCCAGGCGGCGTTGCCCGTGAGCGAGCGCTTCTGGGCGATGGCGTGGTTCACCGACGTGCCCACGGAGGTGGCCACCAGCATCTGGTTCATGTGCTTCTTCACGAACGCGAGCTGGTCGGTGTTGACCGGGATGGGGATGCTGCCCAGGCGCGAGTTGCTGTACTTCACCGCGCGGAAGGGGCTGCCCGTCACGGATTGCACCTGCGCGTCCGGGAACGTGTTGAGCCCTCCCGCGTTGGCGGACTCGGACTGGCGCACCGCGAGGAAGCTGTCGACGATGGACGCGCCTCCCGCCGCTCCAATGACGATGAGGAACTTCGGCTTGCCGTCGAGCGCGTCGCGCTTGCGGCCCAGCTTCTCCAGGGCCTCGGGCGTCTCCAGCGATTCACGGCAGCCGGAGAGGAGGGGACCGAGGGTGGCGGAGCCCGCCGCGCAGAGCGACAGCGCTCGCAGCATCTCCCGACGCGACAGCCGACCGGTGTGTTTGAGGGTCATGGACGGGGTTCCTCAGTAGAAGACGGCTTCGGCGGAAGAGAAGACGGCGAGACACGCGGCCTGCATCCAGGCGACGCCCGGGTTGGGCGTGCCGGTGGCCTCCACGTCGCGCGCCAGTTGCACCAGCGTGTCGCGCTCCTCCTGGGTCGGGTCGCGCAGCCACGCGCGCCGCACCAGCGAAGTCATGGCCGTGGCCACCGCGGGGCTCGCGGCGTCCTTGAGCTTGCCGCCCGTGAGCGCGACGTCCTTGAACACCACCGCGGAGGAGGGCGCGTTCACGTCCAGCGCCACGCGGGCGTTGCAGGCGGAGAGCACGGTGCGCTCCACGGCGAGCGGCGTGGCGGCGCCCGTCACGGGGGCCGTCTCGTAGACGCTGTGCTGGTAGGGGTCGACGCCGCCCAGCGCGACGCCGTGCACGTCCAGGCACGGGTACTTGCCCAGTTCGTTGCACACGGCCGACGCGGGCAACTCCAGCGCCTGGGCCAGGTCCAACGACAGACGCTCGGGGCCCTTGAAGCGCAGGTTGCCCTTCTGGGACTTCGCGACGCCGCCGTCGTAGGTGGGAGTCACGCCAGGGCCCGCGCCGGGGCCGAGGTCGATGGCGACGGGCGGCTTGTCGGAGCAGCCCGTCACCGTGAGGAGGAGGCAGGTCAACAGCAGGCGTTCAGGGCGCACCGTAGGCCTCCGTGCGGATGAGGTCATGAAGCATCTTCTGCACGCGGTAGCCGTGCGTGGTGCGGAAGGCCTGCCACGTGCGGACGAACTCCGCGTGCTCCTCGGGCGTGGGCGGATGGCCGATGAGCAGCTTCCAGTAGTCGGTGACGGTGGAGATGGCGAAGGCGTCGCTGTTGGAGGCGACCTGCGCCCACTCCAGGAGGTTGTTCACCGGCTGGCCCAGGATGACGCCCTTCTCCGGCGTCTGGGCCAGGGTGGCGTCGTTGGGGAACAGCAGCTCCAGGCGGTTGGGCAGGTAGCGGTTGGACAGGCCGCCCGCGATGCCGTTGTAGTTGCGGTACGGATACGACAGCGGGTCGAGCGTCGCGTGGCACGCCGCGCACTGCTCGGCCTTCACGCCCTTGGCGTCGTAGTCCCGGGGCTCGCTGGCGACGCTGTGCAGGCCCTCCTGCTTCGCGATGTCCAGGCCCAGGTACGCGCGGTACATCTGCGAGGCGGCGTTGCGCGGCAGCGCGGTGAACATGACGAACGAGGTGAGCGTCCACGCGCTCGTCATGTTGCCGGCGCGGTGCAGTGCGTCCACCGTCTGCGAGGGCGTGGAGGTGACGGAGGTGTAGCGGGTGGGGTTCGCGCCGGAGCGCTTGACGAAGAAGTTCGCGGTGAGGACGTCGCGCGCGTCGTGGTCGTCCGTCTGGGACCACGCGAAGAGCGCGTAGTCGTCGTAGTAGTCGGCCAGGGGAATCTGGCCCGCGTCCTCGCCGGATTTGACGGAGCCGACGGGCCTGATCTTCGGGTGCGCGACCTTCCACAGCTGGCCGTGCTTGCCGCGCCAGAAGTCGCTCTGGAGGCAGCGGTCCAGCTCCTGGTCGATGAAGGCGCGTTGGCGCTCCTCGCTGCCCAGCTCCAGGAACGTCTGCACCTGCACGTAGGTGGGGGACACGCCGCAGAAGTCGCTCAGCAGCCGGCGGTACACGAAGCGCGCGTCGTACTGGCAGACCTTGAACTGGGGGTTCTCACCGCCGCCGCAGGTGCCGCTGGGCGGGACGCTGGTGGCGTCGCCGGGCAGGGAGCCCTGCTCGATCTCGAGCTGGTTGGGGGCCTTGTCGCCGTCGGTGTCCTCGTTGGCGATGGCGCGGAGCGCGGCGGGCAGCCCGAGCGCGAAGTCCGCGTTGGAGAGGGGGCGCGGCTTGCCGGGCGCGAGCGAGCCCTCCAGCGCCGTGCCGTAGGCGTTCCGCTGGGGCGGGGCCACATGGCAGTAGGTGCAGGCGGGCTGGGTGCCCTGGCACGCGGGCGCGGAGGGGTACTCGGCGCAGAAGGTGCTGGGGCCGGGGGGCTTGGCCCCGGCGGGGGTCGCGAACCCCAACAGCAGTCCGAGCACCAGCCAGCGGCTCGGGGTTTCAGGAAGTGGGGGCACGCGGGCTCCGGAAACGGGGGACAGGTCCTCGGTACGGACACTCCAACCCCGGGAATCAGAAACTGTTTCGGAGATTCGTGCGAGTGGGGAACTGTCGGACCTTCACCACCGCGTCCGCTCGATGAGGTGCCGGGCGACAGGGTCGGTGGAGAGGAGGGACACGGGGGCGCCCGCGACGCGCTCGACCTCCTCGAGGTGCTGGCGTGCCGCGTCGGTGAGCTGCTCGAAGCGCCGAGCGGCCCAGTTGCTCTCGGACAGCTCACCCACCAGGCCCCACGCCAGGTCCGTGGGGGCGTTGAGCGAGGCGGCCTTGCGCAGCCGCACCCAGTCGAACCCGGCCCCCTGCCGCGCTGCCTCCAGCGGCCCGGAGCGGCACACCAGGAGCGTCCGTCGCACCCGGCCCGGCGCGATGCCCGCCTCCGCCAGACAGCCGCTCGCGGTCGAGTCGCGCGCGGGGGCTCCGGGGTGCGGGTGCCCGCTGCCTTCGAGCAGCACGCGGTGTCCCCGCGCGAAGGCGTCATCCAGAACGTCCGCGGTGGGCCGCAGGAAGGGCCGGAGCGCCGCGACGTCCGCTGCGAGTCGCATCGTGGAAGGCCCCGCCTCCAGGCCCGGGTCCCCCGCCTGGAGGACGGCGGCGGGGTCGATGAAGAGCTGTCCGGGAGGGAGCCCCTGCACCTCCATCTCCAGGCGCAGGCGCTCCAGGGACAGGGGCGTTCCGGGGCCCAGCACCACCCACGCACCGGGCGCCGTGCGGGTGCCCGATGGGAGCTGCTGGAAGCGGGTGAAGTCCGCGGCATCGGGCGCCGGCTGTCCCACGTGGAGCCCGCCGACGCGGATCAGCACGTCGTAGCCCGGAGCGACATGCTCCGCGACCCGGCCCGTGTCCTCGTGGCCGTGCGGGCCTCCCACGAGCACGTCCACGAGCCGCTCCGAGGGACGTCCGAACAGCCCGAGCTGGCCGGCCACCCGCACGAGCACGGCGTCCGGCGCGGTCCGCTGTGTGTCCACGACGAGGTCCGCGAGCGGTGCCAGTGCATCCACCGCGAGTTCGGCGGGGTGTGCACGGGCCTCTTCAAACGCGGTGCCCGACATGCGCGAGCGCCGGGCCCGCTCCTCCTTCGACGCCTGCAGGTGCACGTGAACGACGCGCGCGCGCGGGCTCCTGCGAAGTCCCTCCACCTGGGGCGCGCTGCTCACGGCGTCCACCACGACGAGGTGGGAGCGGGGCGCATGGGAGGGGACGGCGGCGAGCACGGCGTCCGCCAGCCAGCGTCCTGCCGTCTCCCGGTCCAGCGAGGCGCCCAGGTCCTGCATCGGGCGTAGGCCCTCGCCCGTGCGAGGGAAGCGCTCCCGGAGGAAGTCCCGGGTGCTGAGCGGAAGGGCACCGAACCGCTGTACGAGCCGCTGCGCGAGCGTCGTCTTCCCCGCGCCGATGGGCCCCGACACCACCACCACCGTGACCGTCATGTTGGCTCCTCCTGGAGAAGAACCACCTTGGAGGCACGGAGGCGGGCTTCCCATACCCCGTCAGGGGGATGGCGGAGCGCGGACTACCGCCGTTGGGACACGCGCACCCAGTCCACTTCCATCGTCTGGGGCGCGTCGCGCACGAGGTCCACCGTGGCCTGGGGCACGCCGAAGTAGGGCTCCTTCGCGCCGTTGACGCCGGACGGATAGCTCCCGCCCACCGCGAAGTTGAAGATGATGAACAGGGGCTTGTCGAAGGCCCAGGCGCCGTGACGCTCGACCTCCGCGCGCGTCGTGGTCTTCACCAGCGCCCCGTCGATGTACCAGCGGACCTCCGCGGGCGAGGACTCCACGCGGTAGTCGTGCCAGTCGCTCACCGGCGTGCGCGGGTTGAACCGGCCGTTGATGGGCGTGTTGCCGGAGTAGCCCGGGCCGTGCAGTGCGACGGAGATCCACTCGCCGTAGCCGACGTTCTCCATGATGTCGAGCTCGCCACAGCCCGGCCAGCCTGCCGTGCGGATGTCATTGCCCAGCATCCAGAACGCGGGCCACAGGCCAATGCCCACCGGCAGCTTGATGCGCGCTTCGACGCGGCCGTGTTGGAACTCCCGCTTGCCCGCGCTCTCCACGCGGCCGGAGGTGAACGGGTAGCCATTGGCGGACTGAAGGCGCGCGGTGAGCTTCAGCGTGCCGCCGCTCACCGACACGTTGTCGGGGGACGTCGTGTATTGCTGCTGCTCGTCGTTCACGTGCACGTCGGTCTGGAGGGTCCAGTTGGAGGCATTGACGCTGTCGCCGTCGAACTCGTCGCTCCACACCTGGACCCAGTCGTCTCCGGCGCGCTTCTCCACGACCGGTGCTCCGGCGCAGGCCGTCAGCCCCAACACCAGCGCCCACGCGCCCAACGTCCTGCTCGGTCTCGATGACATGGTTGTTCCTCGAAGATGAGGCCAGGGTTCTACTGGAGCTGCCGTCGGTCCACCGGCGTGTTCGGGGGCTCGCCGCGATAGGGCTCGGCGGGGGGCAGCAGCAGCGACTCGTGCAGCCGGCCCTCCACATCCAGCGACATGTCCACCACGGGCTGGCGCACGGGCTCCACGCTACCGTCCGCATGCAGGAGCACGCCGCCGCCGTGCGGGATGCCCAGCCCTCGCGTGGGCAATCCCATCCGCCGCACCGCGAGCCTGAGCCCGGGCCAGTCCGCCGGCTCATGCACGCCGATGAGGAAGGGCGTGAGCCCCAGCACGGGGAAGGGCTCGCCCTCTTCGGGCAGGTCCTCGCACCACGCGCCTGTCCCCAGGTGCATGGCGCCCGCGGACACGCCCATCAGCACCGCACCCGCCTGGTGACGCTCACGCAGGAGCGTGTCCACCCCGTGCGCCTGGAAGGCGTCCCAGCCCACGCGCGGGTTGCCGCCCGCGAGGAGGATGACGTCGGCGTCCTTCAGCCACTCCAGGTCCTGCGCGGAGGGCGCGGCCGGGATGCTCCGGCAGCGGGTGATGCCGATGCCCTCCATGGCCGCGGTGAAGATCTCGTAGAACTCCGGCGCATCGCCGTTGGACGCGCCCAGGTAGGCCGCGCGCACGGGCGGCACGCGCAGGTCCGCCCCGGTGTGCACGCGTACGAAATCCAGGAAGGGGCGCCCCTCCACGCGCCAGAACAGCGGGGAGCTGTCAGCCAGCAGGAGGAGGGGCGGAAGCGGCATGGCCGGAGCCTACCGCCACTGATAGGCACGCACCCAGTCCACTTCCATCGTCTGGGGCGCGTTGCGCAGCAGGTCCACCGTGGACTGCGGCACGCCGTAGTAGGGCGTCGTCGCGCCGTTCATGCCGAAGGGGTAGCCGCCGCCCACCGCGAGGTTGAGGATGATGTACATCGGCTTGTCGTAGGCCCAGGCGCCGTAGCGCAGGACCTCGCTGCGCGGCGTCGTCTTCACGAGCGCCCCGTCGATGTACCACTTGATGTCCGTGGTCGAATATTCGGTGCGGTACACGTGCCAGGCGGTGACGCCGCCGGCCGGGTAGAAGCGGCCGTTGATGGGCGTGTTGCCGGAGTAGCCCGGGCCGTGCAGCGCCACCGACGTCCAGTCGCCGTAGCCGACGTTCTCCATGATGTCGAGCTCACCGCAGGCCGGCCAGCCCACCGTGCCGATGTCATTGCCCAGCATCCAGAACGCCGGCCACAGGCCCGCCCCCACCGGCATCTTGATGCGCGCCTCGATGCGACCGTGGCTGAACTCCCGCTTGCCCGCGCTCTCCAGCCGGCCAGAGGTGAACGGATAGCCATTGGCGGACTGAAGGCGCGCGGTGAGCTTCAGCGTGCCGTTGCTCACGGAGATGTTGCTGCTCGAGTTCGTGTACTGCTGCTGCTCGTTGTTCACGTGCACGGTGGTGTTGGGCGCCCAGTTGGACGCGTTGACGGTGGTGCCGTCGAATTCGTCGCTCCAGATCTGCACCCAGCGGTCCGTGCCGCCGCCCACGATGCCGAAGGAGAAGGCCTCCCAGCAGCCCGCGGTGGCGCGGTTGGCATACAGCGGCGCGCCGCCCTGGTTCGCGTCCGCGGACACGAACTGGCCGGTGCTCTTCGCCCTCAGGCCCACGGAGCCGTCCGGGAAGGGCACCCAGGTGAAGCGCTCCCAGTCGCCCACCGCCGTGCGGAACCCGGTGACCTGCCCGCCCGCGTTCGGATCCGCGGACACGTACAGGCCCGTCTCGCTCACGCGCAGGGAGATGAAGTCATTGCCCGCGTCCGCCACCTGGAACTGCTCCCAGCCCTGCGCGCTGTCGCGGTTGGCGACCAGCGGCGCGGTGGTGTTGAGGTTGCGATCCGCCGACACGAACTTCTGCGTCGCGCACGCCTTGAGCCACACCGTCTGGCCCAGCGGCGCCTGCGTGGCCGCCTGCGTCTGCGTGGTCACCGCTTCAGGCGTCTCCGGGGCGGGGGTGCCACCACACGCCGTGAGCCCCCACAGCAGCCCCAGCATCCACACTCCCGCTGTCTTCACCGTACTCGTTGCCATCGTCGTCCTCGGGGATTTAGGTAGGTCCTGGAAATTTGATTATCCTATTTTCCATGCAAAACAAACTTAACTGGAGCCTGGGTGCGCTGCTGGGAACGGCGCTCGCGGTGGTGCCCTGCGCGGTGCTCGCGGAGGGGCGTCCTTCGTTGGTGAACACGCGCATCGCGACGCCGTTCGGGTCCAACGGGCACTCGTCGACGGTGGATGGCCGCATCTTCATCGGCAACATCCGTGAGGACGCGGCAACCACGACGACCACCTGGATCGCGCGGGTGTTCCGTCCGGAGGCGGTGACGTACGACGCCTCGGGCAAGCCGTCGTTCTCCACGGCGTTCTCGGCGGGGAAGCGGGTGGACGTGCACAACGGGGAGAACGCGCTGGCGTTCTGCTTCCCCAACCCGGCGCAGCCCTATGCGCTTTCGAGCGGCGTGGCGGTGTACCAGCCGTTCCTCTTCGACTCGCAGATGTACAACGGGCCCAACCGCTTCCGGCGGCGCACGGTGGACGTGCGGGTGTCGCAGCCCTTCACGACGCAGGCGGAGGTCGCGTCCTTCAGCACGGGCGCGCTGGAGACGCTGACCACGGTGACGGGCGCGGGCATCTTCGGCATCGAGCCGACGATGACGTCCGACGGCCGGCTGCTCATCTTCCAGGGTGGGCCCGCGAACAACGGCGGCATCGACCACATGATGTACGCGTACAACCCCACGCCGTGCGCGGCCACGGGCTGGAGCAACCCGCGTCCGCTGTCGATGATGTTCAATGACGCGAACCCTGGCGTGAAGCGCTACCCGCTCGCGTGGAAGCGCCTGAAGGCGGCCACGGGCGAGGACTTCGGCGACACGACGTCCGGGGCCCTCGTCCGGGGCGCCTACGCCTGGGTGGACCACGAGGGGCGCAACCTCCTCTACATCGCCGTCACGTACACGGACGGCGCGAGGCGCGAGGCGGTCAGCCTGGTGGGCGCGGACACGAACTGGACCACGTACCACATCGACGGGGCCATCAACACGGACCGCATGGACCTGGCGCACCTCTTCTATTCCGGGCCGATGTGGAACTTCGAGCAGGAGCGGCTGCCGTCGCAGAACTTCCCGAGCGGACAGAGCAACGAGGCGCACTACCTGCCCGTGACGAAGACGCACGACGTGCTGGCGCTCTTCGGCAGCAACACGGCGGACTACAACGAGGTGGACCTGGGCGAGCTGATGGATCCGTTCCAGCTGCTCTTCCTGCCGATGAACGAGCTGGTCACCCGCGCGGGTGCGTATGACCTGACGCGCACGCCGGACCTGTCCGGGCGCTTCTTCACCGGCACGCTCCAGGGCGCGGCCTCCATCTCCGCCGGCAACGCGGTGACGCGCTCGGCGCCCACGGATTCGCTGTGGCAGCCGCACGGCAAGGGCAAGGCGCTGCTGGTGCCCGGCGGCAGCGCGCTCGCGGTGAACCTGACGGACGCCTCCGGCACGGTGCCCGGCGTGGGGGCGTTCGTGCGGGGCCTGTCGGTGGAGCTCGCGGTGCGGCCGGACGCGGACATCCAGCAGGGGTGCACCACCGGCAACCCGTACCGTTACCTGATGCAGAAGCAGGGTGGGCTGGACCTCATCTACGAGGCGAGCCACCAGGTGCAGTTCTCCCTGGTCGTCAACGGCCAGCGGGTGCGCCTGGGCGTCAGCCCCGCACTGCCCGTGGGGCAGTGGAGCCACCTGGCCTATACCTGGGACGGCGTCACCGGCGTGTTCAACGAGTACCTCAACGGCGTGCCCACGAACCGCGTACTGCCGGTTGCGCCGGGGACGGCCCGGCTGGGCACGGGGCCGCTGTTCATCGGCGCGGGCGCGAACCTGGATGCGCAGCGCTGCCCGGTGAATGGCGAGGGTTCGTTCCGGGGGGCCATCGACGAGGTGCGTCTCTTCACGCACGCGCGCTCCAACCGCAGCATCTGCATGACGGCGCACGGCGCGAACTGCCGCGAGGAGGCCATCCAGCACGCGCCCTCCGCGGGGCAGTTCGCGATGAGCGCGCAGTCGCCGACCTGCACGGGCACGCAGGCGCTGAACTCGCAGGGGTGTCTGTCCGCGATGCACCGGGTGTGCGCGCAGCGGGGCGCGGGCGATGCGATGGCGAGCACCACCAACACCTGGGGCACCATCATGCAGCTCGTGAGCAACCGTCCGCCCATCTCGCTCTCGGGAGTGCCGGTGGCGTCCACGGCCACGGATTTGACGGTGGCGTGCGCGCCCATCCAGCACCAGAGCGTGGCGGTGACGTTCGAGGAGCTGGCGCGGATCCACGCGGGTTGCACGGATGAGCGCAGGGTGACGGGGACGGACTGCACCGCCGCGGCGCACCGTTTCTGCAACAGCCAGGGGTGGACCACGGGGCAGGTGTTCGAGGTGACGTCCCGGCCGTGGGTGGGCTGCTTCAACTCCGGGCTCCAGACGAACGTGGAGCGGTCGCAGCTGGGCCCGGTGTCCAGCCTGGGCGACTACACCGCCGCCGGCTCCAGGCTGGAAGTGAGCCAGTGGTGCCGGGCCCGGGGCTACGGGGCGGGCGTCGTGCAGGAGATTCCGAGCGCGACGGCGGCCCACGTGCACTGCTTCCAGCCCGCGGTGACGGCCAGCTGGAAGTACGCGCCGTGAGGCGCTGAGCGCTGCTCAGGGCAGCATGGGTTGCAGGAGCCCGGCACGGGTCAGCAGTTCGGTCACGTGCCGGGCGAGTGCGACATGTTCGGGGTTGCCGACGGTCAGGCGCTCGGGGGTGAGGATGATGAGCGTGCCCCGGTCCTCCACGGGCTCCACGCGCACGGGGGCCGGCAGCGGCGGCACCGTCCCCCGGTGCCGGGCGAGGTACGTGACCCAGCCGAGGAACGTGCCCACGTCCGCGAACTCCGACACCTCGTCCCGATGAGCGTCGGAGGTGAAGACCCCCCAGGTCGGCTCCCAGGCCAGCACCATCGCGCGCAACAACTGGGTGATCGCTGACACGGAGAGAAGGCGCTCCGCGGCAAGCCCCTTCGACGGGGGCGTCAGGACACAGAGATCCACCGTATCGAGGGTGGGGGATCCGCAAGCGAAGTTGATGACACTGCTGTCGTCAGGCTTCCCGTTCCAGGCAGAGAAGGCGAGCTCTCCTCCACCCAGCTGGTATCTCGGCTTCTGGAAGAACCGGAGAAGCGTTGCGGCATCTGGGGTGAAGTGGGCCTTGAGTGCGGCTTCGCGGGAAGCTGCTTGCTCGAACCAACTGGCAAGACTCGGATCCAGGGCGGCCAGTCGCTGGAAGAGAAGCGCGGCGCGTCGGGAGCAGGCCTCCAGCGATTCGGGGCGCCCAGGCCAGTACACTCCTGCGTAGTAGGTCTCGGTCATGTGCGTCGGAACCCTTTCAGGCAGGGGGCGTGAAGAGGACCTGAACGCGCCCGAGACCGTTCCGCCTGAAGAGAGCGCGCACGTAGTCCGCGACCCTCCGCTCCGCGAAATGCCATTCCATGGGGAATCCCCGAGCCACCTGCTGCTGCCTCCTGGCCTGCCGGACCATGTCCGAGAATCCCTCGAACCATCCGCCTTGCTCTACCGCCTGGTCGAGAAACTTCTCATAGCCAGGCCCCTTGGCCTCCAGCAGCAATCGCTCGTTGAAGCCATCGAACTTCACGTCATCGATTTCGTAGACGAGGCCCTCGGGTGCCTGGGTGATCTGAGCCTGATACCTGCGCGCAGGCTCCTCCATGTGTTCCCGGGCGGGCTTCCACCTTCCAGGTCCACCGGAGGATGAGGCGCCTCCTCCCGCTGTGTTGGCGCGCAGGAGGATGACGGCGGCGCCGGGCCCGCCGCTCAAGACCGCCGCCGAGCGTTCCGCCGGTACCGCGACGCGCTCCAGCACCAGCGCGCCTTGGGCCGACAGCGAGAGCACCGGCACCGTGGCCTCCGTGCTCGCCAGCAGTCCGCGCACCGTGCGGGTCGTCGCGGAGGCCGTGCCCCAGGTGGCGATGACGCTCGTGGTGAGTCGGGCTGCCTCCTGGAGTTGCTCGCCGCGCGTCATGTACTGGAAGCGCTCCAGGTAGTCCGGCGAGGAGGCGATGAGGGCCACCAGGCCCGAGGGCAGGTGTCGCAGCGCCGCGAGGGCCTCTGCCGGGGAGTGGGAGAGCAGGGTGCCCAGGGCGACGGCCATTTCCGCGAAGGCGTCCTCGGCGCCGTCCAGCGTGCGGCTGAGGACGTCCGCGTCGTCATACACCTCGGCGAGCGGTGGCCCCGGCACGGTCCGCAGCTGCGCATCCGCGTGGCGGAAGACGCCGCTGCGTCCGCTGTAGAAGCGCCCCAGCTCGAAGTTACCAGCCCGGAACGCGCCGTCCTTCCAGGTGACGGGTGCCACCTTCTGCTGCGTACTTCCGTCCAGGGCCCACGCGAGGTAGCCGTCCGGCCGCAGCACCGCCACCTGCTCACGGGCAAAGCGCTGCACCCGGAGCAGCAGCGTCTCCCGCGAGA
This sequence comes from Corallococcus sicarius, assembly GCF_003611735.1. GTDB lineage: Bacteria > Myxococcota > Myxococcia > Myxococcales > Myxococcaceae > Corallococcus > Corallococcus sicarius. Next base: position 9,633 of record NZ_RAWG01000093.1, on the reverse strand, counting down.
CCTCACCGCCCTCCAGCACCTCGCGCAGCAGCAAGCCCGCCGCCATGCGCGGTGGGAAGGTGCCGAGCGTCACCGGCCGCTCCATCAACCGCCCGAGCACCTCGAGCGCGTCCTCGGGCGTGAAGGGATTGCGACGCAGCGGCAGCCCGTCCAACTCCTCCAATCCCGCGCGCACCAGCAGCGTCTCGAAGGCATCCAGGTCCAGCAGGCCCAGCTCCATCGCCTGCCGCGAGTGCTCGCCAGGGGAGGTGATGAGGGCCGTGCCCGGGGGCAGCCGCCCGGAGTGGCTGCGCTGCCGCAGCACTCGCGAGCCACCCCGCCCGGCAGGCGTCTCCACCCCGGTGCAGCCCGCGAAGAGCAGGCCCAGGCACACCAGCACGACCGTCACGCGCATCGTCCACCCTCCGTCCGAAGGGGGGAGCTTGCCCGGATTCGCTGGGGGAAGGGGCCGTGGTGACGCCCTACACGCGCTCCACGATGGTGGCGATGCCCTGACCACCGCCGATGCACATGGTGATGAGCGCCGTCGCCTTGCCGGTGCGCTCCAGCTCATCCAGCGCGGTGCCCAGCAGCATCGCGCCGGTGGCGCCCAGCGGATGGCCCAGCGCGATGGAGCCTCCGTTGACGTTCACCCGGTCCGGGTCGATGCCCAGCGCTCGCGTCGTCTGGACCACGACGCCCGCGAAGGCCTCGTTGATCTCCCACAGGTCGATGTCGCCCGCCTTCATGCCCGCCATGCGCAGGGCCTTCTCGCTCACCGGCGCAGGGGCGGTGAGCATCAGGAGCGGCTCGGTGCCCAGCGTCGCCATCGCGCGGATGCGGGCGCGGGGCTTGAGCCCCTTCTCCTTCACGTAGCGCTCCGACGCCAACGACACCACGGCGGCCCCGTCCACGATGCCGCTGGAGTTGCCGGCCGTGTGGAGGTGCTGGATGCGCTTCGCTCGCGGATAGGCGGACAGCGCAATCCCATCCAGCGTCTCCCCGTTCGGGCCCACGACGGTCTCTCCCATCGTGACGAAGGCAGGCTTCAACGCGGCGAGCCCCTCCGCGGTGGTGTCCGGGCGGGGGAACTCGTCACGCTCCAGCAGCACGGCGCCACTCGCCGGGTCCTTCACCGCGAAGAGCGACTTCGCGAAGCGGTGCTGCTCCACCGCCAGGGCCGCGTTCTTCTGCGAGCGCAGCGCCAGCGCGTCCACGTCCTCGCGCGTGATGCCCTCCAGCGTGGCGATGAGGTCCGCGCTGATGCCTTGCGGCACCTGGAAGACACGCTCGCGCAGGCGCACGTTGCCGCCGTCCTGGCCGCCGCCGTCCGCGCCCAGCGACAGGTGCGACATGCTCTCCACTCCGCCCGCGACCACGAAGTCCATCGCGCCGGAGGCCACGCCCATCGCGCCGAAGTTCACCGCCTGCAGGCCGGAGCCGCAGAAGCGGTTGAGCGACACGGCGGACACCTCCTGCGGCCAGCCCGCCGCCAGCACCGCGTTGCGCGCGATGTTCGCGCCCTGCTCGTTCACCTGCGAGACACACCCCGCGATGACGTCGCCCACCTCGCGCGCATCCCAGCCTCCACGCCGCTTCAGCTCGTTGAGCACCTGCGCGAGCAGCTCCTGCGGGTGCAGCCCCGTGAGGGCGCCCTTGCCCATCTTCCCGCGCCCACGCGGGGTCCGGACGGCGTCGATGATGTAGCTGGCGGTCATGGCTGGCTCCTTGGATTTCAGATGTAATATTACGCGCGTAATTTTCAAGTCAAGGCAAGCGACCTGGGAACGACGACGGGCCCGGTATCTGGATGGCACCGGGCCCGTCGCGGGGGAGCGAAGCGTTGAGGAGGCGACCTACCCGGCGGCCCGCATGGACAGGTGGATGGGGGTGGGGTGCGCCAGGTTGTCGCTCACGGGGCCGCGCGTTTCGATCTCACGCCGGAGGCGGACGAGCTGCTCCGGGGGCGCCGCCCCGGATGTGTCGTGCCGGGCCTGCCCCCTTCAGTGTTGATGAGCTTGAAGTCCCACGCGTCCAGCGCAGACAGCGTGGAAGGGGGTCCACTACAAGGGGCAGGACGTTCCGCCCTCCCTCCTGGGCGTGAATGGCGTTCCACCTTGGGGGGGAGTCAGCGGGTACCTTGACCCCTCAACAGCGACTCGTCCTGGGGATCGCCGTGCTCGCCTCGCTCGTCACGTTCCTGGACGGGGCGATCATCAACGTCGCGCTGCCGGCGATGGTCCGGGACCTGGGCGGGGGGCTCTCGCTCCAGCAGTGGGTCGTGGATGCGTACCTCATCACCCTGGGCGCGCTGATGCTGGTCGCGGGCTCGCTGTCCGATGCGTTCGGGCGCAAGCGCATCCTGCGCCTCGGGCTCCTGGGCTTTGGCGTGACGTCGGTGCTGTGCGCGCTGGCCCCCTCCGGCACCGTGCTCATCCTTGCTCGTGGGCTGCAAGGCGCCGCGGGGGCGCTGCTGGTGCCGGGCTCGCTCGCGCTCATCCTGTCCTTCTTCTCCGGACCCGCGCAGGCCAAGGCCATTGGCGCGTGGACCGGCTGGACGGGTGGGGCGTTCATCGCGGGCCCTCTCGTCGGTGGGCTCCTGGTCGACACCGTGGGCTGGCGGTGGATCTTCGGCATCAACGTGCTGCCCATCGCGCTGACCCTGGTGCTGCTCGCACGACTGGAGGAGCCGCCCCAGCCGGAGGGCGCACGCATCGACGTGCCCGGCGCGCTCCTCGCGTGTGTGGGATTGGGCGGCCCCGTCTATGCGCTCATCGAACAGGGGAAGGTCGGCTGGACACACCCGACGGTGTGGATGTCCCTGGCCATCGGCGTGCCGGCGTTCGTCGCGTTCCTGGTGCAGGAGCAGCGCAGTTCGCACCCGATGATGCCGCTGGGCCTGTTCCGGGAGCGGAACTTCTGGGTGGGCAACCTCGCCACCACGGCCATCTATGGCGCGCTGTCGCTGGGCATGTTCGTCATCACGCTCTTCCTTCAGGAAGTGGGCGGCTTCCGCGCGACGACAGCGGGGCTGGCGTTGATGCCGACGACGGTCATCATGCTGTTGCTGTCGTCCGTGTTCGGCGGGCTCGCCGGGCGCTTCGGGCCGCGCCTGTTCATGGCGGTGGGGCCGTGCGTCGCGGGCTGCGGATATCTATTGATGCTGAAGGTCCGCGAACCGCTCGACTTCTGGACCCAGATGCTGCCGGGCGTGGGGGTGTTTGGCCTGGGGCTGACGATGACGGTCGCGCCGCTGACGGCGGCGGTGCTCGGGTCCATCCGGAGCGAGCAGGCCGGCATCGGCTCGGCCATCAACAACGCCGTGGCCCGGGTGGCGGGGCTCATCGCCATCGCGCTCACCGGGCTCATCGTGGGCCCGCGATTGGACGTCGCGGGCTTCCACCGGGCGATGCTCACCACCGCCGTCCTGCTCATCCTGGGCGGAGTCATCTCCGCCGTCGGCATCCGCAATCCCCCGCGCAGGGCGTGAGGCGCGGCGTCAGTCCTCGCGGGGTCCCATCGAGAAGTACACGGCTTCGGTCCCGAGGTTGAACGTGTCCCCGTCCTCGATCTTCTGGCGCTTGATGCGCTGGTGGTTGATCCAGGTCCCGTTCGAGGAGTCCAGGTCCTCGATGAAGAAGTCGTTGCCCACGCGCACGATGGCGGCGTGCTCGCGGGAGACGCGCCCGGACTTCACGGTGAGGCTGCAGTTCGGGCCCCGGCCCAGCGTGAAGCGCGGCACGTCCACCATGACGGCGGGCCCTCCCGGCGCGAGCCGCACGAACAACTCCAGCGGCTGCGGGGCCTGGGGGACGTTGGTGGAGTTCTGCCGCTTGCCGGAGCCCCTGGACTCCTCGGGCTCCTCGGCGTCAGCCTCGCCGTGGGCCTGCTCCTCCTGTTCGTCCGAAGCCTCGGCGCGGGAGTCTTCCTCCTCGGCGGAGTCGTCTTCGGCACCTGCGTCGTCCGAGGCTTCCTCGTCGGAGCCCTCGGTCGTTTCGGCTCCGACAGCCGCTGCGATGCTGGCGTCGTCCTCGCTGTCCTCCTCCGCGTCGGCGGGCTTCTCGTCTCCGGAGTCTGCGGAGTCATCGGAGGCTTCGTCCTCCGCTTCGCCCATGTCCGACTCGCCCGTGTCCCCGGTCGCCTCGTCCTCGTCGGACTCCTCCTCGTCCTCCTCCGACTCCTCATCGTCGTCAGAAGCCACGTCGTTGCCGTCGGACTCATCCTCGTCCGAAGGCTCCTCGTCGTCCGCCTCCTGCTCGGACTCCGCTTCATCGGACGGCACCGGAACGTCGCGAGGCAGCACGGTCGCATCCACCGCCGCCAGCACCTCCTTCATCCGGGTCCGCACGAAGGCGACGTCATCGCTCACGGGCGCCGCGGCCTTCGCCGGCTCCTGGGCTTCCACCGCCACGGCAGGCGCGGCCGGCTCCTTCACGGCCGGGCTGACGGCAGCCACGGCGGCCACGGCCTCCGCCGGGCGGGAGACGGGCTCAGGGGCCCGGGGCTCCGCAGCGGGCGGGCGCGGCGTGGCCGGCGCTTCCACGGGAATCGACTGCGCGACCGCCGACGTCGCACCGAGCAACACGGGCGTCGGCGCCACGTAGCCGTTCTGCTTCGCGAGCAGGAACAGGGCCTGGGCCACCAGGGCATCCCGGTCCACGCCCAGGTCGTGGCTCATCTGCTCCAGGGCCCGCCACAGGGGCTCCGCGACCTCGATGGTTTCACGAATCCGCTTCATCACTAGCTGCCCCTCAGATTGCTCTGCCACGGCGACACATGGTCGGAGTCGTTGAGCCAATAGAACATCGCCTGCGTCTCCGCGTACTGCCGCTCCGCGATGGACACCAGGTTCGGGTGGAGCTCACCCAGCGGCACGCCCTCGAACGAGAAGCCCTCACCGGCCGCCGAGCCGTCTCCGCCCCGCAGCCGCCGGTCCCGGCTCTGCCACAGCCGCTGGGAGGCCTGTCCTGCCCCCTGGCCATAGTCCGCGGGAGGCGAAAGCCGCGTCGGCATCCGGAACGTCTTCTCTCCGCACGCCCACAGCAGCCACGTCAGCGCGCTCCAGTCCGAGCGCATCACGAGCACCAGGTCCGCGAGCCCCCGGCCCGTGTCCAGCGTCTCGTCGATCTCCACCTGCTCGTCCCCGAACTCCAGCTCCAACTGCTCCAGCTTCACCGGCCCCGCGGGCAGCAGCCCGGACAGGTCCGGTGGCAACCAGGGCAGCGAGGCGCCGGGCTTGAACCGCTGGAGCAGCTCCGCGCGCAGCAGCTGGATCCGCGTGGCGTACTTGCGCACCACCTGCTGGATGGACTCCAGCGGCTGCTGGGGCCCTTCCGGGAGTCCGTCGTAGGTGCAGCGCGGAGCCTCCTGGCCCGCCCAGAAGTCGAAGCGGGGGAACAGCGCCCGGGCATAGGTGCTCAGGAACCGCGCGGTGTCCGGCTCCACCGTCGCGAGCTGTTCGGCGTCGTGCTGCACCTGCTCCGGCTGCCCCAGGTTCAACAGGATGAGCCCCCGGGTGAACAGGTACGCCTTGCGCTCCGGCGCGAGCAGCAGCGCCGCGTGGATGAAGTCCAGCGCCGCGCGCGGCCGGTCCGTCTGGTCCAGCAGCACGGCGTAGGCCCTCAGGAGCGTGGCCGCCTCACCGCCTCGCATGAGGCAGTCCGCCATCGGGGCCCACCGCTCGCCCGCCTCCTGCACCACCGACATCGCCAGCGCGTGCGCCGACTGCCGCGTGCGGGGCAGGGTGAGCTGCTCCAACCACTCCGTCAGCGGCTGGAGGTCCATCGCGGTGGCGCACGCTCGCGCCGTGGCCAGCAGGGCCTCCCGGTAGCGCTTCTCCGCCCGGGCCTGCCGCGCGAACTCGCGCCACGCCTCCGCGGTGCGCGGGAGGTTGGAGAACACCGGCGAGCGCTCCAGGGCCTCTTCGTCCTGCGCCAGCCCCAGGTCGCGGGTGAGCACCACCTGGCGCTGGGCATCCAGGAGCGACCACACGCCCGCCGCGAGGTTGCCCTCCGCCTGACCCTCGTCGAAGTGGACGCGGAAGTCCGCGTAGGTGTCCACCGCGCGCGAGCGGTAGTGCCCGTGGCGCAGCCCGTCCACGTACTCGGCCTCCCAGAGCAGCTGGCCCTGGCGGTCCCAGAAGCGGACGAGCCCGTGGCGCTCGCCCTCGGCGTTGAGCGACACGCGGGCCCACTGGTCCAGGTCCTCGCGCAGCTCCGCGTCCTCGGGCAGGTGGGCCGGGCGGACGGGGTAGGGCTCGCCGGTGGTGGGAATCACGCGCTGCCCGGTGCCGTCGAAGTGCAGCACCTGCCGCACCTCGCCCTGGTCGTAGAGCATCACGGTCTTCCTCACCCGCTCGCTCACGCCGTTCTCGTGCATGCGCTCGCTGGTGAAGTGCTCGGACGCGTACCAGGTGCGCGGGCCGTGGAGCTGGCCCTGCTCGAAGGTGCCCTCCTGCGACACGGAGCCGTCCTCGTGGAAGCGCTTGAACACGCCGTGCGGCGTGCCCTGCTTCATCACGCACTCGTTGCAGAGGGTGCCGTCCGCGCGCCAGAACTTCCAGGTGCCGTGCTGCCGGCCCTTGGAGTCCTTGGGCCCGAAGGTCCACTCCGCGTCGCCCGCGTCCCACGTCGCGCCCTTGGGGACGCCGGGGGGCGGCTTGCCCGCCTCGGTGAGCCGCCGGTTCGCGGCGCGGCGCTTCTCCTCGGCCACGTCCACCGCCGCAAGCCGGCCCAACAGCACGTCCAGCGCGTCGGCGGACATCACGCCGGAGGCGCGGTGGACCTCCAGCCCGTCCTTGAAGGCGATGACCAGGGGCATGGCCTCGATGCCCAGGGGCTCGGCCAGCGCCTCCTGCGCCTCGGTGTCGAGCCGGGCGAAGGTGATGGCCGGGAACCTCGCCGCCGCCGCCGTGAAGAGGGGCGTGAACTCATGGCAGGGCGCACACCACGGCGCCCAGCAGTCCACCACGCACACCCCGGGGCGCCGGGTGACTTCCTGGTAGTTCTCCGGGGTCAACTCGACCGGCACTGCTCCTGCCACGACCGCTCCTGCTCAAGGGGAGGCCGGATAAGACGGGTGCCCGGGACGCGCGTCAACCGGCGCGTCACGGGCTGGCGACTTCCGGGCCTCAGTCGATCTGCAACTCGGCGATCTTGTGCGGCTTGTCGCTGATGGCGTCCATGAGCTTCCCGATGCCGAAGGTCAAGAGGCCGATGCCCGCGCCCACCGCCATGCCCAGCGGGCCGCCAATCGCGCCCACCGCCACCGCGCCGCCGAGGCTGCCCGCGATGCCGATGGCGCCCTTGGCGATCTGCGCCCCGTCCTTGACCTTGGAGCCGTTGACGATGTCGAACACGCCGCCCACCGTGCCGCCCACGGCGCCCAGCACGTTGGCCGCGCCGCCCACGCTCTTGAGGGCGGAGAGCGCCTTGCTCCCGGCGCTCGCCGTCACACCGGCCACCTTGCCGATGCCGCCCATGTTCTTCACCGAGTCCAGCACCGCGCTGGTGACGGCGCCCGCCACCTTCGGGTTCGCCACCGCCTTCGCCCACGCCATGGTCTTCGCCCCGGTGGGCGCCGTGGTGGCGGCGGCCTGGCCGGAGGTCTTGAAGCCCTTGATGGCCTCCGCGAAGCCCTGGCCGCCCGTGTAGAGGTTCAGCGCGCCGTTGGCCGTGTCCGTCACGCCCTTCACGATGTCCGGCATGTTGTTGTCGCGGATGCCCCGCGCCAGGAACATGCCGCCGGACACCACGCCCGCCACGCCGCCCAGCGCGCTCGCGCCGCCCTGCGCCGCGCCCAGGCCGTTCTTGATGGCGTCCTTGCCCAAGAGGGCCGAGGCCTGCGCGGGCAGCCGGTCCGCGTCCTGGCTCAGGTTCTTGAGGACGCTCAGCGCCTGCGCGCCGCCGCTGTTCGCGTACTGGTTCACCGTGCTGGTGGTGGAGAGGGTCGCCTGCTCCAGCAGGAGCTTGCCGAACGCGTCGTCCTTGAAGTCGTCCGGGTTGGAGACGTCGCGCATGTCGCGGCCTTCGGGGCCGGACAGCTGGAGCTTCTCGCCGTCCTTGCCCAGCTCGTGCACGCCCTTGCGGCCCTCCACGTCCGTCACCGTGGTGCGCGAGTTGATGAGCTGCGCGCCCTCACCGGACAACAGCGACGTGTCCTCCTTGAGGGCCGTCTCCGTCTTGTTGTCCTTCGTGCGCTTGGTCTCCAGCGACTCCTGCAGCTCCAGCCCCGCGTCCGTCGCCTTGCGGCTGCTGTTGTAGTGCTGCTCCAGGTCGGAGCCGTCCGCCTCGCGGCTCCTGGAGTCCATCTTCTCCACGGAGCCGTCCTGGCCGAAGGTGGTGGACGACTCGCCGTTCACCGGCACGCGCTTGGAGGAGTCCTCCTTCTCGAAGGTCTTGCCCTCGAACTTCTCCTTCACGGTGTTGCCCTCGCGCGTCCGCTCCGTCTTGATGGTCGCGTCCGGGTAGCCTTCGATGAAGGTCTGCGAGTCGAGCCGGTCCGGGCCCTTCTGCATGTCCACCGTCCAGCGCTTCGGCGGGCGGCCCTTGCCCGCCTTGTCCGCGTCCCAGTTCTCCCCGCCGCCCTTGCCGTAGTCGTCGCGGACCTTGTGCAGGCCTTCCATCGTGTGCGGCCCGGGGCCCGCGAGCTTCGTGTGGGCGTCCAGCGTGCGGTCCACGTAGGACGTCGCCTTCACGTTGTCCTGGGAGAAGTCCTGCACGCGGCTGTACTGCACGTCGCCCTGCGAGCCGTCCTCACCCGGGGGCGGAATCGTATAGGTGTACGTGTCCGCGCGGTCCACCGGCTTGTCGAAGTCGAACGGGCCCTTGAGCTTGTTGTCGATGGAGCCGCCCCCCTTCTGCTGGTAGTAGGCGGTGCGGCTCGTCTGCGCGCCGCCGTCCGCCTGCGAGTACGCGTCCGTGATCAACCGGTCGCCGTCCTTGTGCGGCTCCACGTGCACCGCGTTGTGCGTGTACGTGAGGCCCTTGTCCTTCACCTTGGAGATGTCGTCGAAGGACTTGAGGTCCGCGGCCCCGGTCTTGTCGCCCTTCCACTCCGCGCGCTGCACCACCGAGCCGCCGTCCGCCTTCAGCTCCAGCCGGTCGCGCGTGTGGGTGCCGTCCTCGTAGGTGGCGGTGTCCATCGTCACCGCGCCGTCCTTCTTCGTCGCCACCGAGCGCTCGATGATCTCCTTCTCGCCGTTGACGCGGGTGAGCTCCACCTCCGTCTCGGACAGGCGCTTGACGGAGGCGCCCTCGGGCACGGGCTCCTTGCCGTCCGCCATGGAGAAGAGCTTGTCGGCCTGTTCGGTGGTCTTCTCCCGCAGCGCCCGCTGCGCATCCGCCGTCTCGGTGCGGCGCTCGCCCACGCTCTTGAGCTCCACGGCCTGCTTCGCCTTGTCCTCACCGGACACCGTCTGACGCTCGGGAGGAGGCCCGTCCACGGCCGCCTTCGCCACGGGCTTCTCCGCGGCGCTCGCGGCGAGGCCCTTCCTCAGGCTCGCGATGGCCGGCGCGGCAGCGGCCTCGCCCAGCACCGGGCCCGTGGCGGCCTTCTTCGCCTCGAACGAATCGCCGACGGCGGCCGGCTTCTTCTCCTCCGCCGGCGCGGCGGTGGCCTTCTGAGGGGCGGCCTTGTCGGTGATGACGGGGAGGG